>JBAIYK010000085.1:0-10063 GCA_037915935.1 Solirubrobacterales bacterium | reverse complement strand
CCGACCGGCGCATGCGCCGGTCGGTACATCAGACAGGGAGTTCAGCCCTCCGGGTGCTTGCGCAAATAGTCGATGAACAGCGGGCGCAGGGCCTCGGCGAGCTCGCCGTCGCCGCTGTGCACGGCGTCTGCGATCGTGTTGCGAGAGGCGATGATGTCGAAGTCCGCCTCGCGGAGGTTGCCGCTCGCGGCCTCGGCGGCGGGGATCGTCTCGAGCAGCGACCAGAAGAACTTCACGTCCACGTGCCGCTCGGCGCGCCGCACCGCGCGGTCGTGCAGCTCGCGCGTCGACAGCTGTTCGAGCGCCGCCAGCCGCTGCGCGTCGGTGCTCTCCTCGGACACGTCCACGTCCGCGCCTAGGCGGAGCCCTTGCGCGCCGTGCGCCGCTGCGGAAGATCGTCCTCTTCCGCCTCGTCGTGGATCGCTTCGGTCACGAGCGTCGGCGCGAGGCCCTTCTCGACCGTCTCGCGCGTCACCACGCACTTCTTCACGTCCTGGCGGGAGGGCAGCTCGAACTGCACCTCGAGCAGGATCTCCTCCATGATCGAGCGCAGCCCGCGCGCGCCCGTTTCGCGCTCCAGGCCGCGCTCGGCGATCGCCCGCAGCGCGTCGTCGGCGAACACCAGCTCGATCCCGTCGAAGGAGAAGAAGCGCTGGAACTGCTTCACGAGCGCGTTGCGCGGCTCGATCAGGATCGAGACGAGGTCGTCGCAGGTCAGCTGGTGCACGGCCGAGGCGACGGGCAGGCGGCCGATGAACTCGGGGATCAGGCCGTAGTGGATCAGGTCCTCGGGCAGGCAGTGCTCGAAGATCGCGCCCTTGTCGTGCTCGGCCTGGTCGTGGATCACCGCGGCAAAGCCGACGCCCTGGTGGCCGATGCGGCGCTCGATCACCTTGTCGAGGTTCGCGAAGGCGCCGCCGCAGATGAACAGGATGTTCGTCGTGTCGATCGTCAGGAACTCCTGGTGGGGGTGCTTGCGCCCCCCCTGCGGCGGCACCGACGCCTGGGTGCCCTCGAGGATCTTCAGCAGCGCCTGCTGGACGCCCTCGCCGGAGACGTCGCGCGTGATCGAGGGGTTGTCCGCCTTGCGCGCGATCTTGTCGACCTCGTCGATGTAGATGATCCCCGTTTCGGCCTTGCGCACGTCGAATTCGGCGGCCTGGATCAGCTTCAAGAGGATGTTCTCGACGTCCTCGCCGACGTATCCGGCCTCCGTCAGGGCGGTCGCGTCGGCGATCGCGAACGGCACGTTCAGGATGCGGGCGAGCGTCTGCGCGAGCAGCGTCTTGCCGCAGCCGGTCGGGCCGAGCAGCAGGATGTTCGACTTCTGCAGCTCGATCTCGCTGTCGCCGGACTGCATCATCTGAACGCGCTTGTAGTGGTTGTAGACCGCGACCGAGAGCGTGCGCTTCGAGTTCTCCTGGCCGACGACGTACTCGTCGAGCACCTCGTAGATCTCGCGCGGCTTCGGCAGGCTCTGCAGGTCGAAGGCGGGAGCGGTGACGAGCTCCTCGTCGATGATCTCGTTGCAGAGATCGATGCACTCGTCGCAGATGTAGACGCCGGGGCCGGCGATCAGCTTCTTCACCTGGCGCTGGGACTTGCCGCAGAAGCTGCAGAGGAGCTGCTCGTTCGTTTCGGTCGGCCGCGCCATCGTTGCTCGCTCAGTGTTCGGTGATCACCCTGTCGATGATCCCATAGTCCATCGCCTCCGCCGAGCTCATGAAGTAGTCGCGCTCGGTGTCCTTCTTCACCTGCTCGATGTCCTTGCTCGTGTGCTTCGCGATGATCTCGTCGAGCCGCCGCCGCACGTCGATGATCTCGCGCGCGTGGATCTCTATGTCGGTCGCCTGGCCCTGGAAGCTCGATGAGACCTGGTGGATCAGGATCTTCGCGTTCGGCAGCGCCATCCGCTTGCCGTTCGCGCCGCCCGCGAGCAGCAGCGCGCCCATCGACATCGCGATCCCGACGCAGATCGTCTGCACGTCGGGCTTTATGAACTGCATCGTGTCGTAGATCGCGAGCCCGGCGTAGACGGAGCCGCCGGGAGAGTTGATGTAGAGCGAGACGTCCTTCTCCGGGTCCTCGCTCTCCAGGTGCAAGAGCTGGGCGACGATCAGGTTCGCGATCTGGTCGTCGACGGGGGTGCCGAGGAAGATGATGCGCTCGTTCAGCAGGCGGCTGTAGATGTCGAACGCGCGCTCTCCGCGGGAGGTCTGCTCGACGACCATCGGGACTAGGGGGCTCATGTTCCTCGCTTCAGTTTCGCCTCGATCACCTTATTCCTCCAGGACACTAGCGGTCCGGCGTCCAGATCTTCTCGCGCGCCTTCGCGAGCTCCGGCGCGAGCGGCTGCGCCTGCTCTGCGACCAGGTCGACCGCCATGCGCGCGGCGACGTCCTCGCGCAGCTCCTCGAGGCGGCCGGCGGCGCGCAGCTCGGCCACGATCTCGGTCGGTGTCTTGCCGCCCTCGCCTGCGGCGCCGGAGAGCGCCTCCTCCAGCTCCTGCTCTCCCGGCTCGATGCCCTCCGCCTCCACGATCGCGGTGATCACCGCCTCGCGCTTCAGCGCGCGCTCTGCGTCGGGCGAAAGCTCGGCGAGGATCTCCTGCTCGCCGCGCCCGTCGATCTTCAGGTACGTCTCGCGCGAGATGCCGCGGTGGGAGAGCGAGTGCAGCATCCGCTCCCACATCTCCTTCGCGCGCGCGCTCACGAGCGCGTCCGGGACGCTCACGCTCGCCTCCGCGACCGCCGCGTCGAGCGCCGCCTCGCGGAACTCGGCCTCCGCCGCGCGCTCGTCCGCCTGCTCCAGGCGCGCGCGCAGCTCCCTGCGCAGCTCCTCGAGGTCCTCGAAGCCGGCGTCGACCGCGAAGTCGTCGTCGAGCTCAGGCAGCCGCTTCTCCTTCACCTCCTTCACGCTCACCGCGAGCGAGGTCCTGCGCCCCGCGAGCGGGCTCGACCCCTCGGCGGGGAAGCTCACCTCGACGGTGCGGGCCTCGCCCCCCGCGCTCGCGCCGATCAGCGCGCGTTCCAGCTCCTCGGGCAACCTGCCCGCGCCGAGCTCGACGAGCTGGTCGCGCCCGTTCAGCGCCTCCTGCAGCGCCTTCGCGTCGGCGGCCGCGCCGCGCTCGCCGCCGCCTCGCCGCTCGCCGCCACTCCCCGACTTGGCGCTCGCCCGCTCGTCGCCACTCCCCTGCTCCCCGCCGCCGTCGAGCAGCTCGCCCTCGTAGTCGATCACGACGAAGTCGCCGCTCCCCGCGGCGCGCTCCACGCTCTCCAGGCGCGCGAGCCGCTGCCGCATCGCCTCGACCTCCTCTTCCAGCCGCTGCTCCTGCGCCTGCGGCTCGCGCCGCGGCACCTCGAGGCCCCTGTACCTGCCGAGCTTCGCCTTCGGCAGCACGCCGATCTCGATCGAGAAGCTCAGCGCCTGCCCCTGCGGCGGCAGCTCGCCGAGGTCCACCTGCGGGTCGCCGACGGGCACGATCCCCGAGCTCTGCAGCGCGTCCGCGTACCAACTCGGCAGCGTGTCGCGCACGGCTTCCTCGAGCACCGCCTCCCTGCCGATGCGGCGGATCACGATCGGCGGCGGCACCTTGCCGCGCCGGAACCCTGGGATCTTCAGCTTCGCGCCCAGCTCGCGCGCCTTGCGCTCGACGCGCCGGTCCAGCTCCGCGGGCGGCACCTGCACCTGCAGGCGCACGCGCGACTCGGGCAGCTCTGTCACCTCTGTCTCGAGCGCGGCGGGCACGGCGGGCACGCCGCCACGATACCGTGCGCGCCGATGCGCGCCGTCCGTCCGCTCGCAGGCCCCACCCCTCGCCGCCACCTGCGCACGCTTCAGACCTTGCCTCGCACGCTCGAGACCTGGCTGTGGACGGGCCCGGTCGGCCACCTGCTCGGCGGCGCGGCCGACTTCGCAACCGCGCTCGCGCGCTATCTCAGGCTGCGCCTTGCCGGCCGGAGGAGACGCAGCGCCAGCCTCAACCGACCCGCCGCGCCCTCACGAGCGGCAGCGCAGCCTGGCCATCGTCCGCGGTGATCAGCGTGAAGTCGTGCGCAAGCGCGGTCGCGGCGATCCAGAGGTCGTTCGTCGGCCGCCTGCCGGTCGCTTGCCGCAGCTCGCCGTAGCGCGCCGCGACGGCCAGGTCGATCGGGACGATCGGCGCCGCCGTCAGGATCGCGGCGAGCAGCCGCAGCCGACGCGCACGAGTCGCGTCGTCCTTCGCGAGCAGCACGCCGGCCTGCAGCTCGCCCACGCTCACGGCGCTGATCGTCCACGGCTCGTCGAGCTCGCCGCCTCCGCCTATGAGCACGCTCGTGTCTACGAGCGCCGTCAAGCCGCCCAGGGATCGTCCGCAGCCGCGGCGTCGGCCCGCCGCATCTCGCGAAGCTCCCTCGCCCAGCCGGCGTCGGGACGCGCCTCGGCGAGAATCTCCGCGAGCCGCTGCGGCGCAGCGGGCTCGTGCGCACCCGCGAGCGGCCCCAGCTCGGCGACGGGCCGCCCGCCGACCGTAATCGTGAAGCGCTCTCCCCGCTCAGCGCGCCTCAGGACGTCGCTCACGTGGTTGCGCAGATCGCGCTGTGGGATCGTGGCGGCCATCCTGGGATTGTAGCAAAACTTCTACGCGGGGGTGATCTCGTCAGACTGCGCCTGCTGGGCACGGCGCGCGCAGCGGCGCTCCGCGCGCCAGCGGCGGCGCGGCCGACTTCCTCACCGCGCTCGCGCGCTATCTCAGGATGCGCCTGCTCAGGCGGCGCTCACGCGCGGCCCGCTGACGAGCTCGCCCGCGCTCGAGGACGCGCCGCGCTCAGACGACGCTCGGCTCGCCCGCCGGCTGCAGGCCGCGGTCGCCCGCCTGCGCGAAGGACAGCGCGCCGCCGCGCGGCAGCACGAGCACCGGGCAGCGCGCGACTTCCTCGATCAGGTGCTCCGCGGCCGCGGAGAGGGCGACCTGGCCCTGCTCGGCCTCGGCGCGCGAGCCGATCACGAGCAGGTCGGCGCTCTCGTCGGCGCTCGCGGTCAGGCTCGCGCCCGTCGCCGCCGCCAGCGACTCAGCGGTTGTCCTCGCGCTCTCGTCCTCGCCGCCGTAGGCGATCAGCTGCAGCCTCTCCGGCGCCTGCGCGAATCCGGCGGGCGCGATGCCGACCGCGAGCGGCCCGCCTTCGAGCAGCCGCCGCGCCGAGTTGCCGATCGCGACGTGGCCCCTCGCGGTGTGCGAGTCCGAGCAGAAGAGCACCCCGCTCGCGCCCACGCGCGCCGCGAGCCGTCGCAGGCCCTCCGGCGTCGAGCGGTCGGTCACGACGTGGCGCCCCGCCTCGCGGCCGCCAAGCAAGGCGGAGCCGCGCAGCAGCAGCTCGCTCGCCTCCTGCTCGGCGAGCGCCTCGCGGTCGGGCTCCTGCTCTACGAAGTGACGCACGTAGGCGAGCGCGACCTCGGCGCCGGCGAGCGCGAAGACGCGTCCGAGCGCGACCGCGTCGTCCTCGTTGTGAGTGCCGTCGTATGAGATCAGGATCGATGTGGCCGCGGTCGACATTGCTTGGCTCCTCGCGTCGTTGACGTTTCGATCCTGGCACAGATCGGACATCACCTCCAACGATATTAATGAATTTATATATTATTTTTTCTTATGCTCAACGTCGCGCGTCTGCAGACCTTCGCGGAGGTCGCGAAGCAGGGCTCGATCTCTGCGGCCGCGCTGCAGCTCGACTACACGCAGTCGGCGGTCTCCCAGCAGATCGCCTCGCTCGAGGCCGAAGCGGGAGTCGCGCTGCTCGACCGCCACGCCCGCGGCGTGCGCCTCACCGACGCGGGGCAGGCGCTGCTCTCGCACGCCGAGGGCGTGATCGCGCGCCTGCACGCCGCGCAGGACGAGCTCGCGGCGATCGCCGGCCTGCGCGGCGGGCGCCTGCGGGCAGCATCCTTCCCCACCGCCGGCGCGACGATCATGCCGCTCGCGATCGCGACCTTCAGGGCCCGCCACCCGCACGTGCAGCTCACGCTCGCCGAGGGCGAACCGGAGCAGATCGCCCCGCGGCTCACAGGCGGCGAGCTCGACCTCGCGCTGCTGTTCGAGTTCGACGGCGAGCAGCGCACGGCCGCGGGAGAGGGCGAGCGGATCGAGCGAGTCGAGCTGCTCAGCGACCAGATGTACCTCGCGCTGCCGGGCGGCCACAGGCTCGCCCGCCGCCGCAGGCTGCGGCTCGAGGACCTGCGCGAGGAGGCGTGGATCCAGACATCGAGCGCGAGCGCCTGCGCGCAGCACGTCGTGCGCAGCTGCCTTGCGGCGGGCTTCCAGCCGAACGTCTCCTTCGAGAGCGACGACTACCAGACCGTGCAGGGGCTCGTCGCGGCCGGCGTCGGCGTCGCGCTCATCCCTGAGCTAGCGCTCTCCAGCGTGCGCCAGGACATCGCGATCAGGGCGCTCTCCCCGCAGCCGCCACAGCGGCTCGTGATCGCCGCCGCGCCCGCCTCGGAGCGCAGGACGCCGGCGACGAGCGCGATGCTCGCGATCCTGCAGGAGATCGCCGCCCGCTACACCCCGCTCGGCCCCCGCGCGCGCTGAGCGGCGCCTCACTGCTCCCAGGGGAAGCGCACCGGGCCGAGGCGCTGCACCTCGGGCTCCAGCTCGACGCCGAAGCGCTCGATCACCCGACGACGGCCCTCCGCCATCAGCGCGAGGACGTCGGCCGTGCTCGCCTCGCCGAGGTTCTCGACGAAGTTCGCGTGCTTGGGAGCGAAGCGCGCGTCGCCGACCTGCAGGCCGTTGCAGCCCGCCTCGCTCAGCAGCACGCCGGCGCTGCGCCCCTCCGCGCGCGGATGCTCCGGGTTCTTGAACGTCGAGCCGAACGTCCTGATCCCCTGCGGCTGCGCCTCGTGGCGCTGGGCGCGCATCTGGGCGAGCGTCGCCTTCACCGCCGCGGGGTTCGCGCGCTGCAAGCTGAAGCGCGCGGCGCAGACGATCTCGCCCTCCGCGAGGGCAGAACCCCGGTAGCGAAAGCCCAGCTCGGCGGGAGAGCGCTCGACAACCCCGTCCGCGCTTACGACGCGCACCGCCTCCAGCGCCTGCACGAGCTGGCCGCCGTACGCGTTCGCGTTCATCTTCACCGCGCCGCCGACGGTGCCGGGGATGTTCACGCCGAACTCGATCCCGGAGAGGCCCGCGCGCGCGGCCTCCGCGGCGACCGCGGGCAGGCGCGCGCCGCCGCCGCAGATCAGGCGCTCGCCGTCGCGGCGGATGCGGGCAAGCTCGCCGTCGAGCTTCAGCACGAGGCCGCGAACGCCCTCGTCGGCGATCAGCAGGTTCGAGCCCGAGCCGAGCACCGCGACCGGCAGCTTCGCCTCCGCCGCCCAGCGCAGCAGCGCGAGCAGGTCCTCCTCGCTGCCCACGCGCGCGAACCACTCCGCGGGGCCGCCCGTCCTCACGGTCGCGAAGCGGCGCAGTGGCTTCTCGCGCTCGACCGCGACCGGCGGCTCTGCCGGCAGCGGCCTTCCCGGCTGCGATCGCGCCGCTGCTCGCGCCGCCTCTGACGCCTCATCGCGCGGGGTTCCTGACACCGGCCGTCGCGCCGCGCCGCTCACCGCTCCACCAACCCTCTGGCGAGCGCGTCGATATCGCCCGCGCCCATCGCGAGGCAGAGGTCGCGCTCCCCAAGCAGGTCAAGCAGCACGGACTGCGCCTGCTCGAAGCGTGGCAGCCACATCACCGGCCGCCCGTGCGCGTGCTCGGCGGCCGCGCGCGCGATCAGCAGGCCGCTCACGCCCTCGTGGTCCTGCTGGCGCTCGCGCGCCGGGTAGACGTCGAGCACGACGACCGCGTCCGCCTGCGCGAGCGCGCGTCCGAACTCGTCCGCGAGCAGCGCCGTGCGCGAGTAGAGGTGGGGCTGGAAGACCGCGATCAGGCGTCCGGCGCCGTCCAGCTCCGCGCGCGCGGCCGCGATCGTCGCCGCCACCTCGGTCGGGTGGTGGGCGTAGTCGTCGACGACGAGCGCGCCGCTGCGCGTGCGCCCGAGGCGCTCGAAGCGCCGGCCAGCGCCCGCGAAGCCCGCGACGCCCGCGATCGCCGCCCGCTCGTCCACGCCGAGCAGGCGCGCGACCTCGAGCGCGGCGGCTGCGTTCACCGCGTTGTGGGCGCCGGGCACCGCGAGCGTCACCTCGTGCCCGCGCCAGATGAAGCGCGATCCGCCGGGGCGCAGCTCCACCTCGACCGCGTCGTATGCGACGCGCTCCCCCTCGCGCAGCGCGAGCAGCTGCGGGCGATCCCAGATCACCGCCTGGGGCGCGCCGCTCAGGAAGGCGGCGTAGGCATCGAGCAGCTCCGACAGCGAGCCGTAGGCGGCGTGGTGGTCCAGCTCGGCGCTCGTCAGCACCGCGATCTCGACGTGCAGGCTCAGCATCGAGCGGTCGGACTCGTCCGCCTCGACGACGAGCCAGTCGCCCTCGCTCCAATGGGCGTTGCCAAGGCCGCCACCGATCGTGCCGCCAATCATCCAGCCCGGGTCGAGCCCTCCGCCGCGCAGCGCGTGCACGACCATCGCGGCCGTCGTCGTCTTGCCGTGCGCGCCGGCGACCGCGATCGTGCGCTTCAGCGCGGTCAGCTCTCCGAGCAGGTCCGCGCGCGGCCGCTCTCTCAGTCCGCGCTCCCGCGCGGCGGCGCGCTCAGGGTTGTCCCCCGGCACGGCGCTGCTGTAGACGAGCTCGACGTCCCCGCCTCGCGGCACGTTCGCGGCGTCATAGCCGATCCTCGCGTCGAGGACGCCGTCGCCGCGCAGGCGCGCGAGGTACGGCGTCTGCACGCTGTCGGATCCGCTGACGCTCGCCCCGAGCGCGGCCGCGGCGCGCGCGTAGCCGCTCATGCCGGCGCCACCGACGCCGACGAAGTGGATCGTGCGGCCCGTCCACGGCTTCGCGCCGGCGCTCGACTCGCTGCGGCCTGCAGCTCTCGCATCGCCGCGAACGCTCACCTCGCCGCCGCCTCCAGCAGCGCGTCGGCGACCTCCGCGGCGGCGTCGGGGCGCGCGAGGCGCTTCGACGCGGCCGCCATCGCCGCTAGCCGGTCGTCGTCTTCGAGCAGCGTCCGCACCTGCTCGCGCAGCCGGAGCGCGGTCAGCTCCGCATCTGGGATCACAACCGCCGCGCCTGCGTCCGCCATCCAGCGCGCATTCGCGCTCTGGTGGTCGCCCGCGGCGTGCGGGTATGGAATCAGGACCGCGGGCAGGCCGTGGGCGGCGATCTCGAACACCGACCCGCCGGCGCGCGCGACCACGAGGTCGGCGGCGGCCAGCGCCTCGTCGAAGTCGCCGAGGTCGAGGTACTCGATCAGCCGGTAGCGGTCGGGCAGCTCGCGCGCGGCCAGCTCGGGGTGGTCGCGCCGCCCGCAGATGTGCAGGACCCGCAGCCCCGCGTCCGCCGACGCCCCGCCTGCGGCGCCTTCCTCACCACCGCCGCCGAGCAGCCCGGCGAGCCCCTCGACCGCCGCAAGGTTCAGCGAGCGCGCGCCGAGCGAGCCGCCGAAGACGAGCACGCAGCGCTCGCCGGCGGCGACTCCGAAGCGCTCTCGCGCGCGGTCCCTGTCGGTGCCCACGGAAAACGTCGGCCGTCCGGTCACGACCCAGCGCCCGTCCGTCGCCGCGCGCGTGCCCCGCCCATCTGCCCTGTTCCCCTTGGCACTGCGCTTCTCGGCTGTCCGTCCCTCCGCTTTTCGCCCATCGGCCGGCGGAAAGGCGAGGCAGACCCTGCGCGCGCCGCGCGCAAGCAGCCTGTTCGAGAGCCCGAGGTGGCTGTCCGCCTCGGTCAGCACGAGCGGCACGCGCGCGCTCAGCGCCGCGAGGCCGACCGGCCCGGCGACGTAGCCGCCGCCGCCCATCACCGCGTTCGGACGCAGCTGCGCGATCGTCCGCCGCGCGCTGATCACCGCGACGCCGGCGCGCAGCAGCGCGCGCAGCGCGCGCAGCGGGTGCGTGCGGCTCAGGCCCTCGACGGAGATGCGCCGCAGCGGGAACCCCGCCTGCGGCACGAGCGTCGCCTCGGCGCGGTCGCCGCCTACGAAGAAGACCTCCGCGCCGCG
>JBAIYK010000029.1:0-4342 GCA_037915935.1 Solirubrobacterales bacterium | reverse complement strand
CGCTTGCGCGAGCGCGCGGCGCGTGCCGAGGCGGGAGGGATCGGCGGGGAACAGCAGCTGCGGCCGGTGAGGGTCGAGCCCGAGCTGCGCTCGCGCTCTCTCGCGCGGGATCGGCACGAAGCGCTCGAGGTCGACGCCGCAGGGGATGACCTTCGCGCGCGCGCGGGCGGAGGCGCTCGACAGCTGGGCGACGAGCGCGTCCGAGACGGCGACGAGCAGGTCGACGGTCGGCAGCACCGCCCTCGTGACGATCCGCGTGCGCGGGTGGGTGACGTCGGTGCCGTGCAGCGTGAGCCCGCGCGCCTGAGCCCTCACCGCGAGCGATGGCAGCGCCGTGAGCGAAAAGTGCGCGTGGACGATCTCGAAGCGGCGGCCGCGGTGGCGGCGGCGCAGCTGCGCGAAGCCGCGCGCGAGCGCGGCTGGCCCTGGGTCGAGCTCGTGCAGCTCGACTTCGATGTCCTCGATCGCCCGCAGGCAGGCGACCTGGTCGCGCACGAACCGGCCCCGCTCCGGGTGTGCGTCGTCGGCGCGCATGTTCGAGACGACGAGCGCCCGCATGGGCGGGACCGTAGCGCGCGGCGTGATCGGTGCGGGGTCCGCATGCTCGGCGGCGCTCTGGAATGATGGGCGAAATGCAGATGTCGTCGTCCGCGCCGAGCCAGTCCGACCCGCGCAGGCGGCCGATCGGCGTCTTCGACTCCGGCGTCGGCGGGCTGACGGTGCTGCACGAGCTGCTCGTGCAGCTGCCGCAGGAGGACTTCGTCTACCTCGGCGACACCGCGAGGTTCCCCTACGGGGAGCGCTCGCGCGAGGAGCTCGCGCTGTTCTCGGCGCAGATGGCCGAGGAGCTGCTGCGGCGGAAGGCGAAGCTGCTCGTCGTCGCCTGCAACGCCGCGACCTCGGCGGCGCTGCCGACGCTGCAGCGGCGGATGATGGAGACGACGCTCGGGATCGACGTGCTCGGCGTCGTGCGGCCAGAGGCGCTGCAGGCGGTCGCGGCGACGAGGACCGGCCGCATCGGGCTGCTCGCGACGCCGACGACGGTCGCGAGCGGCGCCTACGAGCAGGCGGTCGCGGCGATCGACGCGCACGTGACGCTGCACGCCGTCGCCTGCCCGACGCTCGCCTCGATCATCCAGGCGGGCCGCCAGTTCGACGAGCAGGCGGTGCAGACGGTGAGGGACGCGTGTCAGCCGCTGACGCGGGCGGGCGTCGACACCGTGATCCTCGGCTGCACCCACTATCCGCTGATCAGGCTGATGCTGCAGCGGATGCTCGGGCCGGCGGTGAGGCTGATCAGCTCCGGCGACGCGCTCGCGCGCCAGGTCGAGCACGCGCTGAGCGCGCGCGGGCTGCGTAGCGAACACGACGGGGAGGGCGACTACCGCTTCCTCTGCACGGGCGACGTCGACGGCTTCCGCGAGGTCGGCACCCGCTTCCTGCAGATGCCCTTCGGAGACGTGGAGCACGTCGAGCTCGGGGAGCTGGGCGCCGTCGCGCCGAGCGTCGCTGCGGCGGAGGGGATCGCTTGAGCACATGCGAGCCGAGGCGTACGCGGGCGCGGCCAAGTCGAGCGCTCGTGATGGCTGACGAGTCGAGGGCGCTCGCGTGAGCGCGATCGAGCGGAGCGACGGCCGCCTGCCCTCGCAGCTGCGGCCGCTCTCGATCGAGCCCGACTTCGTCGCGACCGCCACCGGGTCGGCGCTGATCGCCGCCGGCCTTACGCGCGTGATCTGCACGGCCTCGGTGGAGGAGAGCGTGCCGCGCTGGCTGGCGGGCCGCGGCAGCGGCTGGGTGACCGCCGAGTACGGGATGCTGCCCGCCTCGACCGGGCAGCGCAAGCAGCGCGACGCGACCCGCGGGCGTCAGGACGGGCGCACGATCGAGATCCAGCGCCTGATCGGCCGCTCGCTGCGGAGCATCGTCGACTTCGACGCGCTCGGCGAACGCACGGTCTACCTCGACTGCGACGTCCTGCAGGCCGACGGCGGCACCCGCTGCGCCTCGATCACCGGCGCCTACGTCGCGCTCGCGCGCGCCTGCGAGAAGCTGCGGCAGCAAAGCCTGCTGCAGACCTCGCCGCTGACGGGCTCGGTAGCGGCGGTCTCCTGCGGGATCGTCGACGGCACCGCTCTGCTCGACCTCGACTACTCGGAGGACTCGAAAGCGGAGGTCGACGCGAACGTCGTGATGACCGGCGAGGGCGGCCTCGTCGAGGTGCAGGCGACCGCGGAGCGCACCCCCCTCTCGCGGGCCCACCTCGACGAGCTGCTCGCACTCGCGGCGGCAGGCATCTCAGAGCTGCGCGCAGCTCAGGAGCGCACGCTGACGGGGTCACTGGCGGCGGCAGCCGCCCAGCCCCAGACATGAGGCTGCTGCTCGCCACCCACAATGAGCACAAGCGGCGCGAGTTCGCTCGCCTGCTGCCAGGCCACGAGGTGCTCGCGCTGCCCGACGGCTTCGAGCTGCCGCCGGAGGACGGGGAGACCTTCGAGCAGAACGCGCTGAGCAAGGCTCACGGCGCGGCTGCCAAGGCGCGGGCGATCGGCGCGCTTGCGATCGCCGACGACTCGGGGATCGAGGCGGCCGCGCTGCGCGGCGCGCCAGGGGTGCGCTCCGCCCGCTACGCGGGCGAGGGGGCGAGCGACTCCGAGAACCTCGCGAAGCTGATCGCGGAGGCGCCGGTCGGCAGCGGGCTGCGCTACGTCTGCGCGCTGGCGCTCGTGGGCCCGGCGGGCGGCGAGGAGAGGATGTTCCTCGGACGCTGCGAGGGACGGATGGCCGCGACGCCACAGGGCGAGAAAGGCTTCGGCTACGACCCCGTATTCGTGCCGGACGAGCAGCCCCAACCGCGATCAGACGCCGAGCGCGACGACGCCGGTCGCGATGGCGGCGAGCGGGGCGCGGACGGCCCGCTGACGATGGCGCAGCTGAGCGACTCCGAGAAGGACGCGATCAGCCACCGCGGGCGCGCGGCGAGGGCGCTCGACGCCTGGCTTGCGCAGCAGGCTAGGCGAGGTTGATCGCGGCGGAGGCGCCGACGGCGACGCTGAGGGCGGCGTAGCCCGTGTAGCCGGCGAGCAGCAGCAGCAGCGCGGTCGTGAGCGCGATCGCGACGATGAGGATCCACCCGAGGCGCGGCATGCGCTGCCTCATTCTCCCGCTGAGGCGGCTTCCCTGCGTCGCGGCCTGCCCTCGGCGCTGCAGGCAGTCGCGTTGCGAGCCGTAACGGCGGGCCGGCCCTGCGATTTCGCCGCGGACACCGCTTGAAGGCCGTCCGCGCCTGCTGTTAGCGTAATGAGACCCTTTTCCACAAGGAGGACGAGAAGTGACGAAGTCGGAGCTGGTCGATCAGGTCGCCGCGCGAGCCGAGCTGACGAAGTCCGAGGCCGCGAGAGCGGTCGACGCGGTGATCGGCACCGTCGAGGACGCCCTGCGCCGCGGCAGCGACGTGACGCTTTCGGGGTTCGGCAAGTTCCACGTGAGCGAGCGGGGCGCCCGTTCCGGCGTCAATCCCCGCACCGGCGAGCGCATCCAGATCGCCGCCTCGCGCGTGCCGCGCTTCACGGCCGGCAGCGGGCTGAAGGCGGCGGTGAAGCGCTGACGCAGAGCTTGCCGCTCGCCGGCGAGCCGATGGCGGCAGGCGGCGGGTCCGCGCCGGCAGGCGGCGAGCCTGCGCCCGCGAGCGCGGGCTTCGGCGTCCGGATCGCCGAGCGCGTCGCTAAGCGCGAGTCCCAGATCGTGCTCGGCCTCGACCCCGATCCGGGGAGCCTGTGGCCGGGCAGCGAGGAGGGCGAGCAGGGCGGCCGCGGCGGCTCCCCGGCGGAGCGGGCGGCGGCTGCCGTGCGGGCTCACTGCCGCGCCCTGATCGACGCCGCGGGGCCGGCCTGCGTCGCGGTGAAGGCCCAGCTCGCGTGCTTCGAGCGGCTGGGCGAGCCGGGCAGAGGCGCGCTCGCGGATGCGCTCGCGTATGCGCGCGAGCGGGGGCTGCTCTCGATCGCAGACGGCAAGCGCGGGGACGTCGACGTCTCGGCGGCCGCCTACGCGCAGTCGCTCTTCGCAGGGCTCGACACGCCGTTCGGCCCGGTCGAGGGCATGCGGGTCGACATGGCGACGGCGAACCCGCTGATGGGCGCCGACGCGCTGCTGCCGCTGCTCGACGCCGCCCGCGCCTGCGACGCGGCGGTGCTCGTGCTCGTGCGAACCTCGAACCCAGGCGCGGCGGACGTCGAGGACCTGCAGCTCGCGAGCGGCGGGACCGTGTGGGAGCGGATCGCAAGGCTGGTCGATGAGCTCGGCAGGGAAGGGGATCGCTCGGCGGGCGGGTCCTCGACGACGGTTC
>JBAIYK010000053.1:0-22245 GCA_037915935.1 Solirubrobacterales bacterium | reverse complement strand
TACGTCGCGGTCTTCCTGATCGTCCTCGTCTACGTCGCGATCATGGCCGTGCGCGTGCGCCGCACCGAGCGCGAGCTGGGCGCATTGCTCGAGCGAGAGGGCCACGGTGACCTCTGAGCTGCTCGCGCTCGGCGTCTCGCACAAGACCGCGCCCGTCGCCGTGCGCGAACGCCTCGCCTTCACCGAGGCGCAGGGGGTGCAGTTCGCCCAGCAGGCGATCGCGGGCGAGCACGTCAGCGAGGCGGTCGTCATCTCCACCTGCAACAGGACCGAGGTCTACCTCGTCGTCGGCGATCCGCTGAAGGCCGAGGCGGAGCTGCTCAGCATGCTCTCGGCGCGGGCGGCCATCCGGCCCACCGAGCTCGCGGAGGCGATCTACTCGCCGCGCAACTGCGACGCGGCGAGGCAGCTCTACCGCGTCGCGTCGGGGCTCGAGTCGATGGTGATCGGAGAGGCGGAGATCCAGGGCCAGATCCGCCGTGCCCACGAGCTCGCGCGCGAGGCGGGCTGCTGCGGCCCGCTCACGAACAGGCTGTTCGCGGCGGCGCTCACGACCGGCAAGCGGGTGCGCTCGGAAACGATGATCGGCGAGCGGCGCGTGAGCGTCCCATCCGTCGCGGTCGACCTCGCGATCGGCGTGCTCGGCTCGCTGCAGCAGCGCCACGTCGTGCTGATCGGCGCCGGCGAGACGAGCGAGCTGACCGCGCAGGCGCTCGCCGACCACGGCGCGGGCACCGTGTTCGTCGCCAACCGCCACGCGGACCGGGCGCGTGCGATCGCGCAGCGCTTCGGCGGGTACGTCGCGGGCCTCGACAAGCTGCCCGAGCAGCTTCGCAGGGCGGACATCGTCGTCTCCTCGACCTCCTCCCCGCACCCGATAGTCGGCGAGGAGGAGCTGCGCGAGGTGATGGCCGCCCGCGACGAGCGCCCGCTGCTCTTGATCGACATCGCGGTGCCGCGAGACGTCGACCCGCGCTGCGGCGAGATCGGCGGCGTCACCCTCTACGACATCGACGACCTGCAGGCCGTGATCGCGCGCAACCTCGGCGCGCGCGCGGAGATCGTGCCGCAGGCGGAGGAGATCGTCGAGGAGGAGATCAGGCGCTTCGCGCGCTGGCTCGGTCACCGCGACGCGCTGCCGACCGTGAGCGCGCTGCACGAGCTCGCCGACGGCCTCGTCGCGCAGGTGATCGCCGAGAACGTGAGCAGATGGGAGAGCGCCTCCGCGAAGGACCTGGAGCGCGTCGAGGCGATCGCGAAAGCGGTCGCGAACCGCCTCCTGCACGAGCCGACGCTGCGCCTGCGCAGCCTCTCCGAGCGCCGCAGCCACGCCGGCCTGCAGCTCGTGCGCGAGCTGTTCGGGCTCGACGACCACGAGGAGCCGGAGGCGCCAGCCGCCGCCGAGCAGGACGCTCGCGCGGACGCTCGCGTGGCGGAGGTGCGCCCGCTGCGCGCTCGCGGCGAGCGCGGATGAGGATCGGCACGCGCGGCAGCGCGCTCGCGCGCGCCCAGGCAGAGCACGTCCGCGAGCTGCTTGGCACCGGCGAGATCGTGGTCGTGAGGACGAGCGGCGACGAGGGCGCCGGCGGCGACAAGTCGCGCTGGGTGGACGCGATCGAGCGAGCGCTGCTGGCAGGCGAGATCGACCTCGCGGTGCACTCCGCGAAGGACGTCCCCTGCGAGCTGGCGCGAGGGCTCATGCTGGTGGGGGCTCCTGCGCGCGCGCCCGCAGAGGACGCGCTGTGCGGCGCCGCCGCGCTCGAGGAGTTGCGGGAGGGCGCGCGCGTGGGCACGAGCAGCCTGCGGCGAGCTGCGCAGCTGCGGGCAGCGCGACCCGACCTCGAGATCGTGCCGATGCGGGGCAACGTCGACACGAGGCTGTCGAAGCTTGCAGGCGACCGCCTCGACGCGATCGTGCTCGCGCGTGCGGGACTATCGCGGCTCGGTCGCGATCGAGAGGCCGGCGGGCTGCTCGACCCTGCCGTGTTCGTGCCCTCGCCCGGGCAGGGAACCCTTGCGTTGCAAGGTCGCGCCGATGACGAGGCCGTCGCGCGCGCAGCGGGCGAGATCACCGACGAGACGGCGCTCAGGTGCCTGCGCGCCGAGCGCGCGCTCGCGCAGGCGCTGCAGGCGAGCTGCAACACGCCGCTCGGCGCCTGGTGCGCTCCAATCGCGGAGAACCTGCTGCGACTGCGGGCTTGGGCGGGCATGCCGGACGGATCGGCGTGGATCGCGGACGAGCTGCAGGGAAGCGCGACCGAGCCGGAGCAGCTCGCGGACCAGCTCGCGGACCGGATGATCTCGGTCGGCGCGAGGGAGATGCTGGCGCAGGCGGAGGCGGTGGCAGGGTGAGCGGAGGGGAAGACGCGCGCGGCCGCGCGAGCGCGCCGTCCGCGGATGCGATCCCGGACGACGAAGGGCTCCCGTCGCGGCCCGGCCGCGTCTACCTCGTCGGCGCCGGCCCTGGCGACCCGGGACTGCTCACCGCGCGGGCGCTGCAGCTGATCGCCGAGGCGGACGTGATCCTCTACGACCGCCTCGTACCCGCGAGCGCGCTGCAGGGGGCGCGCCCGGAGGCGGAGCTAGTGTTCGTCGGCAAGCAGGGCGGCGGGGTCTCGGTCCCCCAGGAGCAGACGCAGGCGCTGATGATCGACCGCGCGCGGGCGGGCAGGAGCGTGCTGCGCCTGAAGGGCGGCGACCCGTTCGTCTTCGGCCGGGGCGGCGAGGAGGCGCTCGCGCTGAAGGCGCAGGGGATTGCGTTCGAGGTCGTGCCCGGCGTCACCGCAGGCGTCGCGGCGGCGGCCTGCGCGGGCATCCCCGTCACCCATCGCGGGCTCTCGACCGCGGTCGCGCTGATCACCGGGGCGACCGAGCAGCAGACGGAGCTCGACTGGCCCGCGCTGGCGGCCTTCCCCGGAACGCTCGTCTTCTACATGGGCCTGAGCGCGCTGCCGCGGATCGCCGCCGGCCTGATCGCGGGCGGGCGCAAGGGCTCGGAGCCCGCGGCGGTCGTCGAGCGCGGCACGCTGCCCCAGCAGCGCGTCGTCGAAGGCACGCTGCTCGACATCGCCGAGCGGGCGGGGCAGGCGAGGCTCCAAGCGCCCGCGATCGCCGTCGTGGGGCCGGTCGCGGCGCTCGCGACACAGCTCCGCTGGCGCGAGCCCGCGCCGCTGAGCGGCAGGACCGTCGCGGTCACGCGCGCGCGTGCGCAGGCGAGCGGGCTCGCGCAGAAGTTGCGCGAGCTCGGCGCGGAGGTGGTGCAGGCGCCCGTGATCAGGATCTCGCCGCTGCCCGGCCCGCCGCTCGACCCGAGCCCATACGACCTCATCTGCCTGACGAGCGCGAACGGCGCGAGGCTGCTCTTCGAGCGGCTGCGGGCGGGCGGGCGCGACGCGCGCGCGCTCGCGGGCGCGAGGATCGCCGCGATCGGCCCTGGCACCGCCGCAGCGCTGGAGGCGCACGGCATAGCCGCCGACATCGTGCCGCCGAAGTTCGTCGCGGAGTCGCTCGCGGAAGCGCTCGGTCAGGCGCCGGTGAAGCGGGCCCTGATCGCCCGCGCCGTGGAGGCGCGGGAAGTGCTGCCGGACGCGCTGCGCGCAAGGGGCGCCCAGGTCGACGTGCTGCCGCTGTACGAGACGGTGGCGCAGCCGCTCTCGCAGCAGACGCTCGCGGCCGCGCGCAGCGCCGACTACGTCACCTTCACCTCCTCCTCGACGGTGCGCCACTTCCTCGCCGCCGCAAACGACGGCGCCGACGTTCGCGGCGACGCTGCAGCGGCGGCGCAGCCGCTCTTCTCCGCCTCGACGCGGATCGTCTCGATCGGACCGGTGACGAGCGCGACGCTGAGAGAGCACGGGCTCGACCCTCAGATCGAGGCGCAGCGGCACGACGTCGACGGGCTGATCGAGGCGCTGCTGAGGGATGCGGACGGCGCGCGAAGGTGAGCGTCCCGTTTCTCAGCTTTCTCTCCGACTACGGCCTCGAGGACGAGTTCGTCGGCGTCTGCCACGGCGTGATCGCGAGGCGCTGCCCGTGCGCGCGGGTGATCGACCTCACGCACGCGATCCCGCGCGGCGACGTGCTCGCCGGCGCGCTCACGCTGCGGGACGCGCTGCGGTTCATGCCGGCGGGCGTGCACCTCGCGGTGGTCGATCCGGGCGTCGGCGCGACCGGCGCCCAGGCGCGGCGTGCGCTCGCGCTGCGCACGGCGGAGCGGGGCGACCTGCTCGTCGGCCCTGACAACGGCCTGCTGACGCCTGCCGCCGAGGCGCTTGGCGGCGTCGTCGAGGCGGTCGAGATCGGCGGCTCGCGCGAGCGCCTGCAGCCTGTCTCGGCGACCTTCCACGGCCGGGACCTCTTCGCCCCGGTCGCGGCGGCGCTCGCCGACGGCGTCCCGCTCGCCGGGCTTGGCGAGTCGCTCGACCCCGCGAGCCTGCGTCGCCTCGATCTCCCCCGCGCCGAGATCTCAGGCGGCGCGCTGCACGCCCATGTCCTCGGCGTCGACCGCTTCGGCAACCTCGCGCTCGACGCGACGGCGCAGCAGCTCGAGCAGATCGGCGCCACCGCCCGCAGCCGGCTCGTCGTCGAGGCCGCGCCCGGGCCTGCTGGCGGATCGGACGTGACGGAGCGGAGCCGCCTCGCGATCGACGCCGCCGAATCGCGGGTCGCGAAGGGCGACGGTGGCGCGCTCGTGCAGCGTGGGCGCGCGTTCGCCGACGTGCCCGCGGGCGAGCTCCTGCTCTACGAGGACGCGCGCGGGATGCTCGCCGTCGCAGTCAACCTCGGCTCGGCCGCGGACAGGCTGCGTCTCGGCCGCGGCGGCGAGCTGGCGCTGAGGCTCGCGTGAGCCTCGCCGCGGGAGACGCCGCGACGCTCGGCGATGCCGCCGCGCTTGGAAGCCTCCGCGTCCACCTGCGCAGGACCGACTCGACGAACGACCGTCTGCGCGCGCTCGCCGAGGCAGGAGCGCCCCACGGGACGCTCGTCACGGCGGAGGAGCAGACCGCCGGACGCGGACGCCACGGGCGGCGTTGGTGGGCTCCCCCGCGCAGCTGCCTGCTGATGTCGCTGCTGCTGCGGTCGCCGGCCGACGAGAAGCCCCTGCAGGCTCCGCCGCCGCTGCTGCCGCTCGCCGTCGCCGTCGCCGTCTGCGACGTGGTCGGAGAAGAGGCGCTCGTCAAGTGGCCGAACGACGTCGTGCTGAGACGGGCGAACGGGTCCCTCGCGAAGCTCGCCGGCATCCTGATCGAGGGGCGGCCGGCGGACGGCTGGGCCGTGCTCGGGATCGGGCTGAACGTCGCGTTGGACCCCGCGACGCTGCCGGCGGAGGTGCGCGAGACGGCCGCGACCCTCGAAATGCCGCCTGGGGCGATCGAGCCGAAGCTGGGCGAGCTCCTGCGGGCGCTGCAGCGGCGTCTGTCCCAGCCGCCGGCGGAGATCCTCGCCGCCTGGCGCAGCCGCGACGCTCTGCTCGGCGCCGAGATCGTCTGGCGCGATGGAGCCGGGAAGGCGGAGGGAGTGAGCGATGACGGACGCCTGATCGTGCGGAGCCGAGACGGCCGTCTCGCCGAGGTGGACTCGGGTGAGGTGAGGCTGTCGCTCGACAGCGAGCGACGAGAAGAGGCGGCCGAGGCTCAGGAGCGGGCCGGTTCGAGCGCGTCGGACTCCCCGGCCGACTCGTCAGAGCCCCCGGCCGCGCCGTTCGGGGTCTGATCGGCGGCCGGCGCCGCGCCGTCGACTGCCCGCGCGCCGTTCGCCGCGGCTCCGCCTCCGACGGCCTCTGCCGCCTCCTCGCCGCCGCCCTTCCTGCGTTTGCGGCGCGACGCCTTGCCGCGCCGCTTCGGAAAGTTGCGCAGCAGCTCTCTCGCAAGCGCCTGCGGCTTGCGCGACATCCGCGTCCGCGCACCGCGCAGCACCTCCTCCGCCTCCGGCGTGTGCGCGAGCGCGGCGGCGAGCAGGGCGGCCGCGAGACGGCGGTCCTGCTTGCGCGAGGCCTGAACGAGCTTGCGCGCGTTGCGGGCGTGGGCGGAGCCGGAGGAGTTGACGAGCAGGCCGAGCAGCCTCTTCGTCTCCGGCCAGCGCTGAACGGCGTACTCCTCGTGAACCTCGCGCGTGTACTCGGCCATCCGCCAGATCCAGGCGTTCGCCTGGTCGCGCCGCCCGACCCTGCGCTCCGCGAGCGCCCGCAGCAGCACCTTCACGCCCTCCCGGCGCTCGTCTCTGCCCCAGCCGCCGATGATGTCGACGGCCGTGTCGAAGGCGTCGGCGTTGCGCAGCGCGGCGACGTCGGTGAGCGCTCGCAGCCGCAGCTGAGCGTTCTTGTTGCGCTGCACCGCGGTGATGAGGAACCTGCCCTTCAGCTCCCCCGATTTGTCGAAGTGCAGCATCGCCCGCGCCTTGCGCCAGCCGCCGGGCTGCACGCGCGCGCCCGCGAGCGCCGCCCACAGGTGCTGCTCGCCGTAGTCGAGGTTCTCGACCGCGATCCGCCACAGCTCGCGCTCGAAGACCTGGAAGCGGCGCTCCTCGTCGGCGCAGACGGGCAGCACCCGGCGCTCGACGCGCATTCGCCGGCCACGGCCGCGCCGCACCGGCCCGACGACGATCGCGCCGCCGCGATAGACGTCTCTGTCGAGCAGCGAGTGCAGGGTGACGACCGGGTCGTCGTGCTTCGTCGCCGGATGCACGAAGTCGACGACGATCCCCGCCTCCTTGCCAGGATGGCGCCTCGTCACCCGGCCGACGCGCTGCTGGTAGATGCGTCTGCTCGCAGTCGGCGCGAGGTGCATGCAGAGCGTCGCGCGCGGGCTGTTCCAGCCCTCCGCGAGCAGCTGCGCGTTGATGAGGACGTCGATGTCGCCTTTCTCGTAGCGGGCGAGGATCGAGGCGAGCTCGCGCTTCGGCGTCTCGCCGGAGACGGCCTGAGCCTTCATCCCTTCCGCCCTGAACGCCTCCGCGAGGTTGTAGGCGTGTTTGACGCCGGCGGCGTAGACGACCCCTGGCACGCCGTTGAAGCGAGTCTTGTAGAGGTCCGCCGCCGCGAGGTTGAAGGGCTGCTGGTCGAGCAGCTCGGCGAGCTCCTCCTGGTCGAACTCGGTGTCGACCTCGCCGCGTCGCAACGGCACCTTCGCGATCGTCCGCACGCCCACGCCCGGCGGTATGCGGAGGCACCGCAGCGGCGCGATCACGCCCCGGCGCGCGGCCTGGGCGAGGTCGAATCGCGAGGTCTGGGTGGGGAAGAGGTCGGTGACGTGCCTTGCGATCAGCGCCCCCGTCGCGGTCATGCCGATGAAGATCGGACCTGTCCACTCCCTGATCGCGGCGCTCGTCTTCTCGCCGAGCGCGGTGTGGGCCTCGTCGCAGATCACGATCGTGTAGGCGGAGGAGATCCTGCCGGCGTTGCGCACGAACCACTGGTAGGTCTCGACGGTGACCGGACCCCACCCGCCCCCCTTCGTAGAGTCCTCGCCTACATAGAGCGGCCGTGAGATCCGCTTCGAATACCCCCTGTCCTTCAGCTCGCCGAGGAACTGGTCGACGAGGTTGCGGCGGTGCGTGAGGATGAGGATGCCGCCCGTCTGGGAGGCCTCGACGAAGCCGAGCGCCGCGACCGTCTTGCCGGCGCCGGTCGCGTGCTCGAACCAGAAGCGCTTCGCCGCGTTCGGGTCCTCGGGCTGATCTCCGAGGCTCTCCTCCTCGTCCTCGTCCTGCCAGTCCTGAGGCTCCTCGTCGGACTCCGCAGCAACCTCGTCCTCGTCGTCGAGATCCTCCTCCGGCTCGAGCTCGTCCTCGTCTTCCTCGTCTTCGTCCTCGTCGTCCTCCCGCTCTTCGTCCTCGTCGTCGTCCTCGTCGTCGTCTTCGTCCTCCTCATCCTCCTGAGATGCGTCCTCGTCTGTCGGCGGCCGCTCGGGGGGTGTCGGCAGCTCGCCGGAGATCACCGTCTCGGAGATCTCGACGGCCGCAGCGCCCCCCTGTCCGTTCAGCGAGCGGTGCGACTCCGCGAGCAGCGCCGTGAGCGTGCCCGAGAGCGCGTCGACCTGATGGGCTGAGAGGACGGTTCCGTCGGCGAGCTTTGGCTCGTCCTGCGACAGCAGCCGCTCGAGGCCGAGCATCAGCGAGTAGCTGCGCCGCCACTGCGTCGAGGGGTGCTTGCAGCCCTGCTCTATCTCCGCGAGCGCAAGATCGAGCGCCCGGCGCCGTGGCGTGCCCTGGGCGAGCGCGACGGCAGCGTCCTCTCCCTCGTGCAGGAACCGCTCGCGCACGAACTTCTCGGCGCGGGCGATCTCCTTGGGGCTTGGAATGGGCGCGGCCGCAAGGGCCACTGACGCGGACTCGGCCATGGGAAGGCTCTGGGCTTCGAGATGGAGTCGCCGAGGGAAGAAAGGGTTCGGCTGGACTCGGAACGCCGGCTGCGACCGGCACCTGCCACCAGATGCAAGACGCATCTCACATGCGGCTCGCCTCAGGATATAGCAGGTCGAGGCGGCGAGACGAGCGCGCGACGTCGGCTGACAGCGTCTAACGTCCACCCTCGCCTGCTCAGCCACAGTCGTGCTGTCGCCCCTTCACAGGTCCGCCCGTCTCGATCCACATCTCCCCGACCCGCCTCGGCCTGCCGCTTCACTCCCTCGATCTGAGCACATCCATGCCCGAGATTCGCATCGACCCGCTCAGCGGACAGCGCACGATCGTCGCCGACGAGCGCTCCCGGCGCCCGGGCGGCGCCCCTACGTGCACGCCGCCGCCGCCGATCGACCGCGAGAGCGACCCGTTCGCCGACGGCGCAGAGGCAAGGACGCCGCCTGAGCTGTTCGCGCTGCGGCCGCCTGGATCCGTTCCCGACTCGCCGGGCTGGAGCGTGAGAGTGGTGCCGAACCTATATCCCGCGCTCAGCCCCGCGGGCGAGCACGAAGGCGACGATCGCGGCAGCCGCGGCGGCGCGAATCAGGGCGTGGGGGACGGGAGCGCCGGCGCAGCCGAGCGTCCCACGAGCGTCCGCGCGGCGCCGTCGGCTTCCGAGCTGTTCTCGAGCGTCCCGGCGCAGGGCGCCCACGAGGTGATCGTCAACGGCCCCCAGGCGGTGACCGGCCTCGCGCAGCTGCCCGCTGCGCAGGTGCAGCTCGCGATGGAGGTCTGGAGGGAGCGGATGAAGGCGCATTCCGGCGATTCCGCCTACGTGCAGCTGATCGTGAACGAGCGCAGCGAGGCGGGCGCCTCGCTGCCGCACACGCACGCCCAGCTCTACGCGCTGCCGTTCGTGCCCGCCGACGTCGCGCGCGAGCGCGAGCGCTTCGGCGCCTACGCGACGCGCACGATGGGCCAGAACCTGCTCGGCGATCTGCTGCAGGAGGAGGTGCGGCTGCGCGAGCGGGTCGTCGCGATCGACGAGGAGGCCGTGCTGATCGCCCCCTACGCCTCGCGGCTGCCATACCAGCTGATGCTGATCCCGCGCAGGCCGAGGCCCCGCTTCGAGCAGGACGGCCCGCTCGGCGCGGAGCTGCTGCACGAGGGCCTGTGCAGGCTCGCGCGCCACCTACGCTGCAGCCCGCCGCTCAACCTGTGGGTGCGCACGGCGCCCCGCGGCGCCGAGCACTTCTGCTGGCGGATCGACGTCGCGCCGCGGCTCACCCATCTCGCGGGACTCGAGCTTGCGACCGGCCTGTCCCTCAACATCGTCGCCCCGGAGCACGCCGCCGCGCTGCTGCGAGAGGCGTAGACCTCGATGCGCGGGCAACGACGGCCAACCGCGACGGCTCCGCCGCCGCGATGTCGGCGCGAGAGCCTTCGAGGCAGGCGGCGATGAGGGCGCTCGTCCAGCGCGTGAGCAGCGCCGCGGTGAGAGTCGAGGGCAGACGGGTCTCCGGGATCGGCCCGGGGCTGCTGGTGCTGCTCGGGATCGCCGCCGGCGACGGCGAGCAGCAGGTGGACAGGCTCGCGCGGAAGGTGCTCGCGCTGCGGATCTTCGAGGATGCAGAGGGACGCATGAACGAGCCGCTCGGAGGAAGGCGGATCCTGTGCGTCAGCCAGTTCACGCTCTACGGCGATACCCGCGAAGGCAACAGGCCGAGCTTCACGGCCGCGGCGGCGCCCGAGCGCGCGAAGCCGCTATACGAACGCTTCTGCGAGCGCACGGGCGCGGCGAGCGGCGTCTTCGGCGCGCACATGGAGGTCGAGCTCGTGAACGACGGTCCGGTCACGCTGCTGCTCGAGACATAGGCCGCTCTTCGCACCTAGAGCCGACCTTCGTTCCGAGGCGGAAGAGCCGACCTTCGTTCCCTCAGCAGTCTTCAGGTCGTCTCGGCAAGCGCATCGCATGTCTCCACCGGGACGAGGCCCCTAGACTCAGTCCGCATGCCTCCGGTCGACCGCCTCGTCCCCCGCTTCTTCGCCGAGCCGCCACAGGAGGGACTGCCCTACGGCCGCTGGGCCGACCGGCTCTGCGACGAGTTCCTCGCCGCCTGCGCAGAGGCGATCGACGCCGATGCGAACGTGGGAGAGGCCGGCGAGATCGCGCTGTACCCGGACCGCAGCTGGAACGGGCTCACCTACGTGCCGGCGAGCGCGCTCAGTGACCGCGGCTACGAGCTCTTCGGCTACGTGCGCTTTACGCCGGCGCCGCAGCCGGGGCAGGAGCCCGAGGGCTTCCAGGCGCTTGCGGACTACACGGAGGAGACGGCCGAGCGCAATCCCAGCTGGAAGCTCGACCTCTGCGACGAGGTGATCGGCGCATGGCGAGGCCACGGCGGGCAGCGGGCGTCGATCACGCTCGTCTGGGGCAGAGCGCTGCTGCCAGGCGGCCGGATCGCGACCGCCGAGCTCGGCGGCGTCGTCGTCGACCAGTGCGAGCTCGAGCTCGAGCGCTTCACGTTGGTGGCCCCCGACGACTACGGCCCGGATCTGCTCGAGGTCGCGCTCTTCGACGGCCGTGGTCGAGAGCTTGCGCGCGAGTCGCTCTACGCCGAGGAGACGGATGAGCAGGAGGGCGATCGACATCCGCTCGCCGGATGACTCGAGGCCGACGGCCTGAGCGAGCTCGCACGCCGCCAAGCGGTCCTCCGGAAGATAGTTGGAGACAGTTTGAGAAAAAGCGCCTTGGCATCGAGCCGCGCTGACAGAACGCCTCGTTTCAAGGGCGGGTTGAGAAAAAACGGCTTGGCAGACCCAGGTTTGAGGCCACGCTTTTGTGTTCAAGCTAACAAATATGCCGGCTTCAGACCTATGGAAGCCCAATCGGGAGCGTCAAAGGTGGCAATCGGCCACTGTCAGCCGTAACAATGCAGGCATGACGCCACCTGGAACAGCATCGCTACGAACTGCCAACCGTCGCCGCCTGCCGGCGGGCCGACGGCAACCCACCCGCCGCCGCCCGCGCATCACAGGGAACGCGCGCCAACGGATCGCTGCGGCGATGCTCCAGCTCGTCGCCCGCCAGGGCTATGAGGCGAGCACGGTCGCCGAGGTGATCTCGCTGATCGGAATGTCACGCAAGACCTTCTACGAATACTTCGAAGACCGCCGCTCGTGCTTCATGTGGGCCTGCGAGCAGGCGGCGTCGCAATGGCACGAGCGCGCGCACGAGGCGGTCGGATCCACGCCGGAGGGGCCAGAGCGCGTGAGAGCGCTGCTCGAAGCGCTCTTCGAGCAGGCGATCGAGCAGCCGGGGGCGCTGCGCTCCGTGATGCTCGAGTCGATCGTCGTGCGACCCGGCGGACCGGAGCTGCGCGAGCGCGTGATGGCCGACTGGACGGCGATGCTTGCGGAGGCCCTGCGTCAGGGTCCGGGGGCTCCGGCGCTCAGCCCCGAGCTCGCGTCGGCGATCTTCGGCGGCATCGTGAGGACGCTGCACGCCCACCTTCCGGCGGGCGTGAGAGTGCGCTCGCCACGGCGGCGAGTGCTGATGGACCTCGTGCCGCAGCTGGTCAAGTGGGCGCTGAGCTACACCGAGCACTCGCCTTCGCCGCACGTCGCCGGCGCGAGCCGCAACGGCACGCCGCCGCTGCTGCTGTTCGGCGGCCGCGCGCCAGGCACCCTCGCGCTCAGCTCCCGCGCGGACCCGCGTCGGGGGCTGCCGCGGGGAGAGAATCCGATCTCGCGCAGCTTCGTCGTGCACAGCCAACGCGAGCGGATCCTCGACGCGGTCGCGAAGCTCACGGCGGAGAAGGGCTACGCCCGCCTCACGATCCCAGAGATAGTGCACGAGGCGGCGATCTCGGTGCAGGCCTTCTACGAGCACTTCTCCGGCAAGGAGGATGCGTTCCTCGTCGCGTACGAGGTCGGCCATCGACGCGCGCTCGTCGTCTTCGAGCATGCCTTCGCCTCGGAGCCTGACTGGACGAAAGCGATCTACGCGGCGCTGCAGGCGCTGCTCGGCTTCTTCGCCGCCGAGCCTGCGTTCGCTCACGTCGCGCTCGTCGACGCGCTCAGCGCCAGCGAGCGGTCGGCAGCGCTGCTCGCGCAAGGCGTCTCCGCCTACGTGCCGATGTTCGAACCGGCTCGCGGCGAAGTCGACAGCCCCTCGCCGCCACCGCCGATCGCCGCCGAAGCGGTCACGGCGACGCTGCACGAGCTCTGCTTCGCCTACGTGCTTCAGGGCAGGGCGCGAGAGCTGATCGATCTCGTCTCGGAGGCCGCCTTCGTCGCGCTCGCGCCGTTCGTCGGCGGCAAGGCTGCCGCCCAGCTGTCCGCGCGAGCAAACGGAGTCGTCCCAAACGGAGCCGCGAAAGCCGGAGCGCGAGCCGCGCGCAGCGCCCGCAGATAGGAGCGCTTCTCCCACGAAAGCACGGGCGGCGGCAGGCCAAGCCGCGCGTCGACCGACCGGCGCCGCGGCGAGGCCAGGCGCCTGCCGTGTGGGAAACAAACACTCGCAAGCGGCCGAGCGCGCCCGTCGCGGCTCGCAGCCAGAGGCTTCTGCGCCTCAGGAGGCCCGACGGGCTCGAGCAGGCGGCATTTGCGCCGTCCTGCCTGCTCGCTCACCTCGACATAGCAATCCTTGGCGCCGGTGAGGAGGCGCTCGCGCCCATGCGGCACGGTCCTGTCTCCGCGAAAGCGCTCGAGGCGATCGGCCAGCGTCTGACGACGGCTATCTGACTTCGGGGCCGCGCCCGCGCGGAGTTGCAGGCCCCCGTATTCTCGGCCGATCCTCGCACCCTCTCATACAGGGCGGTGCGTCGTCACGGGCACGAGGCGTTCGCCTCTCCGCGATAGGTATCGTATCCGCGTCAAAGTCAGTGTATGTTCCAGGCCGATGTCGGGGAGTGCCGGCGGACGAGGAGCTCGATGGCGCGCGAGAGCGACGAAGACGGGCGGCGCCCGCCCGTCACTGGTCCGCGGGCTCGTCCACGCATCGACCGCGGCACGCCGGGACGAGGCGTATCTCAGACAATCGGATGAAAGCGACTTATTCCGTATCTTTGACATCTTTGGGCGGCGGTAAATACGTTCCCCTACCCAGTCCAGAAGCTGAGAGCCACCGTGTCGATGCCGATCTCCAACACCAGCCGCGTACGCCGCGGCCTCCCTCGCGGGCCCCACGGCCTCACGCCGGCTGACGTCGCCCGCAGTCAGCGCGAGCGCATGCTCGCCGCGATCACCGAGTCGATCCTCGCACGCGGCTATACGGATACACCCGTCTCGGAGGTGATAGAGCGCGCCGGAGTCTCTCGCAAGACCTTCTACGTTCACTTCCAGGATCGCCAGGACTGCCTGATGGCCGCGTGCGCGCTCGCAGTCGAGGACACGCTCGAGCGAGCGCGCACCGCTGCGCGAAGCGCCGGCGACGGGCGCAACCAGTTGCCGGCGACGATCGCTGCGTTGTGCGAGGCGGCGGCCGAGAGCCCGGGCACGAGCCGCCTGCAGGTTGCCGAGACCGCCGCCGCAGGGGCGGCGGGACTGCGGCTGCGCAACGAGGCCGTCCTCTCGCTCGGAAGCCTGTTGCGCTCCGGCCTCACGCCCGCCGCGGGCGCCCCCGCGACGCCCGTGATGGGAATGATCGCGGGCGGGCTCCTGCGCTTTCTCGCCGCCCGCGCGAGCGCAGGCAAGCTCCGCCGATCTGAGGCCCTGACAAGCGAACTCGCTCGCTGGATACGCAGCTATCACCCCGCGCCCGCGGGCATCGCGCGCCTCGACGGCGGTCTCCCCCTCGACGGGGACGGAGCGAACGCCGAGCAGGTCCCGATCGGCGGACGAGCCCCCGGCACGCTCTCGCTCGCCCCCCGGCGACTGTTCGACGGCGCCCGCGTATCACCGAGCTTCACGGCGCACAGCCAGCGCGAGCGGATCCTCGACGCGGTCGCGATCGTCAGCGCGAGCAAGGGCTACGTCGGGCTCACCGTAGACGAGATCGTCGCGCTCGCCAGCGTCTCGCTCAACACCTTCTACGAGCACTTCGACGACAAGGAGGACGCGTTCCTCGTCGCCCAGGAGGTCGGACACGTGCGCGGCGCGGCGGTGCTGGAGCAGACGCTTGCCCGCTCCTCGGGCTGGGACGCAGGCGTGCGCGACGGCATCGGCGCGCTGCTCGGCTTCTTCTCCTCCGAGCCCGCCTTCGCCCGCCTCGCCGCCGTCGAGGCCCCGATCGCCACGCCGCAGGCGCGCGAGCGGGCGCGGCACCACCTCGCCAGCTACGCGACGCTGCTGCTCGATGGCGCGCCCCGCGGGCGCAGGCCGCCGTCGATCGCCGCTGACGCGATCGCCGCCGCGCTGCACGAGGCGGCCTTCGCGCTCGCCGTCGGCGGTCCGGTCCGCGATCCGATGAGAGCGCGCAGCTACGCGACATACCTCGTGCTTGCGCCGTTCCTCGGATCGGGGAACGCCTCGGGCGCCGCCGCCGGGCGGAGGGAGGCGCGCCAGAGGGCGGCCGCGAAGAGCCGCGCTTGAGAAGGACTTGCGAGAAGCAGGAGCGGCAACCGTGCTCCATGCCCCCGCCAGGAATCGAACCTGGATCTACCGCTTAGGAGGCGGTCGTCTTGTCCATTGGACTACGAGGGCGCGTGAGGAAGGCTACCGTCGCGCGGCGTCCCCGCCGGCGGAGCAGGGGCGGCGATCAACCCTATCCGCCTGGCCGTGAGCGCGACCAAGGCGATGCCGCCGAGCGAGGCGCCGAGCAACGGCAGGATCTGCCAGCCCCACCCTTCGAGCAGGCCGAAGGCGAGCGAGTTGTTTATCGCGTGCGCGGCGATGCAGGGATAGAGCGAGCCTGTCGCCCGGTAGAGCAGGCACAGCAGGAAGCCGAGCACGGCGAGCGGCAGCAGGCTTTCCACGGGCGCGGAGGTCGCGTGGACCGCGCCGAAGAGCAGCCCCGTCAGCGCCGCCGCGAGCCACGGGCCGCGCAGTTTTCGCAGCGCGGTGAAGATGAACCCGCGAAAGAGCAGCTCCTCGCAGATCGGAGCGACGATGCAGGTGAGCGCCGCGCTCGAGACCAGCAGTGCCGTGCCTTCTTTCGTGCCGAGTCTTTCGAGGACCTCCTTGTCCTTTTCGGCGTGGACGATCCCCGACCAGATCGCGGTGAAGATCACGAACGCGAGCAGAGTGAGCGCGAGCAGGCCTGCAGCGCGCCAGAACGGAGTCGGACGCAGGCCGAACTGCCAGGAGGTGACGCGGCGAGGCGAGAGGGTTCCACTCCTCGCGAGCAGCACCGCCGCTGCGACGAAGACCAGCTCTTGGATGGCCGTGTCCGCGATCACGACGCCGCCCGGCGGTTCGGAGGCGTTGAAGTGGACGCCGAGCGCGAACAGCGGCAGGTCGACGATCAGCGACGCGAACAGCGCGAGGACGAGCGCGACCAGGAGCGCGAGCGGCCCGAGCCACCACTGCCAGTCGGTGCTCGGCGAGTCGAAACGCCGCGGCGGCGGGACGGGGGGAACCGAGGGAGAGGTGGCCGGCGGGATGAGCTCCACGGCCACATCATCGCCGCCGGCGCCGTGGAGCGGCGCCGCGCCGCGCCGCGCCGCAAGGCCGTGCCGTCGATCCACCGCCGCGACGATCAGCGCAGGATCGCCGCCCAGACGCCGTGGTCCCTGTCGGCGTGACCGACGCGCCCGAAGCCCGCGCGTTGTGCGAGCCGAATTCCCTTCGCGTCGAGGTTCGCGATCTGGGCCGCGATCCGCCTGTAGTCGCCGGCGGCGGCAAACCGCATCGTCGCCTCGAGCGCGACCGCGCACAGCGGGCGTCGTGGTTGCTCGCGCAGCCGGCAGCCGCGCATTTCCTGATGCAGGACGAATGCGATCAGCTGCGCGAGACCAGGCTCGAGCGAGGCCCTGAGGGCCGAGACGGCGACGATCTCGCGCTCGACCTCGAACACGAGCACCCTCAGGTCGTGCTCCGCCGCCGCGTCGGTGCCAAGCGAGAGCGCGGCACCGCGCAGCGCGGTCGAGGCCTCCTTCGCGTGACGCCAGCGTCCCGCAGAGGGCATCGCACAGATCGCGGTCGCGTCCTCGGGCTGAGCGAGCCGCATCTGTGGCGTCGAGAGCAGCGGACGATGGGGCATGGCCTATGAATTGAACAGATTCCAGTCATCAGGCGCCTCGAGGACGCTCAAGCCGCCTACCGGGCGTGTATGCGTTCGAGCAGGTTGCGCCCGTCGCCGTCGCGAATCGCGATGTAGGGCTGCAACTTGCAGCCCGGATGGGGGCAGCGCGCCGCTGGTTGCACGCGCGCCTCGACGCCGTCGACGCACGCCGTCCAGGTCTCGCCTTCCCGGATGCTTTCGGCGACCTGGCGAGGCGTGTAAGGGGGGCCGTCGTCGTTCTCCTGCACCCACACGCCCGTGACGTGCCGATGAGAGCCGTCGACGGCCGGCTCTCTGCGAACCCCGATCACGTTGTGCACAGCCGACATCGTCCAGATCCGCTGCCCGCGTAACGCTTGCCAGGCGCCCTTCGCGACTTCGCGATCGCAGCCTGGACGCGCCGTTTGAACCTTGACGCTGCCGTTCACGATACTCACGCCCGGCGGGAGCGCAAGCCTTGGCTGAGCCTCAGGCGACCCAGTGCCAGGTGGCGAACTGCGCCGTGAAGAATGCGAGCGCGGCCGCCGAGACCGCAAGCGCGCCGATCCGCAGCCGCCTGCGCCCTGCGAGCTCGATCGCGAGCCACATGTCGAGCGGGAAGAGCACGAGCAGGAAGCGCGGTATCGACATCAGCGGCTGGGTCGCGACTGGGTAGGACAGCGGCAGCGCAAGCGCCGCGACGACGTAGAGGCCGTACGCGCCCGGCAGCCTGCGCACGACCCCGACGGTCGCCGGCACGGCGAGGGCGAGGAAGCCGAAGAGCATCAGGTTGTGGCCGGCCTCGATGAACGGGCTCCTGCCTTCCAGCGGGAAGTAGAGATGCGTGCTCTGGCCGGAGAGGATCTGCCGCACGCCCTCGAACGCAGCCCGTCCGGCGTCCCATGTCGCGACGAAGGGTCCTGCGAAGCGCCTGCCCCACAGCGCCTGGGCGTGAAACGGCTCGAGCGGTTCGCCGCCCGCAAGCCAGTACCAGAGGATGAACGCGAGCAGTCCTGCGGGGATCAGCGCCAGCCAGAGCGCGTCTCCTTTCAGGTCGTGGCGGGGGCGCAGCAGCTGGCGCAGCCGTGCGGCCGACGCGCCCGCATCGCGCAAGGGCTGCGTCGTTCCGCGGCACGCCGACCGCGAGCGCTCGTCGCAGTCGGTGCGAGGGCCATAGAGATAGAGCGTCGCCGCCGGCAGCAGCAGCAGCGCCCCCGTGCTCCTCGTCGCAGCGGCGAGACCGCCGAGCACGCCCGCCCACATCCACCTGCCGCGCCTCGCCTGCAGGAACACGCCGATCGACAGCGCGAGGTAGAGCGACTCCGAGTAGTCGGCGGAGAGGAAGAAGGCCATCGGCCCGAATGCGGTCAGCGCGAGCGCGAGGCGCGCGATCTCGCGGTCGCCCGCCGTGCGCGTCGCCCTCGCTATCGCAGGTCTGAGGCGGCCCGTCTCCAGCTCGAGCGTCGTCAGGCGGTGCAGCGCGTAGAGCGCGGCGAGCAGCGCGGCGATCGAGACGAGCACGCCCGCGAGCGCGCCGGCGATCCCGACCAGCGAGACCGTCCAGACGAGCAGCGGGTAGAGCGGGAAGAACGCCGCCCTCGCGGCCGTGAACGGGCCGAGCTCCGGCAGGTAGCCGTAGTGGGCGATCGTCAGATACCACGCGGCGTCCCAGCGCGCGACCGGCGCCGCGAGCACGTCGCCGACCGGACCGAAGCCGCCGGTGAGGCCGGGTGGATGGTAGGCCGCGCGCACCGGTCCGAAGCCGAGCAGCAGCACCGTCCCCGCGCCGGCGATCCACACGAGCGCACGTGAGGAGATCGCGAGCGAGGTCGCATCGCGCAGCGCCTGCGCCTGGACAGACGAGAGCCGCAGCAGATCTGCGACGGCGGCTGCTGTCGCGGCGGCGCCGCGTCGCGACCGCCGCGGAGCGAGGCCCGCGGACACCCGTGCCCGCCCGCCCGCGGGCGGGCGGGCGGGCACCGGTCCTCCCGCGGGTGGGCGCCATCGCTCGACCTCTGGCGCAGGCATCGGCATGGGCGCTCGCGGCAGCGCGGCCTCGGCGCTTGCCGCAGCCACAGGTGAGGGCACCGCGGCCATCTCAGCGGTGTCTGAGCTCATCGCGGACAGGACCGGGGGATTCTCGCACGCCTCTCAGCGTCTGGCGTCGGAGCGTGTACGATCAGGCTGCGGATGCTCTTGCGAGACCCGCATGCGCAGGAGACCATTACGGCTTGACGGCTGGAGAGCGAGCGAGCGTGACCGCAGAGGAGCAGGTCGGCGTCGAGCCGACGTACGAGCGGGAGCCGGCGGAGGAGCGCTCCGACGGACCGGGCGACCCCGGCGCCGCGGCCGACCGCGTCCACCTCGGCGCGAGCATCCGCAGGCTGCGCAAGCGCGTCGGCATCACCCAGGAAGAGCTTGCCGAGCGGCTCGGCGTGCACACGACGTTCGTCGGCCGCCTCGAGCGTGGCGAGCGCGGCGCGCACTGGCGCACCGTCCGCCGCGTGCTGAGAGCGCTCGACCTGAGACCGGCCGACTTCGCGGCGACGATAGAAGAGGTCGAGCGCGAGCAGGACGGCGACCGCGGCCGCTGAGGACGACGGTCCAGAAGCTTCGAGATGTCGAGACAGGCACGAAAGCGGCGGACACGGCACAACCGCGGCGGGGGCGCACGGATCCTCGGCATGGGTCTGATCGTCACCGCGGCGGTCGCGGTTCTGATCGCGCTCGCAGCCGGCGCCTACGTGCTCGCCATCGCCTCGACGGTGCGCAAGCTCGCCGGGCGCACGCCGGAGGTCTCGGGCGCCTCCTCGCAGGTGTTCGCCTCCGAAGGCACGCGCCTCGGCTTCATCCAGTCAGAAGTCCTGCGCACCCCGGTCGCCGAGTGGCAGATGCCGAAACAGCTGCGTCAGGCGACGGTCGCGATCGAGGACCAGCGCTTCTACGAAAACGACGGCGTCGACCTCACGGGCATCTTCCGCTCGGCGGTGAAGGACCTGCTCACCGGCCAGCCGCTGCAGGGCGCCTCGACGATCACGATGCAGCTCGTGCGCAACCTCTATCTCGGCAACGACCTCCACTCGTTCCGCCAGAAGATCGCAGAGGCGAAGCTCGCGCTCGAATACAACAAAGCGCACGGCAAGCGCGAAATCCTCACCCAATACCTGAACACGGTGCCCTACACGACCGTCGGCGGCCAGACCGCGCTCGGCGTCCAGGCCGCCTCGCGGGTGCTGTTCGACAAGCCGGTCTGGCAGCTCGACCTGCAGCAGAGCGCCCTGCTCGCGGGCCTGCCGCAGGCGCCCTCGCAGTACAACCCGCTGCTCTATCCCGCCGCCGCGCGCCACCGCCGCAACGAGGTGCTCGGCAAGATGGCCGAACTGCACTACATCAGCCGTGCGACGGCGAGGGCGACGAAGGCGATGGGCCTACAGCTGCAGCGCGGCTACTACTACTCGCGCCGGCGCGAAAACTACTTCTTCGAATACGTGCGCCAGCTGCTGCTCGAACGCTACGGCAAGCAGGTCGTCGACCGCGGCGGGCTGAAGGTCTACACGACGATCGACCTGCACATGCAGGAGCTCGCCCACAAGGCGATCGCCGAAATCCTGGGCGAGCCCGAAGACCCCTCCTCCGCGATCGTCACGATCGATCCGCACAACGGCTACATCGAGGCGATGGCCCAGTCCGGCAACTACAGCGAGTCGCAGTACAACCTCGCCGCCGAAGGCCATCGCCAGGCCGGCTCGACCTTCAAGGCGATCGACCTCGCAGAGGCGCTCTCACGCGGCGTCGACCCGAACAGCACCTACTACGTCTCGCACACGCTCACCCCCGGCTGGCTGACCGGCTACCCCACATATGAAGTGAAAACCTTCGAGAACACCTCGCTCAACCGCTCGATCAACCTCGTCTCCGCGACGCTCGCATCAGACAACACGGTCTACGCGCAGCTCGCTGCGGATCTCGGCGAGGAATCGATCACGCAGATGGCACACGAGATGGGCGTGAAGGTCCATTTGCACAGCTACCCCTCCGAGGCGCTCGGCGGGCTCACGCTCGGCGTCAGCCCGCTCGAAATGGCGGACGTCTATGCGACGCTCGCAGACGGCGGCTACCGCAACAAGCCGATCGCGATCACGAAGGTGGTCTTCCCAGGCGGCCGTGTCGACTCGAGCTGGGGCAGGCCGCACCGCACGAAGGTCCTCAGCGACGGCGTGACCAGCGAGGAGACGAAGATCCTCGAAGAGAACGTCCAGGCGGGCACCGCCGTGCGCTCGAAAATCTCCTGTCCGACGGCGGCGAAGACCGGCACGACCGAGGAACTCGTCGACGCCTGGCTGGACGGCTACACGCCCGAATACTCGACCTCGGTCTGGATGGGCTATCCGAACAGACGCGTGCCGATGACGGACGTCCACGGCGAACCGCAGCAGGGCGGCGCGCTGCCCGCCGAGATCTGGCACGCCTACATGGAACCGGTGGTCGACGGCCACTGCGTCTCCTTCCCCGCACCGAGCGAACCGATCGTCTACAAGCCCTTCTTCGGCAAGTTCGCGACCACGGGCCAGGCGGCTCAAAGCGCAGCGCCCGTCGAAGGCGCCGCGAAGCCGCACGCGCCCGGCGCGGGCAAGCACGGCGCAAAGCAGGCACCCCCAGAAGAACCGAGCGCCGGAGCAGCACCGCCAGGCGGCGGGCACGGACCGACCGGAGCCGGGCCGGGCGGGGGCGGGCCGTCCGGTAAAGGCGGCGGTGGGGCAGGCGGGGGCGGGGCAGGCGCATCTGGTCCAGGCGGGGGCGCTGCGGCGCCTGGACACTGATAGTTTCCTCGAGCGTGGCGAAGGAAGACAAGATCGAACTCGAGGGCGAGGTCGTCGAGGCCCTGCCCAACGCGATGTTCAAGGTGAAGCTCGACAACGGGCACGAAGTGCTCGGCCACGTCGCCGGCAAGATGCGCCGCTTCCGGATCAGGATCCTGCCCGGAGACCGCGTGCGCTGCGAGCTCTCTCCCTACGACCTCGACCGCGCCCGCATCACCTACCGCCACCGGTGAAGCGGCTGGGCACGCCACTCGTGAGGCGGCTCGGCGGCTCGCCGCACTCACCGCTCAGGCTCATAGAGCCTACCCCGGTAGGGATGCGCCCCTAGATGCACGGCGCCGGTGAGCTCGAGCTGATCGCGGCGATCGCCGCGCGGCTGCCAGCCGGCGGGCCGCGCGTGCTCGCGGGCGTGGGCGACGACGCCGCCGTCGTGCACGCCCGTCCGATCAGCCTCACCTCCGTCGACGCGATCGTCGAGGGCGTCCACTTCCAGCTCGGGGAGGGATCGCTCAGCCATGCGGACGTCGGCTTCAAGGGCCTCGCGAGCGCGCTCTCGGACCTCGCGGCGATGGGGGTGCAGCCGGGGGAGGCGTATCTCGTGCTCGGTGCGCCGAGCGGCCTCACGCAGGCGCAGGCGCTGTCGGTGATCGATGGCGTGCTCGAGCTTGCAAGCGAGGCGGGCGTCAGCGTGCTCGGCGGCGACGTCGTGCGCTCGCCGGCGCTCAGCCTCTGCGTCACGGTCGTCGGCTGGACCGACTCGGCCGAATCGCCGGTCTATCGCTCCGGCGCCGCCCCAGGTGACATCGTCGGCGTCACCGGCGCGCTCGGGCTCGCCGGAGTCGGGCTCGCGGAGATGGCGGGCGAGACGGCGCTCGGCGAGCCGCTCGCCGCAGCCGCGCTCGCGCGCTCCCGCCGTCCGCGTCCGCGGCTGCGCGAGGGCGCGGC
>JBAIYK010000118.1:0-31953 GCA_037915935.1 Solirubrobacterales bacterium | reverse complement strand
CCGGCCAATACGCCGCCGCGATCGCGCCGGCGGCGCTCACCATTGCCGTCCTCTGCTTCAGCACGTTCGTCGCCGGCGGCGGCCTCAACCTCGAATCGAGCACGACCGTCGAGCTCGCTCTCACGCTGCTCGCCGGCCTCGCGGCCGCCGCCGCAATCGCGCTCGCGCCGGCAGGCGCGCCGCTCGCCGGCGCCTGGCCGGTCGCGCTGCTGTTCGCGCTCGCGGCGCTGACGGGGATCTCGGTCGCCTGGTCGGTCGCACCGGACGCTAGCTGGCAGGAAGCGGGACAGCTGCTCGCCTATGGCGCGGTGCTCGCAGGCGCGGCGCTGCTCGCGCGCGCCGCGCCCGGCCGCTCGCAGGGGGTGCTCGCGGGAGTCGCGATCGCCGCGGTCGCCGTCTGCGGCTACGCGCTGCTCGCGAAGGTCCTCCCCGCCCAGCTCGATCGCAACGACCCCTACGCGCGCCTGCGCGTGCCCTACGAATACTGGAACGCGACCGGGCTCGCCGCCGCGATCGGAATCGTCGCGTGCCTGTGGCTCGGCACCCGCAGGATTGGGCACGCGCTGCTGAGCGCGCTCGCCTACCCCGCGATGGGGCTGCTGGTCGTCACGTTGATGCTCGCCTACTCGCGCGGCGCGCTCGCCGCGGCGCTGCTCGGCGTCGCCACGTGGCTGTGCCTGGTGCCGAGGCGGCTGCGCGGCGCGGGCATGCTGATCGCCTGCTCGGCCTGCGCGGGAGCGGTCGTCGCCTTCGCCTTCTCGAGCTCGGCGCTGAGCAGCGAAGCGGTCGCGCTGCAGCGGCGCGTGAGCGCCGGCCACCAGCTCGGCGTGCTGCTGCTCGCGATGCTGATCGCGCTGATGCTCGCCGGCGTCGCGATCGGCTTCACGGCAGACCGCAGGCCCTTCTCGGCGCGCGCTCGCAGGCGTGCGGGGGCGCTGCTGATCGGGCTGCTCGCGCTCGTCGCGATCGCCGGCCTGAGCGCGCTCGCGAGCACCCGTCGCGGCCTCACGGGCACGATCTCGCACGCCTTCTCCTCGCTCACGAACCCGAACGCGGCCGTGCCCGCGAACACCCCCGACCGCCTCACCGCGGTCGGCAGCGTGAGGGCGCGCTACTGGAAGCAGGCGCTGCAGGTCTTCGAAGCGCACCCGGCGCTCGGCGCCGGCGGCGGCGGCTACGCGACCGCGCGCAGGCACTATGAAGCGAGCACGCTCGTCGTCACCCACGCCCACGGCTACCTCGTGCAGACGCTCGCCGACCTCGGCCTCGCCGGCCTCGCGCTCACCGTCGCGCTGTTGGTCGCCTGGCTGATCGCGGCGGGGCGGGCGACGCACCCGTTCGATCGCCGCTGGTCGGGCTGGCGCTGGCGCACGGTCTCGCTGCCCTACGACGCCGAGCGGATCGCTTTGCTCACGATGCTGAGCATCGTCGTCACCTTCGGCCTGCACTCGCTCGTCGACTGGACCTGGTACGTGCCTGGGACCGCGCTCGTCGCGCTGATCTGCGCCGGCTGGCTCGCGGGGCGAGGACCGATCGAGCGCGCCGCCGGCGCGCAGGCGCGGCACTGGCGGCATCTGCCGGCGCGCATCACGAGCCGGCGTCCGTCGCTGCCGCGCGCCGCCGCCGCGACGATCGCGATCGCGGCCGCGCTGCTCGCCGCCTGGAGCGAGTGGCAGCCGCAGCGCTCGGCGGAATCCTCACAACAGGCGCTCGCGCTCGCCGCCTCCGACCCGAACGCCGCGCTCGCGGCCGCGAAGGCGGGGGTGAGCGAGGATCCGCTCTCCTTCTACGCGCTCTCGACGCTCGCCGACGTGCAGCAGGCGCGCGGCGAAGCTGGCAGCGCGCGGGCGACGCGCGAGCGCGCGGTGCGCGAGCAGCCCGCGAACCCGCAGGCGTGGCGAGACCTCGGCGAACACGACCTCGAAGCGGGCGACTCGAACGCGGCGCTCGCAGAGCTGCGCGCCGCCTACTACCTCGACCCGGGCGTCGTCGACCGCAACGACTACGTGCTCGCGCTGCGCGCCGTCGCGGCGGCGAAGGCTGCACGAGCGAAGGCCGCGCAGCTGAGGACCGCGCAGGCGAGGCTCAAAACCGCGCCCGCCTCGCGCTCGCGAGCATCAGCGCGCGCGCGCCAGGCAGCCCTCCGGCGCCGCAGATCCTGACCTGCTCGAAGCGGAAGTCCTCCAGCAGGTCTCTCAGGCTGCTGCGCGTGTAGAAGCGCAGGTGGTCGGCGCGCGGGTCGAAGCGAGCCTCGAACGCGCCGCGCTGCAGACCGAGCCGCAGGCGCGTGAGCCGGTCGTGGGCGGGCGTGCTGAGCGCGAGCGTGCCATGAGGACGCAGCACCCGCCGCACCTCCGAGAGCCAGGCGGCGGTGTCGGCGACGTGCTCGATCGCCTCGCCCGCCCAGACGGCGTCGAAGCTCGCGTCCTGCAGCGGCCAGGCCGCGTCCGGCTCGACCTGGCGCAGGTCGAGGCCCGCGTGGCGACGACGCGCGCGCCGCAGCGGCTCCTCGGCGACGTCGAGGCCGACCACCTCGAAGCCCGCCTCCGACAGCGCGGCGGCGAACCAGCCCTCGCCGCAGCCGACGTCGAGGACCCGCTTCCCAGGCGCGAGCAGGCGCAGCAGGAACCTGAGGCGCAGCTGCGCGAGCGGCGGCTCGACGCCCTCCGGCGCTCCCTCCCAGACGCCTTCTGCGTATGCGCGGCCGGTCATCGCCGCTCCACGGTAGCCCTTTGCAGGTTCCCGCTCAGAGCGGCAAACCCTCGCCCAGCCATTGCCTGCAGTCGCTCAAAGGCTCTATTGTGCGCCTGTGCCACTCCCGGCCACGAGCTGCGCAGGCAGGTGAGAGTCGCATTCGACAGCCGGCCGTCCGCGGAGCCGGGCGGCATCGGGCGCTATGCGCGCTGCCTGCACCGCGCGCTGAAGGCGACCGCCGAGCCTCGCTGCGAGATCGTCGAGACGCACCGTCCGCGCCGCGCCGACGTCTACCACGCGCCCTGGATGCAGGGCGCGCTGCTGCGCAGCCCCTGCCCGATGGTCGTGACGCTGCACGACCTCGGGCTGCTGAAGCGTCGCAGCGAGCACCTGCGGATGGCGTCGCTGCCCTACCTGCGGCATCTCGCAGTGCAGCGGGCGACGAAAGTGATCGTGCCGAGCAAGGCGGTCGCCGCGGACGCGGTCGCGCGCCTCGGGCTCGACGAGGGTCGGATCACGGTCGTCCCCGAGGCCGCCGATCCCGCCTTCCACCCGCGCTCGCAGCAGCACGTCGGCGCCGTGCGCGCCCGCCTTCAGCTGCCCGAGCGCTACCTGCTGTGGGTCGGCACGATGCGGCGGCCTGACCCTCGCAGGCCGCTCGCGAAGCTCGCCTGCACGCCGCGGCAGATGCCGCTCGTGCTCGTCGGCTGCGCAGGACCCTGGACGAGAGAGCTCGCCGGCGTCACGCTCACGGGCAGGGTGAGCGACGAGGACCTCGCCGCGATCTACAGCGGCGCGCACGCGCTGCTGCTGCCATCGGCGGAGGAGGGCTTCGGGCTGCCCGCGGTCGAGGCGCTCGCGTGCGGCACGCCCGTCGCCGCGTTCGACCTGCCGGCACTGCGCGAGGTGCTGCACGGGCGCGCGAGCCTCGTCGAGCCGGGCGACCTGCAGGGCCTCGTGCAAGCCGCCGAAGACCTGCAGCGGCCGGCGCCGCAGCCGCCGCGGTGGAGCTGGGAGGATGCCGGCAGGGCGACCTGGCGCGTCTACCGCCGCGCGCTCGCCCGCCGCGGCGAGGCGGTCGCGCCCGCGTGCACCTTCCACCGCCGCGAGATCGTGCGCTCTTAGCCGACGCGGTCGGTCGCTGCGTCACAGGAAGCCGGCTCTCTCGGGCTCCTCAATAGGCGCCCCGGCGAGAGAGCACCGCGGGCAGCGTCTTCACGAGGATCGCGAGGTCGAGCGCGAGCGACCAGCGCTCGAGGTAGATGAAGTCGAGGCGGACGAGGTCGTCGAAGTCGAGCTCGGAGCGTCCGGAGACCTGCCATAGGCCGGTGACGCCCGGCAGCACGAGATAGCGCTTGCGGTGCCAGTCGGCGAGCAGCTCGAAGTCGCGCACGGGCAGCGGCCGCGGCCCGACGAGCGACATCTCGCCGCGAAGCACGTTGATCAATTGGGGCAGCTCGTCGAGCGAGAAGCGCCGCAGGAAGCGACCGACCGGCGTGAGGCGGGGATCCTCGCGGATCTTGAACAGCGCGCCCGAAGCCTCGTTCATCGATTCGAGGTCGGCGAGCCGCTGCTCGGCGTCGGTGTGCATCGTCCTGAACTTCAGGCACCGAAACGGCTGCAGGCCGATGCCGGGACGCGTCGAGCCGTAGAGGACGGGCCCGCGCGAGGAGAGCCTCACCGCAAGCGCGATCATCAGCAGCAGCGGGCTGAAGAGCACGAGCAGGAGGCTCGCGCCGACGAGGTCGAAGGCGCGCTTCAGGGCGAAGTCGATCCCCTCGAACACGGGCGGGCTGAGCTCGAACAGCGGCACGGACTCGCCGGGCACGAACTCGGCGCGGTGGATCAAGAGCTCCATCGTCGAGGGCGCGATCCGCACGCGCACCCCGCGCCGGTGGCAGCGGTCGACGAGCTCGACCGCCTGCTCCTGCGGAAAGTCGGGGTCGGCGATGATCACCTCGTCGATCCGCTGCGCGCCGAGCACGTCATCGAGCGCGTCGAGCGGGCCGAGCGGCTTCAGGCCGTTCTTCGGCAGGGTCTCGGGCGCGAGGAAGCCGACGATCTCGATCGGGGCTGGCGCGCGCGAGCTGTCCTTCAGCGCGTGCGCGACCTCCTCGATCTGCGCGCCGACGCCGACGAGCACCGCCCGCCGGCGGTAGCCGGCGGCCCTCAGCAGCGCGCCCGTGAGGCGCTCGTAGACGTAGCGCATCGAGGCGACGTAGACGACGGCGAACACGAAGGAGCCGTAGAAGATGTAGTAGCTCGAGAAGCGCATGTCCTCGACGATCGCGAGCAGCACGAGCAGCAGCGTCACCTGGAAGAGGCAAGCGACGATTCGCGTGAGGCCGGGACGCTGCGCCCTGTCCGCGTAGAGGCCGGAGCGCGCGAACAGCAGCGCGGTGACGAGATAGGCGAGCGCGAGGTAGCTGCGCGTGCCCTGTACGACCGAGCTGAAGCTGACGCTGCTGAGCAGCGCCGCCTTCAACGCGAGCGCGGTGAAGATCGCGAGCGCGACGCCGACGAAGTCGAGCGCGAGCAGCGAGAGCACCCGCGCCGCGCGGCGGCCCGTGTCGAGGCGCAGCACGAAGGAGATCGCGGGCGGGCGCTTGCGCCGCATGTCGCGACTGCCGCTCTGCGGAAGCGCGATCACCGAGGCGCCGATCGCCTCCTGCGGCGTGACCGCATCCGTCCGCGCGACTCCTGGCGGGGCGACTTCGGTTCGTGCCGCCTGCGGCGCGATCTTCTCTTCGGGAGCGGTGTGCAGCGCGGACGTTCCCTGGGAACGCGGTGCCATCTCACTGCTCACAACGTCCAAGGGTCTCATATGTAGCGGTCACGCGGGCGGGCGAGGGGCCTGGTGCGGCGGCGGTCGCGTTCGTGCAAGCCCCGGCATCGCGGCGCGCGGGCGAGCGGCGCGAGTGCGACGCGCGGATCAGCCCACGAGCGTCTGCACGCCCGCGGACTCGATCGTCTTCTGCAGGCCCTCGCGCAGCGAGACCTCGGGCGACCAGCTCAGCAGGGTGCGCGCGAGCCTGATGTCGGGCTGGCGCTGCTTCGGGTCGTCGACTGGCAGCGCCTCGTAGACGATCTCCGACTGCGAGCCCGTCACCTCGAGCACGGTCTCGGCGAGCTCGAGCAGCGTGAACTCGTCGGGGTTGCCGATGTTCACCGGATTGTGGTGGCCTGACTCGGCGAGCGCGATCATGCCCCTGATCAGGTCGCTCACGTAGCAGAAGGAGCGCGTCTGGCTGCCGTCGCCGAACACGGTGATCGGGCGGTTCGCGAGCGCCTGGCGCAGGAAGGTGGGGATCGCGCGTCCGTCGTGGGGCCGCATCCGCGCGCCGTAGGTGTTGAAGATCCGCATGATCGCGGTGTCGACGCCCTGCTGGCGGTGGTAGGCCATCGTCAGGGCCTCCGCGTAGCGCTTCGCCTCGTCGTAGACGCCGCGCGGTCCGATCGGGTTCACGTGGCCCCAGTAGGTCTCCGGCTGCGGGTGCTCCTTCGGATCGCCGTAGACCTCGCTCGTCGAGGCGATCAGGAAGCGCGCGCGCTTGCTCTTCGCGAGCCCGAGCGTGTGGTGGGTGCCATAGGAGCCGACCTTCAGCGTGTGCAAGGGCAGGCGCAGGTAGTCGATCGGCGAGGCGGGCGAGGCGAGGTGGTAGACGAAGTCGATCGGCTCGTCGACGTAGTAGGGATCGATGATGTCGATGTTGAGGTGCAGGAAGCGGTCGGGGTCGCGGATGTGCTCGATGTTCGTCAGCGAGCCCGTCTCGAGGTTGTCGACGCAGATCACCCTGTGCCCGCGCGCGAGCAGCTCGTCGCAGAGGTGGGAGCCGAGGAAGCCGGCGCCGCCGGTTACCAGGCAGGTGGGCACGAGAGGAGGATAACCTCTCGAACGATGAGCACGTCAAGCGAGCGCCTCACGGTCGCGCCGATCGTCGGATCTGAAGACCCGCGACGATTCACCGACTCGGGGATCGAGATCGAGCCGCTCTACACGGAGGCCGATCTGCCGCAGGACCTCGAGCTCGGGCAGCCTGGCGAGTTCCCCTACATCAGGGGCGTCCACCGTCAGATGTACAGGAAGCAGCTCTGGACGATGCGCCAGTACGCGGGCTACGCCTCCGCGAAGGAGTCAAACGAACGCTACAGGTACCTGCTCAGCAAGGGCTCGACCGGGCTCTCGATGGCCTTCGACCTGCCGACGCAGCTCGGGCTCGACTCCGACAACCCCCGCTGCCTCGGCGAGGTCGGCAGGACGGGCGTCGCGATCGACACGATCGACGACATGCGGACCGCATTCGACGGCATCCCGCTCGACCAGGTATCGACCTCGATGACGATCAACGCCCCCGCCGCCTGCCTGCTGTGTCTCTACCAGCTCGTCGGCGAGGAGCAGGGCGTGCCGTCTGAGAAGCTCCGAGGCACGACCCAGAACGACGTGCTGAAGGAGTACATCGCGCGCGGCAACTACATCTACCCGCCGCAGCCGACGATGCGGCTCACGACCGACATCTTCGAATACTGCGAGCGGCACGTGCCGCGCTGGAACACGATCTCGATCTCCGGCTACCACTTCCGGGAGAAGGGCTGCTCCGCGGTGCAGGAGGTCGCCTTCACGCTCTGCTCGGGGATCGCCTACGTGAGCGCCGCGATCGACCGCGGCCTCGACGTCGACCGCTTCGCCCCCCGGCTCGCGTTCTTCTTCAACGGCCACAACAACGTCTTCCAGGAGGTCGCGAAGTTCAGGGCGGCGAGGAGGATGTGGGCGCACATCATGCGGGACCGCTTCGGCGCGAGCGACCCCAAGTCGATGATGTTGCGCTTCCACACCCAGACGGGCGGGGTGACGCTCACCGCCCAGCAGCCCGAGAACAACATCGTCAGGGTCGCCCTCCAGGGCTTCGCCGCCGTCTGCGGCGGCACCCAGTCCCTGCACACGAACGGCTTCGACGAGGCGCTCGCCCTGCCGACCGAGCGAGCGGCGAAGATCGCGCTGCGGACCCAGCAGATCCTCGCCCACGAGTCGGGCGCCGCTGACACGGTCGACCCGTTCGCGGGCTCCTACTTCGTCGAGTCGCTCACGGACGAGATCGAAGCGCGCGCGAACGAGCTGATCGGCAAGGTCGACGCGCTCGGCGGCTCGGTGAATGCGATCGAGTTCATCACCGGCGAGATCGACGAGTCCGCCTGGGGCTATCAGGAGCGCTACCGCGTGAAGCAGGACGTCGTCGTCGGGGTGAACGCGTTCGAGGAGGACGAGGTCGAGGTCCCCGACCTGCTGCGCGTCGACCCGGAGTCCGAGCGCGAGCAGGTGGAGCGACTGAAGGCATTCAAGGAGAGCCGCGATCAGGAGCTCGTGCAGCGCCGCCTGCAGGAGCTGCGCAACGCCGCCGCCGGGACGGAGAACCTCGTTCCCTTCATCAGGCAGGCGCTGAAGGACCGCTGCTCGCTCGGCGAGGTCTGCGGCGCGATGCAGGACGTCTTCGGGAAGTACGCGCCGACGTTCTAGCGAGACCGGCCCGGGTCGCCGTCCTGCCGCTCCTGAAGACTCTCCAGCGTCGCCTTTTCAATGAGGTCGTGGGCAAGCGCGTGCAAGATCACGTAGGGCTGCATCATCGGGTTGATGAACCGATAACGCGGTCTGTTCTTGGTGCCGAGTCGCTGCAGGACAGGCCCGCGCGCGGTGCCGCAAAACTCCTTGAGATGGCGAGAGAAGGCCGGGCTTCTATAAGGCTTGCCTTTGATCGCCGACAGCACGTCCTCGACGTCGGTCGCGCGAAACGTGCCCATGAAGTCGGTCGGGGTGAGCGCACAGGCGAGCAGGACGTCGGCGTAGATGTTGTCCTTGCGGGGACTGCTGACCGCTCGGTGGTAGGCATTGCGAATGCTCTGCTGACTGGTCTCGACCGCCTCCTCGGTCGCCGCCTCGACATCGGCCGCATTGACTTCTGATCGATCACCGATCACCGCTCGCTGCACCGCCTCGAGCGCTAGAAGGTGCGTGTAGGTAGGCAGGCCCTCGGAAAGCCGGGCGATCTGGTGGCGCGCGTCAGGAGCAAACGACATGCCGAGCTCCTCGGCGCCCTTGTCGAGGATCTCGTAGAGCTCGTCGACCGACATGCGCGGCATCCGGATTTGGCGCAACGCCCGTTCGACAGATTGATGCTCGGCGATGAGCTGGTCTACTGAGTCTGCTACGCCGACCAGCACCAAAGTCGCGTCCACTGAGTGGTCGGAGAGCGTCTTGATGGTGTCAGCAAGGAGCGTGGTCGTCCCTGGCCGTGTCAGCCGATCGATCTCGTCGATCACGATCATGACCGGCTGCGGGATCCGATCGAGGAAGTAGCGGATGTCATCAGGCGTGACCTCGCTACCGAGCAGCTCCTGCATGCTTTGCTCGTCGACGGCTCCACGGCCGTCTTCGTTGAACATCGTGAGCTCCCGAAACGCCTTGTGCCAGAGCGACGAGAAGTCGTCTGACGCATCGCAGTTGACGGTCCCAGAGTTCAGGACTCGCAGGCCATCGCCGGACATCAGCTCCGCAAGGACGTTGGCAAGAGAGGTCTTGCCTACGCCTCTCTCGCCGAAGAGCACCACATGCCTGCCCCTCTGGTTGACGGAGATCAGCACGTCCCGGACCTGCTTCGTACGTCCGGCGAAGAGACGGTATTCGTCGATCGGCGCAGCAGGGCTGAAGATGCGTGCGGCCTCAGCTAGACGTTGGGCCTTGGGAAGGGGGTCTGGCATAGCGTCGTGGGGGCGTCGAAGGGTAAGTTAGCGATGTTCGGGGCAGATTTATACAACATTAGACAAAGCCACGTAAGTCGAGCGGCCGTCGGTCAAGAGCTGGTTTAGGCTGCAGCGGTGCGTCTCTCAGCGACATCCGTCTACAACGTCGTGCTCGCGATCCACATCGTCGGGGTCGTGGTCGCGTTCGGCGTCATATTCGCCTACCCGATCATGTTCGCGCTCGCCGCGAAGCACGACCCGAGGAGCCTGCCGCTCATGCACAGGATCGAGCGCTTCATCGACAGGGCGCTGATCAACGGCGCGCTCGTCGTCGTGCTCGGCGCGGGCATCTACCTCGCGACGGACGGGCACCACTGGAAAGCGTTCTTCGTGCAGTGGGGCATCGGCGCGATCGTCGTGATCGGGGCGCTCGTCGGCTCGGTCATGATCCCGACGAGCAAGCGCGCCCAGGAGGCGGCCGAACGCGACCTCGCCGCCGCCGGTGGCGCCGCGCCCGCCGGAGGCGTGGCCTCGGCTGGGGGGACCGTCACGATGAGCGCGGAGTACCGCAAGCTGACGCGCCGGCTCGCGACCATCGGCAGCCTGCTCAGCCTGCTCGTGATCGCGACGATCTTCGTCATGGCGACGAAGCCCTGACGGCGTTGTAATTTTGTAACGACCCAAACTGCCGGGCAAGAGCCGGCGGCGATCGTGCGTTGAGGCGCCAAGCAAAGGCGCGATACGCTGGCCTTCATGAGCAGCGAGGGCTATCGAGTCGCGGTCGTCGGCGCGACGGGGCAGGTGGGGACGCTGATGCTGCGCCTGCTGAAGGAGCGCGGCTTCCCGGCGCGCGAAGTCGTGCCATTCGCATCGGAGCGCTCGATCGGACGCGAGCTCGCCGACGGCCTCCTCGTCCAGGGCCTGAACGAGGAGGCGATTCAGGGCTTCGACCTCGCGATCTTCTCCGCCGGCGGGTCGATCTCGGGCGAGTGGGCGCCGCGGTTCGTCGAGGCGGGGGCGGTCGTGATCGACAACTCCTCCCGCTGGCGGATGAGCGAGGACGTGCCGCTCGTCGTCGCAGAGGTGAACCCGGAGGCGCTCGCCTCGCACAAGGGAATCGTCGCGAACCCGAACTGCTCGACGATGCAGATGGTCGTCGCGCTGAAGCCGATCCACGACGCCGCAGGCGTCGAGCGGCTCGTGATCTCCACCTATCAGGCGGTGTCAGGCACCGGGCGCAAGGCCGTCGAGGAGCTGATCGCCCAGTCGCACGCGCTCCTGCACGAGCAGGAGCCGCCCGCGCCCGCCGCCTACGCGCACCGGATCGCCTTCAACGCCCTGCCCCACGCGGGCTCGTTTCCAGAGGGCGACGACCACACCGACGAGGAGCGCAAGCTGATCAACGAGACGCGCAAGATCCTTAGCGATCCAGAGATCGCGGTGAGCGCGACCTGCGTGAGGGTGCCCGTGATCAATGCCCACTCCGAGGCGGTGAACGTCCAGACGAGGCGCCCTCTGTCCGCGGCGCAGGCAAGGGAGCTGCTCGAGGCGGCCCCAGGCGTGACGGTGCTCGACGACCCCTCGACAGCGCGCTATCCCCTCGCGATCGACGCAGACGGCTCAGACGAGGTGTTCGTCGGGCGCATCCGTCAGGACGCGGGCCATCCGGACGCGATCGACCTCTGGATCGTCGCCGACAACCTGCGCAAGGGCGCGGCGACGAACGCGATCCAGCTCGCGGAGATCCTGCACGAGCGGGGCCTGATGCGCGCCCGCGACGCGTCCGCGGCGGCGTAGAAGCTCAGGGCTCCGGCCAGGCGTCGAGGAGGTCGTCTGGCGAGAGCGATACGTCGAGGCCAACGCCTGATTGGAACCCCGCACGGGAGACACCGACGAGCAAAGCGTCGTCCGTGCGAGGCACCTGCCCACGATGCGCGACCAGGTCACGCGCGTCGTCGCGGCCGAACGGCCGATTCTCGCGCCACTTCACGGAGCCGACGAACGCGACGGCGCCCAGCCGAAGGCTTGACACCCCAACGAGGTCGACCTCGACTGCGCCGCTCCTCGTCCAATATCCGCCCACGTGGCGCGCGTCGCCGAATCGCCCTTCCGGCAGCAGACGCTCGATCGAGCGTCTGATGACCGGCTCGACGGCGAAGCCGCTGAACGTCCGCCAGTCGCGCTCGATGCGTGCGAGCACGAGATCGCTGCGGCCGCGATCGATCTCCTCGATGTGGGGCGCGATGAACCGCAGCCAGAAGCGCAGATATGGATCGGCGACGAGGTAGCGCTTCTGCTTGCCGGCGCCGATCGGGTAAGGCGTCTCAGCATCGATGATTCCCTTGCGCTGGAGCATCTTCAGCGCCCTGTCGAGGGTGGAGTGGTTGCTTACTCCGCTGTACCTCGATATGCCGGTGAATGTGCGTTCGCCATAGCCGATCGCTTTGAGCACGTCCCTTGCGAGCACCTCTTGCGGCAGCTCCGCCTCCAAGATTCGCAGCCCGTCGACGACGAGCGGACACGCCGGATCGGCGAGCGTGCGCTCGAGATAGGCGTGCCTGCTGAGCCCTATAGGCCACGAGCGCGCGAGTTGCGGGAAGCCGCCAACGACGAGATAGCGGTCGAACGCGTCGGCGGCGTCGGCTGCAGCGAGCGCGCCGACGTCTCGCGGACTGAACGGCTGCACCTGCATCTCGCGGGTCGGCCTGCCGAACAGCTCCGCTGGATGCTCGGTGAGGGCTCGCATCATGCGCAGGTCGCTGCCGATGCACAAGAGCAGCACTGGGCGACGTCTCAGCTCGCGATCCCAGGCCTCCTGGATGTCGGCGGCGACGCCTGCGTCGAGCTCGATCAGATATGGGAGCTCGTCGACGACGATGACGGCTGGCCGCTGCGGCGTCGCCTCGTAAGCAGCGAGCTCGAGTGCCGCCGGCCATGTGTCTGCGCGCGTCCCGCGGCGAACGAGCTGGGCCGCCGGCAATGCCGAGTCCGCGAGCGCGTCGATGAACCGGTTGAGACCGTCTGGATGCGGTCTGCGCGGCGCCTGGAAGAAGAGATATGGCGCGTTCGCCGTCTCGACGAACTCCTGAGCGAGCCGAGACTTGCCTATCCGCCGACGCCCGTACATCCAGACGAACCGGCCTTCGCCAGTCGTCCGCACGAGCGATAGCTCCTCGTCGAGCAGCATCAGCTCGTGTCTTCGTCCGATGAATTGGTCCATTGCAGATACTATAGCGAAAGAATCTATCTTTGATAGTACTTTCTTTGTCCATAGTTTCCTCTGGGACTTGACCTTCGCAGGAAGGAGTTCCTATGGCGGCGCTCGAAACCGTCGGCGATGATCTCCGCGGAGGTTGAGCGGACGCTCGTGAAGTCGCCGCCCGAGCTGTGGGCCGAGCTGGGCGATCCGGTCGCGCTCGCCCGCCACCTCGGCGAGCTCGGCGAGATCCGGGTCACGAAGGCGGAGCCCGAGAAGTCCGTCGAATGGGAGGCGGAGGCCGCTTCGGGCAAGGTCGAGCTGAAGCAGTCCGGCTGGGGCACGAAGGTGACGCTCACCGTCACCCGTGCAGCGCCCGAGGCCGAGGGAGAGCCCGAGCCTCCGCCGCCGCCAGAACCCCGGCCCGTGCCGTTGCCAGATCCGGACCCTGTACCCGAGCCCCAGCCCGAACCTGTACCCGAGCCCGAGCCAGTGCCAGAGCCCGCGCCGCGCCTGCGCTTCTTCGCACGCCTGTTCAGACGCAGGACGAAGTTGGCGCCCGCGCCACCGGATGCGCAAGGACCGAGCGCAGAGGAGGTTGCCGCCCAGCAGGCCGCCGCAATGGAGGCCGCCGCCGCGCGGCAGGCGGCCGCAGAAGAGGCCGCCGCCGAGCGGGTCGCGGCCGAGCGGGGCGCCGCGGAGGCGATGGCTGCGCAGCGTGCCGCCGCGGAGGAGGCGGTCGTCGCGCAAACGACGGAGCTGCTGACATCCGTGCTCGACCGCCTCGGCGCCGCGCACCACCGGCCGTTCTCGCGCGCCTGATCAGATCCCCAGCCGCCTCCACCCGCCACGCGGATAACATCCGGCGCCGATGCGCCAGAAGGCCCCCGAGACATACGAGGAGAAGCTCGCCCAGCTGCAGGAGCTGCGCGAAGCGGCGCTGCACTCCGCCCCCGAGGCCGAGCAGAAGCAGCACGCGCGCGGCAAGTACACGGCGAGGGAGCGGGTCGAGAAGCTGCTCGACGAGGGCTCCTTCCAGGAGCTCGACACGTTCGTGCGGCACAGGACCTACGACTTCGAGATGCAGAAGAACCGGCCCTGGGGCGACGCGGTCGTCACCGGCTACGGCACGATCGACGGCCGCACCGTCTGCGTATTCAGCCAGGACTTCACCGTCTTCGGCGGCTCCCTTGGCGAGGTGATGGGCGAGAAGATGTGCAAGATCATGGACCTCGCGGCGAGGATCGGCTGTCCCGTTATCGGCATCAACGACTCCGGCGGCGCCCGCATCCAGGAGGGGGTCGTCTCGCTCGGCGCCTACGGCGACGTGTTCGTGCGAAACGTGAGGTGCTCAGGCGTGATCCCCCAGATCAGCCTCGTGATGGGGCCCTGCGCGGGCGGCGCCGTCTACTCGCCTGCGATCACCGACTTCATCTTCATGGTGAAGGAGACCTCGCACATGTTCATCACGGGCCCCGACGTGATCAAGACCGTGACGGGCGAGGAGGTCGGCTTCGAGGAGCTCGGCGGCGCGATGTCGCACAACACGAAGTCAGGCGTCGCCCAGTTCGCCTCCGAGGACGAGGACGCCTGCCTCGAGGACTGCCGCTACCTGCTCAGCTTCCTGCCGTCGAACAACCTGCAGAGCGCGCCGCGGATGCCGACTGACGACGATCCGAGTCGGATGGACGAGGCGCTCGACCACGTCGTCCCCGACAACCCGAACAAGCCCTACGACATGCGCGAGGTCGTGAGGCTGATCGTCGACGAGGGCGAGTTCTTCGAGGTCCACGAGCACCACGCGAAGAACATAATCTGCGGCTTCGCGCGCCTCGACGGCTACTCGATCGGGATCGTCGGCAACCAGCCGAGCCAGCTCGCGGGCGTGCTCGACATCGCCGCCTCGGCGAAGGCCGCCCGCTTCGTGCGCACCTGCGACGCCTTCAACATCCCGCTGCTGACCTTCTGCGACGTGCCCGGCTTCCTGCCTGGCACGAACCAGGAGTGGGGCGGGATCATCAGGCACGGCGCGAAGCTGCTCTACGCCTACGCGGAGGCGACGGTGCCGAAGATCACCGTGATCACGCGCAAGGCCTACGGCGGCGCCTACGACGTGATGGCATCGAAGCACCTGCTCGCGGACTTCAACTTCGCCTGGCCGACCGCGGAGGTGGCGGTGATGGGCCCCGAGGGGGCGGTGAACATCATCTACCGGCGCGACATCGCTTCGAGCCCGACGCCCGACGAGCGCCGCGGGAAGCTGATGGAGGACTACAAGGCGCGCTTCGCGAACCCATACACCGCCGCCGAGCGCGGCTACATCGACGACGTGATCGTCCCCCACGAGACGCGCCCGCGGTTGATCGGCGCTCTGCGCACGCTGCACGGCAAGCGCGAACCAGGGCCGAAGCGCAAGCACGGCAACATCCCGCTTTAGGGAATCAGGCGGTCGAGCGGCGCAGGTGGCGGCTGCGCCTCACGCCGAGCCGCAGCCAGAGCGGGTAAGTCGCGAAGAGCGCTGCGGAGACGAGGTGGGTCCTTGGGCCCGCCTTGCGCCAGTCGAGTTTCAGCACTCCGGAGTTGAGCATCCAGTCACGCCCCGAGGCGGCCCTGCAGGCGCGCCAGATCGGCCTCGTCCAGGGCAGATCGAGGTAGAGCGAGACGCTCGTGACGAGAAAGGCGCCCGCCGTCGCGGCCTCGAGCGCCTGCGCGGCCCTGCCTTCCTCCGGCAGCATCCGGCCGTAGGCGCGACCGGTCGCATACAGCCAGGGCGGGTCGATCAGGAAGGACACGCTCGGTCCCGGCAGGTTGCGCTCACTCTCACTATGTACATGGGCTCACGACGGACATGGGATCTGCTCGTGGTCCGGCCCCCGACCGTCCTCCTGGTCCGGTCTTGGACCGCCCTGCCGGTCCGACGTCGGACCGGCCTGCGGCCCTGGGACCGGCCTGCCAAGCATACGGAAGCCGAGCCGCGTCGCAAGCGCCATGATCGTGAGCTGGGGGTTGACCCCGAGCGAGCTGGGGATGACCGAGCCGTCCGCGACGTAGACGCCCTCGGCGCCGTGCAGGCGCAGGTCGCCGTCGACGACGCCGTGGCTCGGGCGCGGGTCGGCCCTCGCGGTCCCGAGCGGATGGAAGCCCATGAGACGCAGATCGCCGCGGCGCGCCCGCGCGGGCTCGACTCCTCCTGGCAGCGGCAGGTAGACCTCCCTCGCGCCGGCGGCGACGAACAGCTCCTTCAGCCGCTGAAGGCCGAGCCTGAATCGATCGAGATCGGCGTCGTCGAGGTCGTAGCGGATGAGCGGCGTCTGCTGCAGCGCGGCGAGCGCGCGCACACGACCCGGCGCGATCCTGCCCGCGCGAGCGCTCGCGAGGAAGCGCACGCTGCCGCGCGAGGAGTCGCTGACCATGAGGCCGAACTGGGCAAGCTGGGGGTATTGGGCCATCGCGGCCTCATGGCGCTCGCCCCGCAGCGGAAGCGACATCGCCGCATAGCTCGGCGGCCCTGCGACGCCCTCGAGCATGATGCCGTCGGAGGCGAACTCGTCGACGTAGAAGCTCTGCGGCACGCCCCTGCCCATGTCGACCCGCTCCTCCATCAGCGCGAAGGCCGCGGTCGCGGGATGGATCGAGAGGTTGCGCCCAAGCTGGCCCGAGCCGCCGCCAAGGCCGCTGCGAGCGAGCAGGCCAGGCGTGTGGATCGTGCCCGCGGCGATCACGACCTGCTGCGCGCGCACCTCGATTCTCTCGCCTCGTCCAGCTCCCTCGCCGGCGCCTCCGCTGCCGGCGAGGACCGCCTCGACGTGCGAGACCCGCCGCCCCTGCATTACGACTCTCAGCACGGTGGCGCCGGTGAGGACCTGCGCGCCCGCGGCGATCGCCCGCGGCACGTAGGTGATGCCCGTGTGCTGCTTCGCCGATGTCGGACAGCCGAACGCGCACACGCCGGAGCCGACGCAGCCCTTCGCGTTGCGGCGCAGGTATCCGTGCGACCAGCGCAGCCGCTGCGCGCCGCTGCGCGCCACCTCCGCGTTGCCGCCGGCGAGCTCCGGGGTGACCTCGGAGACCGACAGCGCCGCTTCGACGCGCGCGAAGCAGGCATCGAGCTCTCGCTCGTCGATGTCGAGCCCGAGCTGCTCGCGCCAGGCCCGCAGCACCGCGGGCGGCGTCCTGAAGCAGGTCCCCGAGTTGACGAGCGTCGTGCCCCCGAGTCCGCTGCCGAGCGGCAGCAGCACCGGCGGGTTGCCGAGCGTGAGCGTCTGCCCGGCGTCCCTGTAGAGCCTCGCGAGCATCTGCGGCGGCCGCGCGGTGAAGCCGTCCGGGCTGTGGTGGGGGCCCTGCTCGAGCAGCACGACCCTCACGCCGGCCTCCGCGAGCTCGGCGGCGAGCACCGCCCCGCCCGCGCCCGCGCCGATCACGCACACCTCGCAGGCGAGCCGGCGGCTCAAGGCTGGCTCTCCGCCCGGCGCACGCACACCTGAGAGGCACGCGGATGCCTCAAGGCCGCCCCTCCGCCCTGCGCAGCTCGCGCCCACGTGCGATCACCGCCTGCGCGTCGAATCCGAGCGCCGCCGAGACGGCGGGCTCGTCGTAGCGCTCCATCGCCGACAGCGAGCTCGCGAGCTGGGCGAGCGCCGGCGCATGAGTGAGAAACGCGGCGCCGCGCGGCCGCCGCGAGAGCGCGAGCAGCAGCCGCAGTCCCGCACGCTGCGGCGACGGCGAGGCGGCGAGAAAGCTCTCGAGCGCGCTCGTCACGCGCCGGGGCGGGTGGGATCCCAGTCCACGCGGGCGAGTCTATCCGTCAGACTGTGATCGATGGCAGGGGAACGCCGCAGGATCGAGCTGCTCGGGGTGCACGCCTCCGCGACCTCCGCGGAGGCGGCGGCGGTCGTCGCCGCGCTCGAGCGGTTCATGCGCGACACCGCCTCGCCTGCGGAGGCGCATGAGAGCGCCTCCGACCGGTGGCGCCAGGCGGCGCTGCTGGAAGGGGTGAGCCGGGATCCGGAGCTGATCGTTCCCCACTCCTGGATAAATGGTTGAAAGCCGCTAGGATTTCGGGGGTCTCGATCCCCGGCGCGCGGCGAGGCAGTCTCAGCGGCCGCTGGGGCGGGGCCCTCGACCGCCGAATCGACCCCTCTCACCGACCCTCACCCGCCAACTTCGACCCGACTTTCCGGCCACCTGGGCCGACCAGGAGGTTTCGCACATGGAGCCAGTCTCACTGCCAACCCAGAAGGGCACGCTCGAGGACCCGGAGGTCCTCCAGCACGTCCCTGGCCATGTGATCCCGATCCTGCAGCGCGAGTACGACGACTTCAAGACGGAGGCGACGAAGTTCCTCGGCGGCGAGACCGAGGAAGAGACGTTCATCAAGTTCCGCCTGAAGCAGGGCGTCTACGGCCAGCGCCAGCCGGACGTCCAGATGATCCGCACGAAGCTCCCCTTCGGCGGCGTGACAGCCGACCAACTGGAGAAGTTCGCCGACGTCGTCGAGCGGTACGCACCGCTGCGCAAGGGCCACATCACGACCCGCCAGAACATCCAGATGCACCACGTGCCGCTGCTCGACGCCGAGAAGGCGATCAGGGAGCTCGGCGAGGCCGGGCTCTCCAGCCGCGAGGGCTGCGGCAACACGATGCGCAACGTGACCGCCGACCCGTGGGCCGGCGTCGCGCCCGACGAGCTCTTCGACCTCACCCCCTACGCCGCCGCTTACGTGCGCTACTTCGTGCGCCATCCGACGACTCAGGCAATGCCGCGCAAGGTGAAGACCTCCTTCGACGCGAGCCCGGCGGACAGGGCGATCAGCGGCATCCACGACGTCGCCTTCCGTGCGCGCGTGAAGGAGATCGAAGGCCGCGGGCAGGTGCGCGGCGCGCAGATGCTCGTCGGCGGCGGCACCTCGATCATGCCGCGCGTCGCCCAGGTCCTCTACGACTTCGTCGAGCTGGACAGCGGCGAGTACCTGAAGGTGACCGAGGCGGTGATGCGGGTCTTCGATCGCCAGGAGTGGCTGCGCGCGAACAGGGCTCGCGCCCGGATCAAGGTGTTCGTCGACAAGTACGGGATCGACGAGCTGCGCCGCCAGGTCGAGGAGGAGCTGGAAGGCGAGTGGGCGAGCGAACGCGACTTCTCGATCGACGAGCGCGTGCTCGAGTACGACGAGGAAGCGGACGCGCCGCCCGTGCCGAGCAGCTACGGCACGCCGAACGGCGAAAGGCCAAATCAGTTCGAGCGCTTCAGGCAGGCGAACGTCTCGAGCCAGCGCCAGGATGGGTTCGTCGCGCTCGAGGTGAAGATCCCGCGGGGCGACCTCACGCCCGAGCAGTTCCGGGGCCTGGCTGGCATCGTGCGCGAGCACGCAGGCGCCTACGCGCGCACGACCGTCCAGCAGAACCTCGTGCTGCGCTGGGTGCGCGAGGAGAGCGTCTACGACGTCTGGCGCGCGCTCTGCGAGCTCGGCCTCGGCGACCCCGGCTCGCGCGAGATCGGCGACGTCGTCTCCTGCCCTGGCACCGACTCCTGCAAGCTCGGGATCACGAGCTCGATGGGCCTCAACCAGGCGATCGAAGAGCGGATCGAGTCGATGCAGATCACCGATCCCCTCACGCGTCGGATCCACATCAAGATGAGCGGCTGCCCGAACGGCTGCGGCCAGCACCATCTCGGCGCGATCGGCTTCTACGGCGCCTCGATCAAGGTCGGCGAGCACACGATCCCCGCCTACATCCCCCATGTCGGCGGCGTCTTCGAAGGCGGCGAGGTCTCCTTCGGCCAGCGCCTGAAGCTGCGTCTGCCGGCGAAGCGGGTGCCAGAGGCGGTCGAGCGCTGGATCCGCCACTACGAGGGCAGCAGGCAGGAGGGCGAGGGCTGGGGCGCGTTCGTGCAGCGCACGGGCACGAGCGAGCTCGAAGCGCTCGTAAAGGAGCTCTCGATGCCGGTCGACTTCGGCCTCGAGACGATGAACCAGTTCATCGACTGGAACCGCGACGTGCCGTTCCAGGTGATCCGCGGCGAGGGCGAGTGCGCGGTCTGAGCGACAGCCCTGTCTCGAGCGGCCTGCGGCCTGACAGCGCCGCCGACGTCGCCGGTCGGCCTGCCGCGGACGTCGACGCAAACGTCGTCGATCCCGCGGCCGTGCTCACGGAGACGCTGCGCGCCGCCGTGCAGCGCCACGGAGAGCGCGCCGTGCTGCTCTGCTCCTTCCAGAAGGAGGAGTCGGTGCTGGTCGACGAGCTGCTGAGGATCGGCGAGGGCTCGATGCCGGTTCGCGTCGTCACGATCGACACGGGCGTGCTCTTCCCTGAGACGCTCCAGACCTGGAAGCGCTTCGAGCAGCGGTTCGGGATCTCGGTGCAGGTGCAGGACGCAAGCGGCGGCGGGGCGGGCGGGGCCTGGACCGGCCCCGAGCACTGCTGCTCGCAGGCGAAGGTCGCCGCGCTCGCGCGCGCGCTCGAGGGCGCGCAGGCCTGGATCACGGGGATCAGGCGCGAGCAGAGCCCGACGCGGGCGGACGCGCAGCCGGTCGAAGACGATCCGGCGCACGGGCTCGTGAAGTACAACCCCCTCGCCCACTGGAGCGACAGGGACCTCTGGCGCCGCATCCACGAGCGCGAGCTGCCCTACCACCCGCTGCACGACGAGGGCTACGACTCGATCGGCTGCGCCCCTTGCACCCTCCCAGGCAGCGGCCGCGCGGGCCGCTGGGCCGGGACCGAGAAGACGGAGTGCGGCCTGCACCTCGACCCCGCGGCGGTCGCGCCGGCGGGCGCCGAGAAGGTCGCGAAGTGATTCGCGCGTCCCACGTCCGTCGCGTCAAGTCCTGCGGAGATGCCGCAGAGCCGCTGACACACGCCGCCGCGACGCGAGTTTTGCCCCTCTGGCCGCGTATTAACGCGTGTTAGGGTGATTCGGTGCTAGGCATCAATCCAGAGATCGTCGCGTTCGGGCTCGCCGTCGGAATCCTCGTCGGGCTCACCGGCATCGGCGGCGGGTCGCTGATGACGCCGCTGATGATCATCGTGCTCGGCGTCGCCCCCGTGACCGCGGTCGGCACCGATCTCGCCTACAGCGCGATCACGAAGACCTTCGGCGGCTTCAACCACCTCCGCAAAGGCACGGTCGACCGCACCGTCGCGCTCTGGCTCGCGGCCGGGGGCATCCCTGGCACGCTGATCGGCGCGATCTCGGTCACGCGCCTCCACGCCGCCTACGGCAAGAGCTTCGACCACGTGCTGCTCGCCTGCGTCGCAGGCGCGCTGCTGATCGTGACCGCGGTCGTGCTCGTGCGCAACCTGCTGCTGACGCATCTGAACGCGCGCGAGAACCACAGCTACCAGTTCACGAGCCGCTCGAAGGGCGCCGCGGTCGCACTCGGGTTCCTGCTCGGCGGCATCCTCGGGCTCACCTCCGTCGGCACCGGCGCGCTGATCGGCGTCGCGATGCTGATCATCTTCCGGCTGACGCCGCAGCGGGTCGCCGGCACGAGCGTGTTCCTCGGCGCGATGCTGCTGTGGATCGCGGGCGCCGTGTACATGATCACCGGCACGGCGAACTTCGGCCTGATGGGCAACCTCCTGATCGGCTCGATCCCAGGCGTCTGGATCGGCTCCCAGCTCGTCCACCGCGTCCCCGCCCAGGCGCTGCGCGTCACGCTCGCGGCGGTCCTCGTCGGCTCGGCGCTCGCGACGGTCAGCAAGGCCGGCGCGAAGCTGCCCGCCGCGCTGATCATCGGCGCCCCGTTCGCTGTCGGACTGATCGGCTACCTGCTGCATCGCGTCGGCTTCCGCAGGCCGGCCGTCGCGCCCGTCGCTTCGGGCGACGACAGCTCGATCCTCGCGGAGGCACAGTGAGCACGACCGCGCGGCCAGAGCTCACCCACCTGCAGGCGCTCGAGTCCGAGGCGATCCACGTGATGCGCGAGGTCGCGGCCGAGTTCGAGCGGCCCGTGATGCTGTTCAGCGGCGGCAAGGACTCGATCGTGATGCTGCGCCTCGCCGAGAAGGCGTTTCGGCCGGGGCGCTTCCCGTTCCCGCTCATGCACGTCGACACGGGACACAACTTCCCGGAGGTGATCGAGTACCGCGACCGCCGCGTCGCCGAGCTCGGCGAGCGGCTGATCGTCGCCTCCGTGCAGGAGTCGATCGACCAGGGCAGGGTCGTCGAGGAGACGGGGCCGAGGGCCTCCCGCAACCGCCTGCAGACCGTCACGCTGCTCGACGCGATCGCGCAGCACGGCTTCGACGCCGCCTTCGGCGGCGCCCGCCGCGACGAGGAGCGAGCGCGCGCGAAGGAGCGCGTGATGTCCTTCAGGGACGACTTCGGCCAGTGGGACCCGAAGAGCCAGCGCCCCGAGCTGTGGAACCTCTACAACGGCCGCATCAGGAAGGGCGAGCACGTGCGGGTCTTCCCGCTCTCCAACTGGACCGAGCTCGACGTGTGGGAGTACATCGACCGCGAGCAGCTCGAGGTGCCCTCGATCTACTTCGCCCACGAGCGCGAGGTCTTCGAACGCGACGGGATGCTCTACGCCTGGCGCGAGGACGTCGAGCTGATCGACGGCGAGCAGGTCTTCGCAGAGATGGTCCGCTACAGGACGGTCGGCGACATGAGCTGCACCGGCGGCGTGCGCTCGCAGGCCGTCACGCTCACCGAAGTCGTCGCCGAGATCGCCTCGACGCGGATCACCGAGCGCGGCGAGACGCGCGCGGACGACCGCGTCTCGGAGGCCGCGATGGAGGACCGCAAGAAGGCTGGTTACTTTTGAGCCGCCATCCAGGCGGCTCCTTTTGACCCTGAACGGCGCCTCCATGCGCCGTTAACCGGGACTTCGTCCCTCTTTTTGAGACTCACACACACCTAACCCACTTACTGACGACAATGACCCTCGACCTCCTTCGATTCACGACCGCCGGCTCCGTCGACGACGGCAAGTCGACGCTCATAGGGCGGCTGCTCTACGACACCAAGCAGGTCTTCGACGACCAGCTCGAGCACGTCGCGGAGGCGAGCGTGCGGCGCGGCGGCAACGGCGCGCTCGATCTCGCGCTGCTCACCGACGGTCTCAGGGCGGAGCGCGAGCAGGGCATCACGATCGACGTCGCCTACCGCTACTTCTCGACCGTCGGCCGCGACGGCCTGCCTGGCAGGCGCTTCATCATCGCCGACTGCCCAGGGCACCAGCAGTACACGCGCAACATGGTGACCGGCGCCTCGACCGCGGACCTCTCCGTCATCCTGCTCGACGCCCGCCACGGCGTGCTCGAGCAGAGCAAGCGCCACGCGTTCATCAGCGCCCTGCTCGGCATCCCGCATCTCGTCGTAGCGGTCAACAAGATGGACCTCGTCGACTTCTCCAAGGAGCGCTTCGAGGAGATCGTGAAGGAGTTCGCCGAGTTCACCGACAGGCTCGGCGCGAAGGCGGACCTCGTCTACATCCCGATCTCCGCGCTGCTCGGAGACAACGTCGTCGATCGCTCGGAGAACATGCCCTGGTATGACGATCAGACGCTGCTGCAGCTGCTCGAGACCGTCGAGGTCGCCTACGACCACCCCTTCGAGACGCCCGCCCGCTTCCCCGTCCAGTGGGTGATCCGGCCGCAGGGCGTGCCTGGCGCCGGGGACTACCGCGGCTACGCCGGCCAGCTCGCCTCCGGCGCCCTGCGCGTCGGCGAGGAGGTCGTCGTGATGCCAGGCGGCCAGCGCAGCAGGATCGCCGCGATCGACACCTACGACGGCGAGCTCGACGCGGCGCTCGCGCCGATGTCGATCACGCTGCGCCTGCAGGACGAGATCGACATCTCCCGCGGGGAGATGATCTGCCGCGCCGAGGAGGCGCCAGAGCCGGTGCGCGAGCTCGAAGCCGATGTCTGCTGGATGACCGAGCAGCCGCTGCGCGCGGGCGGCAGGTACCAGATCAAGCACACGACGCGCTCCGCGGCGGCGGTCGTCGATTCGCTCTGCGACGTCGTCGACGTGCACACGCTGCAGCGCGGGCAGGCGCCGCAGCAGCTCAGCCTCAACGACATCGGCAGAGTGCGCCTGCGCACGAGCGCGCCGCTGCTGATCGACCCCTACGCGCAGAATCGCCGCACGGGCAGCTTCATCCTGATCGACGAAGCGACCAACGGCACCGTCGCCGCGGGCATGGTCTGCGCCCCTACCGCGGCTTGACGCCCTCCGCTCGCAGCGGCCGCCGCTAAGCTTCGCGCGCATGTTCTCGAAGGTGCTCGTAGCCAACCGCGGCGAGATCGCCGTGCGCGTGATCAGGGCGCTGCAGGAGATGGGAATCGCCTCGGTCGCCGTCTACTCCGAGCTCGATCGCGAGGCGCTGCACGCGCGGCGCGCGCAGGAGGCCTACAACCTCGGCGACGGCCCCGCGGCCGAGAACTACCTCCACGTCGGCAAGATCATCGAGACGGCGAAGCGCTGCGGCGCGCAGGCGATCCATCCGGGCTACGGCTTCCTCGCCGAGAACGCCGCCTTCGCGACGGCCTGCGAGGAGGCGGGGATCGTCTTCATCGGCCCGCCCGCCTCCGCGATCGAAGCGATGGGCAGCAAGACGCGGGCGCGCGAGCTGATGAAGGCCGCGGGCGTGCCGATCGTGCCTGGCACGACGAAGCCGGTCGCAAGCCCCGAGGACGCGCTGAAGGTGATCGAGAAGGAGATCGGCTTCCCCGTCGCAGTGAAGGCGGCGGGCGGCGGCGGCGGCAAGGGCTTCAGGGTCGCGCTCGCGAAGGACGAGCTGCAGGGTGCCTTCGAGGGCGCGAGCCGCGAAGGCGAGAAGTTCTTCTCCGATCCGACCGTCTACATCGAGCGCTACCTGCCAGACCCTCGCCACGTCGAGGTCCAGGTCCTCGCCGACAGACATGGCAACGTGATCCACCTCGGCGAGCGCGACTGCTCGATTCAGCGCCGCCACCAGAAGCTGATCGAGGAGTCGCCGGCGCCCGAGTGGATCGTCGACGAGAAGTTGCGGCAGCGGATCGGCTCCATCGGCGTCGAGGCCGCGAGGGCGGTCGACTACGTCGGCGCCGGCACGATCGAGGGGCTGCTGCAGGACGGCGAGTACTACTTCCTCGAGATGAACACGCGCGTCCAGGTCGAGCACTGCGTGACCGAGATGACGACCGGGATCGACATCGTGAAGGAAGGGATCAGGGCGGCCGCGGGCGAGCCGCTGTCGATCTCCCAGGAGCAGGTGCTCCTCAGGGGTCACGCGATCGAGTGCAGGATCAACGCCGAGGACGCCTCGAAGAACTTCGCGCCTGCGCCAGGCAGGATCGGCCGCTACAGGGAGCCCGCCGGCCCCGGCGTGCGCGTCGACTCCGGGGTCGGCGAGAACGGCGAGGTCTCTCCGATGTACGACCCGATGGTCGCGAAGCTGATCGTCTGGGACGCCGACCGCAGGCAGGCGACGAAGCGGATGCTGAGGGCGCTCGAGGAATACGAGATCGAGCATCTGAAGACGCTCATCCCCTTCCACAAGGCACTGCTCTGCACCGACCAGTGGGAACGGGGCGAGACCTGCAGGGACCTGCTCGAGGATCGCGAGTGGCTGAAGCGGCTCGCCTTCGAGGCGCCGGCTGCGGCCCCAGGCGAGGAGGAGCAGGAGGCGAAGCTCGAGCACTCCTACACCGTCGAGGTCTCGGGCAGGCGCTTCGACGTGCGCGTGATCGGCCCACCCGCGCCTCAACCGGACCCCGCCCGCCCCGGCCCCTCCGGCGGCGGCGCGAACGGGGCGGTCGGCGCGGCGGCAGGCAGGAACGCCGCCGCAGGCAGGGGCAGGCCCCATCGCTCACAGCGCGGCTCCTCCGGCTCAGGCGGGCCTGACACGCTCGCCTCGCCGTTGCAGGGCAACATGTGGAAGGTGCTCGTGAGCAAGGGCGACACCGTCGAAGAGGGCCAGCTGCTCTGCATCATCGAGGCGATGAAGATGGAGAACGAGATCACCGCCCACAAGTCGGGCGTGATCGTCGAGCTGCCGATCTCCGAGGGCGCCCCGATCGCCGCAGGCGCGCCGATCGTCACGATCTCGTCCGAGTCCGGCGAGTAGCCGGCGTCAGGCTTCGAGCAGCTTTGCCGCCTCGCGGAGGTTCGGGACTTCCGCGGTCGGCTTCTTCGCGGCGGCGTCGAGCGGCTGCTTGCTGCGATTGACGAAGATCACGGGCACCCGCTGCTTCACGCAGGGCACGACGTCGTGGTGGTGGCTCGAGGTGACGTGGATCCAGCCCTTCTTGCCGCCGATCCGCCGCGCGAACTCGGTGAAGTGCGCGGGCTCCGGCTTGTAGGCGCGCACCTGCTGGGCGGTGACGACGAGGTCGAAGTCGGTCGGGATGTGACGCCTCGTCAGGCCGAGCAGCTTGTCGTCGATGTTCGAGATCAGGCCGAGCTGGTACTTCTTCGCAAGCTTCTGCAGCTGGGGGTTCGCTTCCTTGAATGGCAGCCAGCGGGGGATCGAGTCCGGCAGGAAGCCCGAGCGCGACGGTTCGAGCTTCCATTCGAGGCGGGAGGCCATCTCGAGCACCGTGCGCCGCAGCACCTCGGCGTAGAGCTCGTAGGAGCCCGCCTCGACCTCGCGCGAGACCTCGTGGAACATCGGGATCAGCTCCGAGCGCTCGACCATCTCGAAGCCGTCCCGCTCCGCCTCGCGAGCGAACGCCTCGTAGATGCCCGTCTCCCAGTCGATCAGGGTGCCGTAGACGTCGAAAGTAACCCATGTGACATTCTTCGGAACGGGCATCGACCGGCGCATTATGCCGTTCGGAGGATCGTGTGCGCCTCCTCACCGCATTGGCTAGAGTCCGCGCCTCATGGATCTGCTCGAGTACCAGGGCAAGCAGCTCTTCGCCCGCCACGGCCTGAAGGTCTCCCCTGGCAGGGTCGTGAGCACCGTCGAGGACGCGGTCGCGGCGGCCGAGGAGGTCGGCTATCCGGTCGTCGTGAAGGCCCAGGTCCTGATCGGCGGTCGCGGCAAGGCGGGCGGCGTGAAGCTCGCGAATGACGCGCAGGAGGCGCGCGCGCACGCCGACGACATCCTCGGGCTCGACATCCGCGGCCACATCGTGCGCAAGCTCTGGATCGAGCACGCCTCGGACATCGCGAACGAGTACTACGCCTCGGTGCTGCTCGACCGCTCCGCCAAGCAGCCGCTCGTGATGTTCAGCACGGAGGGCGGCGTCGAGATCGAGCAGATCGCGGCAGAGAGCCCGGAGAAGCTCGTGCGCCACCACGTCGACTCGCTGAAGGGCCTGACCCGCGAGGAAGCGCTGCAGATCGCCGCGCAGGGCGACGCCGATCAGGACGTGCGCGAGGGGGTCGCCGACGCCCTCACCGCTCTCTACGAGGTCTGGCAGCAGGAGGACGCGACGCTCGCTGAGATCAACCCGCTGATCGTCACGCCACAGCGGCAGGTGAGGGCGCTCGACGCGAAGGTCTCGCTCGACGGCAACGCGCTCTACCGCCATCCGGAGAACGAGGACCTCTCCGACGCGGAGAACGAGGACCCGATCGAGCGCAGCGCGAAAGAGCAGGGCGTGCAGTACGTGAAGCTCGACGGCGACGTCGGCATCCTCGGCAACGGCGCGGGACTCGTGATGTCGACGCTCGACGTCGTCGCCCAGGCGGGCGGCAGGCCGGCGAACTTCCTCGACGCCGGCGGCGGCTCGGACGCGAGCAAGATCGAGCAGGCGGTGAAGCTGATCCTCGCGAACGACTCCGTGAAGGCGGTGCTGTTCAACATCTTCGGCGGGATCACCCGCTGCGACGAGGTCGCAAGGGGGCTGATCGCAGCGTTCGAGGCGATGGGGCCAGAGGCGGCCTCCGTGCCGTTCGTCGTGCGTCTCGACGGCACGAACGACGTCGAGGGCCGCAGGCTGCTGCAGCAGGCGCAGTTGCGCAACGTCCATGCCGCGAAGACGATGGACGAGGCCGCGGAGAAGGTCGTCGCGCTCGCGGCGCAGCGCGCGGGGGCGGCGGCCTGATGCCGATCCGCCTCGACCGCGAGCCAGACGCCAGCGTCGGCGCCGCCCACGGGGAGGCCGTCTGATGTCGAACCGACTCGACCGCCCCGCACGCAGGGAGGCCGCCTGATGTCCGTGCTCGTCGACAGCGACACACGCCTCGCGGTCGCCGGGATCACCGGCCGCGAGGGCTCCTTCCACACGCTCAACAACCGCCGCTACGGCACGAACGTCGTAAGCGGCGTAACGCCAGGCAAGGGCGGTCAGGACGTCGAGGGGATTCCCGTGTTCAACAGCTGGGCGGAGGCGGTCGCGGAGACGCAGCCGAACACCGCGATGATCTTCGTGCCGCCGCGCTTTGCCGCGGACTCGATCCTCGAGGCGGCGGCCGCCGGCGTGCAGCTGATCGTCACGATCACCGAGGGCATCCCTGCGCACGACGAGCTGCGCGTCTACAACACGATCAGGCGCGACCATCCGGGCACGCGCCTCGTCGGCCCGAACTGCCCGGGCATCCTCTCCCCCGGCAAGGCGAACGTCGGCATCATCCCCGCCTCCTTCTTCGAGCAGGGCAACGTCGGCGTCGTATCGCGATCCGGCACGCTCACCTACCAGATCGGCAACGAGATCGCGCGCGCCGGCTTCGGCTGCAGCACGATCGTCGGCATCGGCGGCGACCCCGTGCCAGGCTCCTCGTTCGTCGACGTCCTGCAGCTCTTCGAGCAGGACGACGAGACCGAGCTGATCGTGCTCTCCGGCGAGATCGGCGGCTCCGCCGAGGAGGAGGCCGCCGAGTACATCGCGGACGCGGTGAGCAAGCCCGTCGTCGCCTACATCGCCGGCTTCACCGCCCCGCCGGGCAAGCAGATGGGCCACGCCGGCGCGATCGTCTCCGGATCGGCCGGCACCGCGGCCGCGAAGGCGAAGGCGCTCGAAGGCAAGGGCGTGCGCGTCGGGCGCACCCCGAGCGAAGCGGCTCAGATCGCGGTGCAGACGCTGAGCGCTTCGTCCGGCGCGCCAGTACGCTAAGTGGCGGTGGACACAGAGATCTCGAGGACGCTCGTCGAGCTCGAGCGCAAGCTCGAAGAGCTCGAGCGCGCGCTTACCGCGATCGGCGCGCGGCGGCGCGAGAGCGCCGGCGCCCGCCTCGTCGACGAGCAACTCGACGCAGGAGCGATCGCGACGGCTTCGCCTCCCCCAGACGCGACGCCCTCGCCTCCCTCGAACGCGCCGGGCTCAGGCGCGCGCTCGTCCGCCGACCTCGACGAGTCGATCGAGCTCGCCGAGCTCGTCCGCTTTCGCGACCGCCTCGAGCGCACGATGCGCGCGCTCGTCGAGGACTACGAGCAGGTGATCCGCCTGCGCGGCGCCTCCGCGCCGCGACCGCCGGCCGGCGAGTCTTAGGACCCCTAGCTCCCTGAGCCGCAGATATAAGCTTCCCCGCTCATGGCCGTCTCGACCATATCGTTCGCGCGCGGGGCCCCCTCGCTCGACATCGTCGACGTCGAGGGTCTGAAGGCGGCCGCGGCGCGGGCGTTCGACAGCGACCCTGGCGGCGCGACCGCGTATGGCACCTCCGTCGGTTATGGACGCCTGCGCGCCTGGATCGCCGACAAGCACGAGGTCGAGCCCGAGCGGGTGCTCGTCACGAACGGCTCGATGCAGGCAGACGCCTTCCTGTTCGAGCACCTCGTAGAAGCTGGGGACGACGTGATCGTCGAGCGGCCGACCTACGACCGCACGCTGCTCTCGCTGCGCAGCCGCGGCGCGAGGGTGCATGCGGTCGAGCTGCAGGACGACGGCATCGACACTGCCGCGCTCGAGCGGCTGCTTCGGGGCGAGGACGGGCAGGCGCTCGCGCCGAAGCTCGCACACATCATCCCGAACTTCCAGAACCCCGCGGGCGACACGCTCTCGCTCACGAAGCGCGAGCAGCTCATCTCGCTCGCACGGCAGCACGGCTTCACGATCTTCGAGGACGACCCCTACGTCGAGCTGCGCTTCAGCGGAGAGCCGCTGCCGCGCATGCTCTCGATCGACCCCGAGCGGGTGATCTACGCGTCCTCCTTCTCGAAGACGGTCTGTCCTGGCATCCGCGTCGGCTACCTCGTCGGGCCGCCGCAGCGCATCGCCGCGATCGCCCAGATCGCAACGAACACATACATCTCGCCGAGCATGGTCTCCCAGGCGATCGTGTACGAGTTCTGCGCCTCAGGCGCCGTGCAGCGCTCGATCGAGAACGTGAAGGTCGCGCTCTCCCAGCGCGCGGGCGCGCTCGCGGCCGCGCTGCGACGGGAGCTGCCGGAGGCGCGATTCGTCGAGCCGGAGGGCGGCTACTTCATGTGGGTGACGCTGCCCGAGGGCACCGACGCCGCCGCCCTCTTTCAAGCCGCCGCGGAGCGGGGCGTCGCGTTCGTGAAGGGCGCCGACTTCCTGCTCGAAGGCGGCGAGAACACCCTCCGGCTCGCCTACTCCGGCGTGACCGTCGAGCAGATCGACGAGGGCGTGAAGCGCCTCGCCGACGCCTATCACTCGCTCTAGCGGCCGTACTTCTGGCCCAGAATCAACTGCTCCGGCAGCGCCGTGCGCGGCGGCGGCGAGGGGTCCGCGACGACCGAGACGGTCTCCGCGACGCTGCGCGTGACGGTGCAGCGCCTTCCGTCCGCGGCCTGCACCGTCACCTCGTCGTCGGCGCGCGTGAGAAGCGTGCCCTGCAGGCCCGGCTGCAGGCCAGAGTCCTTCAGGTAGTGCAGCAGGTCCTCGGCCTCGTTCTCGAAGCGCAGCACGCGCACCGAGGCGCCGGGCTCGACGTCCGCGAGCGGCACGCCGGCGATCCGCGCCCCGGCGACGATCGGATGGCCGTGGGGGCAGGTCTTCGCATCTCCGATCGCGGCGAGCATGCGGGCTTCGAGCACGGGCGACATCGCGTGCTCGAGGCGCTCCGCCTCCTCGTGGACCTCGTCCCACGGCACTGACAGCACGTCGGTGAGGAAGCGCTCGATCAGGCGGTGACGGCGCACGACGGCCTCCGCATGGCTCGAGCCCTCCTCCGTGAAGGAGATCGTCCTGTCCTTCGCCCGCGTGATGTAGCCGTCGCGCTCGAGCCGGCCGATCATCTCGTGGACGGTCGGCGCCGAGAGCTGCATCGCGCGCGACACGTTCGCCGCCGTCATCGGCAGGCCCGCCTCGTGCAGCCAGAAGAGGCTCTGCAGGTACTCCTCCTCTGCGACTGTCGCGCCCTCGCTTCCCATCTCGCTGATGCTAGAGCCTGAAGCTGGGATGATGCGCGCCCGATGCGGCGCGCAAGGGCACGGCAGGATTCCGCCGATGCAAGCGAGAGACGGCGAGCTTCCATCGGCGTGAGCGAGACGGTGCTGATCGTCGCGCTGCCCTTCGGGGCGAGGCTGAAGGCCGCCGACGTCGCTGCGGCGATCGCGGCCGGCCTGCGCGATGGCGCGCATCCCCAGCCTGACCTCTGTCCGCTCGATCGCGAGGCGGCCCACGCGGCGTCCGGGCTGCCGGCCGACTTCGACACGCGCATGAGGGCGGCGAGGGCGGTCGTGATCGCCGCGCCGCGCCTCGACGAGGACACGCTGCTCGCGAGCCTGCCGTTCGAGATCGCGACGAGGGCGCGCCAGGCCGGCGTGCCCTGCTGCGCCGTCGCCCGCGAGAACGCGCTCGACCGGTTCGACGCGCGCATCCTCGACCTGCAGGCAGTGCTCGAGGCCCGCACGGCGCAGGCGCTGCAGAAGGCGGGCCGCGAGCTGTCGCGGATCCTCTGAGCGCGAGCGACTGCGGTCGCGACCCGGCAGCCGAGCCGTCTCGCGGCGGCGTCGACCGCTAGGCTCGCGGCCGGATGCCCGAGCTCGAGCCGACCCTCGCGCGTGCGCGCTCGCTGCCGACGCCGGGTGCGCCGCGGGCGACGGTGATCGGCGCGGGATCGTTCGGCACCGCGCTCGCGGTGCTGCTCGCGCGCGCCGGTCTGAGGACGACGCTGCAGGCGCGCACCGCGGCGCAGGCGCAGACACTCGACTCGACGCGCCGCAACGACGACTATCTGCCCGGCGTCGAGCTGCCCTCTCAGCTGCGGATCGAGCCGGCCGCGGCGGGAGTCGCGCGCGCGGACTACGTGTTCCTTGCGATGCCCTCGAAGGAGATCGGGGAGGCGCTCGACCTGCTCGTACGCAGCAGCCTCGGCAGGCGCACCGCGATCGTCTCGGTCGCGAAGGGGCTCGTGCCGCCCCACGGCGATGCGCCGACGGCGGCGCTCAACCTGCGGCTCGACGGCAGGCGCGTCGCGTGCATCGGCGGGCCCGCCCACGCCCAGGAGATGGTGCGCTCCGGCGCGGGCCTCGTCGTCGCCTCGAG
>JBAIYK010000133.1:0-33869 GCA_037915935.1 Solirubrobacterales bacterium | reverse complement strand
GTCTCGGCGCGCGCGCGCCGACGCCGGCTCCTCCTGCGGCTGCTTCTTGCTCGGCAGCTTGCGTGCGCCGCGTCCGCTCGTCGCCTTCTGCGGCTGCTTCGCTCTGATCTGAGCGAGGCTCTCTTCGAGCGCGCCGATCAGGTCGGGCGTCGGCTCGGGCGCCGGCGGCTCGGGCGCCGCCTCTATCTGCTCGCCGTGCATCTTGCTCTCGATCAGCGCCTTCATGCGTTCGCGGTGGCGGTCGCGGTAGCGGGAGGGCTCGAAGCTCGTGCTCAGCTCCTCGATCACGGCGACCATCCGCTGCACCGCCTGCTGCTCCGGCTCCAGCGCGGGGATATCGAGCTCGGCGAGGTCCCTGATCTCGTGGCTGAAGAGCAGCGTGCTCAGCAGCAGCCGGTCTTCGTGGGCGCGTACGACGACCGGGTGCTCGCGGTTGTGGATGACGGTCTCGCCGATCGCGGCGCGCTTGCGCGAGGCCATCGCCTCGACGAGCAGCTTGTAGGCGCGCAGCGGTCCCTCGCCCTCGCTTGCGGGCGCGAGCCAGTAGGAGCGGTCGTACATCACCGGGTCGATCTCGGAAAGCTCGACGAAGCGCTCGATCTCGATCGTGTCGGTCCTGCGCGGCTGCGCGGCGGCGAGCTCCTCGTCGGTCAGCATCACCATCTCGCCGTCGAGCTCGAGCCCGTGCGCGACCTCCTCGTAGGGCACCTCGGCGCCGTCCGCGGTGCAGATCCGGCGCGTGCTGACGGGCTGCCCGCGCTCGACGTCGAGCTCGCGCATCCTCACGTCGCGGCTGCGCGTCGCGGAGAGCAGCGAGACGGGCACGTTCACGAGCCCGAAGGAGAGCGAGCCGCTCCAGAGCGCGCGCGGCATCAGCGCGTCCTCTCGATGCTCGCCTTCAGCGCCTCGAGCAGATCGTCGGTCTGCTTCGGCGCGGCCTTGACGCGCAGCTTCGGCTTCTCGCCGCGGGCCTTCGCGCGCGCGAGCTTCATCACGCGCTCGCGGTAGGTGTCGCGCATCTTCTGCGGCTCATACTGCCCCGCGAGCTGGTCCATCAGCGTCCTCGCCATCTCGATCTCCGCCTTGCTCGGGCGGCGGATCTTGGCCTGCAGCTTCACGCTCGAGCCGCGCAGAAGCTCGTCGTGGAAGCGCATCGTGTGCATCCGCAGCGACTGCTCGACCGCCCTGATCGTCACGAGCCGCTCGCGGCTTCGCAGCACGACGCGGCCTATCCCGCTGCGCCTCGTCTGCTTCAGCGCCGTAAGCAGCACGGCGTAGGCGTCCTCGCCGGCCGGCGCGGGGGCGAGGTTGTAGGCGCGGTCCCAGTGGAGCGGGTCGATCTCCTCCTCCGGCACGAACGCTTCGATCTCCACCGCCCGCCGCTTCGGGCGGTCCGCCGCCTTCAGCTCCTCGGCGGAGAGCACGACCCAGCGGCCGTCTCCGACTTCGGCGCCGCGCACGACGCGCGCGCGGTCGATCTCCTCGTCGCTGTCAGGGTCGAAGTAGCGGTGCGAGAGGGGCGCTTCGTCGCGCACGTGCAGCTCTCTCATGGTCAGAGACCGCGGATCGGTCGCGGCGAAGACCTTCACCGGGACGGTGACCGCGCCGAACGCGATCGCTCCATTCCACATCGAGCGCGCCACAGTGAGTCGATACCCTAGCCGAGGGTTGACATGCCGGCCAGGGCGCCGAAGGACGTGCAAGCCGCTTTGCGGCGCCTCTGATTACGGGTTTTCGAGGTGGGTATAGGTAGCTCGATGACTGTCGGCACGTCGTTGCTGCTGATCGCCGCCGGCGCGATCCTCCGCTACGCGGTCACCGCGACCGCGAGCGGGATCGACCTGCGCGTCGTCGGGCTCGTGCTGATGATCGTCGGGATCGTCGGCCTCGTGCTCTCGCTGCTCTGGATCGGCGTCTGGTCGCGCTCGCGAGCGGAACGCCCGCCCGAAGAAGTGGTGCGCGAGCCGCCGACGCGGCGCTACTGAGCATTCGGCGCCGGGCGGCGTCCCTGCGTCACGCGGCCTCCCAGTGGCGACGGCTCTGAGTCAGCGCGACGACGGGTCCTCAGCAGGGATCGCGCGCCTGGACCAGGTCCTCAGCGGTGATCGCGCATCCGCAGGACGAGCGTCTCCGTCGCGTCCTCGGCGCGGACCTCGCGCTCGTCGACGAGCCGATCGATCACGCCGCCGACGCCCTCGAGCGTCGTGTCTGCGAACAGCCGTCGTGCGCCGTCGCGCAGCAGCGGCGAGACGCCGATCGTCACGAGCCGGGGCGAGGCGGCGATCCGCAGGCAGAGATGGCTTCCGTCCAGCGCTCGCACGGCGTGGGCGGCTATCGCGTCCCCCACGATCTGGAGGTCGGAGATGCGATCGGTGGAGAAGTGCGCGCGCGCCGCCATCGCGCTCAGCAGGCGCGGCAAGACGGCGGCCGCGAGCGAGACGGGGCCGATCGAGACCGCGATCGAGGTGCCGGCGGGCGCCTCCAGCGGCTCGGGCGCGGGAGGCGTCCCGCCACCGGGATCGAGCGCGGACAGTCCGGGGCTCGCAAAGCGCATGTGGACCTCGAGACCGCCCTGCTGGCGGTCTATGAGCTCGACGCTCTCTGCGAGCGCCTTCATCACCATCAGCCCGATCCCGAGCGCGCTCGGCTCCGCGGTCCTGATCCACGGCTGCATTCCCATGCCGTGGTCCCTCACGATGACCTCGATCGCCTCGCTCTTCAGGGTGAGGTCCAGTTCGATCGGCCCAGGCATGCCGTCGTAGGCGTGCTGGACGACGTTGTTGCAGGCCTCGGTCACCGCGGTGCGGATGTCGTCCATGAAGCCGCGCTCGATCGCTGCAGCGTCGGCGACTCCCCCGAGCAGCTCACGAGCGATCGAGACGTCCTCCGCGCGGCTTGCGAGCTCGAGGCGGATGTTGAGGGCCGCGGCGGCTGCGACAGAGGAGTGCATCGCTTCTCGCAAGAAGGTATCCGGATCGTCGGGCCGCTCAGGGCGACTCGCCTGGATGCAGGGCCTCCTGCCAGTCTGTGCGCGGCCCCTCCCTTCGACCTGGATGCTGCCCCTGCCGCCGGCGTGTCGTGTGCAGCGCCTCCCGCCGGCCGGCGACCTGGATGGTGAAAGTGGAAGCCGCCCAGCGGAGGCTAGGCATCCGTCAGCGCGCGCAGCCTGTCGAGCGAACGCCGCAGCAGCCGCGAGACCTGCATCTGGGAGATGCCGATCCGTTCGGCGATCTGCGTCTGGGTCAGTTCCTCGACGAAGCGCATGTGCAGGATTCGCCGTTCGCGCAGGGGGATCTCGCCGAGCGCGCTCGAGATCGCGGCGTCGAGCTCGATCAGCTCGTAGCGCCCGTCCAGCTCGCCGATGCTGTCGCCGTAGGTGTGGGTGTCGCCGTCGTCGCTCGAACGCGGGGCGTCGAGCGACATCACGTCGTAGACGCGGGCGGTCTGCAGCGCCTCGTTCACCTCCTCGACGCTCAGCTCGAGGAAGGTCGCAAGCTCGCTGACGGTCGGCGCGCGGCCATGCACGCGGGTGAGCTGATCCTGGGCGTCGGCGACCTTCAGGGTGCGCTCCTGCAGGCTGCGCGGCACGTGCACCCCCCAGCCCGAGTCGCGGAAGTAGCGTCGCATCTCGCCGAGGATCGTCGGCACCGCGAAGGAGGCGAAGGCGTTACCGCGCGCAGGGTCGAAGCGGTCGATCGCCTTCACGAGGCCGAGCATCGCAACCTGCAGCAGGTCGTCGAACGGCTCCGAGGAGCGGTCGTAGCGACGCGCGAGACCCCTCGCGAGCGGCGTGAAACGGCGCACTAGCGCCTCGCGGGCATGCTGGTCCCGATCGTCCTGCCACCGCCTGAACAGCGGTTGCAGATCCTCTGGGTGTTGCGCGGTGCGAAGCCGCGGCGGGGTGGCAAGGCTCGAAGCCATTCGTGAGCCCTCCTCTAGCTGGTCGCGTTTCCCCTGTGCACATAGCCCTACCCGAACGGCTGCGATCGCATGCGTGTGTCGGCACGCATGTCAGCGCTCGGACGTCAGCCGATTGGCGATCGATCGGCTGTCGAGGTGTCGATCGGCTGCGTCCGGGTACAGCCTCTGCATGAAGGCGATCCGCCCGAGCCCCGTCGATCAGCGTTCGCAAGCCGTCGGTGAGAGCTCCGGTATCGAGGAGGTCCCAAGAGCGAACGCCCGGGAGGGCGCGTCGAGAGACGGGGCTCCGAGAGACGGGACGCCAAGAGGCGACGCCCTGAAACAGGGCGCTCCCAAAGACGCGCAAGAAGCCCCCCAGGGGCGCCCGACCGGCGAGTACCTCGCCCTCATCGCGCTCTACAACGGCGTGCTCGGCTCGGCGCTGCTCGCCGCCAAGCGTACGGGCAGGCTGCCGGAGCGGCCGCGGATCGACGACCTCGCGCTCGCCGCGCTCGCGACCCAGCGCCTCAGCCGGCTCGTCACGAAGGACAGGGTGACGAGCGCGATGCGGGCGCCATTCACGACCTACCAGGGCGAGGGCGGCCCCGGCGAGGTCGAGGACGCGGCGCGCGGCCGCGGCCTGCGGCGCGTGCTCGGCGAGCTGCTCGTCTGCCCGTTCTGCATCGCCCAGTGGATCGCGGGCGCCTTCGGCTGCGGGTGGCTGTTCGCGCCGCGTGCGACGCGCTTCCTCGCGAGCACCTTCAGCGTCGTCGCGCTCGCCGACCTGCTGCAGCTCGCCTACGCCGAGACGGCGAGCAGGCTGGAGGAATGACGCCGTTGTAGCATCGCGGGCGATGAGCGAGGAGGCGATGCAGACGCCGCTCGTGTGCGTCGTCGAGGTGCCGAAGGGCACTCGCAACAAGTATGAGCACGACCCTCAGCTCGGCGGCATCAGGTTCGACCGGCTGCTGCTGACAGCCGCCGTCTATCCGGCCGACTACGGCTATCTGCGCGACACGCTCGGGCTCGACGGCGATCCGCTCGACGCGCTCGTGTGCCTCACCGAACCGACCTTCCCCGGCTGCCTGATACCGGTCGAGCCGGTCGGCATGTTCAAGATGACCGACGAGGCGGGCGTCGACGACAAGATCGTCTGCGTGCCGACTGGCGATCCGAACTGGAGCCGCTATGAGGACCTGCAGAGCATGCCGCAGCTGCTGCTGCACGAGATCGAGCAGTTCTTCTCGATCTACAAGGACCTCGAGGCCGGCAAGAGCGTGACCGTGGAGGGCTGGCGCCCGCGCGAGGAGGCGGTCGCCGAGATCGTCGCCGCCCAGCGGCGGGCGCGCGAGGCGGCCGAGCGCGGCTGAGCTGTCTGCGGCGTGATCCGCTGGGCGGGCTGTTTCGTCCCCGTAGCGTCGTAGGGTCGCCTCGTGCCGCGAATCAGCTTCTTCTATGGCATCGGCGTCTGGATGTACTGGAACGAGGGCGGTCATGCGCGTCCGCATTTCCATGTCCGCTATGGCGGTGAGGCCGCTTCCGTCGATTTCGACGGAGAATTGATCGCCGGCTCGCTGCCACCTCGAGCGCTTGCCTTGGTGGCTGAGTGGGCGTCGCTGCACCAGAGCGAATTGCACGCCAACTGGGATGCAGCGCGTCGTCAAGAGCCTCTGCAGTCGATCGATCCGCTGCCCTAAGATGAGAGTGGCGATGGAAGAGTTCGCCGACATCACCCACGCCGAAGTTCGCGGCGAATACCGTCTGCGGCTGGCCTTCGCCGACGGTACTGTCGGCGACGTCGATTTCGATGGACGCGAGTGGAGCGGAGTCTTCGAGCCGCTCCGTGATCCTGCTTATTTCGCCCTGGTCGAGATCGATCCCGAGGGGGGAACGATCAGGTGGCCGAACGGAGCCGACATGGCGCCTGAGCCTCTGTATGCCGAGGCTCGCCGGAAAGCCGTCCCGGCGGGCGCGGCGACGAGGCATTAGCAGGGTCGTCGGCTGCTGGCGGTTCAGCGTTCGGCTGTCGCGGCGCCGCTCACTCGCTCATCGAGTCGAATCCGCCGCTGACGTTGCGGGCGGCGATCCGGCCGCGCCAGCCGCGCAGCGGCGTCGCCTCCTCGCGCGCGAGCTGCCTGCAGATCGCGCGGGTGATCAGGTAGGCGAGCGGGGGCGCGATGAAGAAGGCGCCCCTGAAGAACCAGATCACGCCTTCGTAGCCGAAGCCGAACTGGAAGAAGATGCGGTCCGCCGCGCCGGCCGCGAACACGACTCCCACCCAGGTGAACGTCGCGGCCGCGAGCGCGCTGCGGCGGGGGTTGTCGCGCGGGCGGTCGAGCAGGTGGTGGCTCGCGCTCTCCTTCGAGATGAAGCGGCGGTCGATCCAGGGCAGGCTGTAGAGCAGCGCGAAGACGATCGTGGGGAACAGCACGCCGCCCCAGAACGGGTTCGGGATCAGGTCGTGTCGAAAGACGATCACGTCGAAGCCGGGCACGATCCGCAGCGCGCCGATCAGCCAGCCGAGGTACCAGTCCGGCTGCGCGCCGCTCGTGCCGACGTATGTGTGGTAAGGGCCCCACAGCCAGATCGGGTTGATCTGCACGAGCCCGCCGAGCAGCACGAGCAGCGCCGCGACGGCGGCGAGCAGGCCGAGCGAGCGCAGCGCATAGCCGGGCCACATCGGCGTGCCGATCACGTTGCCCTGCTTGCGCCCTGGGCCCGGGAACTGCGAGTGGCGCTGAATCACGATCATCGCGAGGTGCAGGCCGATCAGCGTCGCGAGGATCGCGGGGATGACGAACACGTGCGCGATGAAGAGGCGCGACTCGAACACCGTTTCGCCGGGGTAGCGCCCGCCCCAGAGCGCGGTCGCGAACGCGCCGCCGATCAGCGGGATCGACATCGCGACCGCCCACGCGATCGCGAGCCCCATCCCCGAGAGCAGGTCGTCCGGCAGCGAGTAGCCGGCGAAGCCCTCGAGGATCGCGAGCGCGAGCATCGTGACGCCGATCAGGTAGTTGAGCTCGCGCGGCTTGCGAAACGCGCCCGTAAAGACGATCCGCAGCAGGTGCAGCGTGATCGCGGCGACGAACACGAGCGCCGCCCAGTGGTGGGTCTGGCGCATCAAGAGGCCGCCGGAGACGTTGAAGGACAGGCGCAGCGTCGAGCGGTAGGCGGCCGTGACTTCCTGCCCGTAGAGCGGCAGATAGCTGCCGTGGTAGATGACGTGGTCGACGCTGGGGCTGAAGAACAGCGCGAGGAACGTGCCCGTGAGCAGCAGCACGAGGAACGAGTAGAGCGCGATCTCGCCGAGCAGGAAGCTCCAGTGGTCGGGGAAGACGTAGCTGAGCGCGAAGCGGATGCCCTTCGCGGCGCCGAGGCGTTCGTCGACGAATCGCACCGGATCGGCGATCCGGTCGCGGTCTGACCCGCTCACGCCGAGTCTCCCCACCACGAGGGACCGATCGGGCCGGACAGGCGCCCGCCGGCGCGCAGCGCGCCTTCGCCGTCGACCGTGAGCGGCAGCTGCGGCAGCGGCCGCCCAGCCGGGCCGAACTCGACGCTGCCGCCGTCGAGCACGTCGAAGGTCGAGTAGTGGCAGGGGCAGACGAGCGCCGGGCCGCCGGGCGCCGTAGGTTTGTTCAGCGGCGAGCGGAACAGCGAGATCGCGCAGCCCGCGTGGGTGCAGATCTTCGAGTAGGCGAGGATGCCCTGCGGCGCCCAGCCGCGTCGTCGCGGCGGCAGTCGCAGCAGCGCCGGGTTTACGCGCACGAGCACGACCGGCGCGCCGAGCTGCTCCTTGTCGGCGCCCTCCGGGAAGGCGGTGAGGAAGCTGCCTGTGCGCACGTCGGCGGCGAGTACCGGCCTGCCGAGGTCGTCGACGAGCCGCCTGCCGCGATGCCAGCCGCTCTGACGCATGAGCGAGTCGATCCGCGGCCCGAGCGCGACGATCGGCACGACCGCGGCGGCGGTGACGCCCGTGCCGCCCGCAAGCGCGGCGGCGCCGATCAGCCGTCGTCTCGTGATCCCTTCTGCGCCGCTGCGGAGCTCCTGCGCGGCCGCGCTCACCTCCTGCGGCTCTCCCGGCAGCGGGCGCTCCTCGACCTTCGTCTCCTGCGGCACGAGCAGCTTGCTCGACAGCATGAGCGCGGCGGCGAGCATCGCGAGCGCGGCGCCGAGCGAGACGCCGAGCAGCTGCGTCTGCGGTTCGAGGATGAAGAGCAATGTGAAGCACATGCCCGCGGCGGCGCAGCCGAGCAGCAGCAGCACGACAGCGCGTTCGGCGCGGGCAGAAGCGCCGACGGTGCGCTGCGAGGGATCCGACTCGTGAGGCCGACGCCCCTTGCGCAGCCAGCCGCCGCGCCAGGCGAAGAGCAGCACGATCCCCCGCCAGAGCGCGCGCAGGAAGGCGCTCACCGCAGCCTCCGCGGGGAGACGCGCTCGCCGAGCAGCCTTGCGATCAGCAGCAGACAGGCGCCGGCGAGCAGCCAGGCGACCATCCCCTCCGGGATCGGGCCGATCCGGCCGATGCCCCAGCCGCCGCGGTCTTCCGGTTTCTGGGTGCTGCGAATGTAGCGGGCGATCGAGTTGACGTCGCCTTCGCTCAGCTCCCCTTCGCCGAAGCGCGGCATCACGTAGGGTCCGATCCTCACCGCCTCGCCGATCTGAGTGCGCGTCGCGGCCTGCAGCGAGGGCACGACCGCGCCGGTGACGATCCCGCCCTGCGCCTGGATCGTGTGGCAGCCGGCGCAGTCGAGCGCGAACAGTTCCTGACCGCGCGCGAGCGAGCCGCGCGAAGGTCTGACGACCGGGATCGGCGGACCGCCGAAGGAGCCGACGTAGGCGACGAGCGCCGCGATGTCAGGCTGGCTGAAGGTGGGTCTGCTGCGAGTCGGCTCGCTCTTCGGAGATGGGAGTGGCATGCGGCCGGTCTGCAGGTAGAAGTCGGCGGCGAGCGCGCCGACGCCGCGCAGGCTCGGGCCCTTGCCTGGCAGTCCTTCGGCATTGAAGCCGTGGCAGGCAGAGCAGGAGGAGACGAAGAGCCGGCGGCCGCGGCTGAGGCTTGCGGCAGAGGCGGACGACGGAGATAGGGCGGATGGGGATGACGACGAGCCTGCCGACCTGCGAGCCGCTGCGCTCGCGAGGCCGCCGGCTCCGGAACTTGCCGATCCGCCGCGCGCGAAGCCGATCAGCGCTAGCCCCCCGCATACGGCTGCCGCCGCGATCTGCAGGCGTCGCCTCACGCAGCCGCTCCTCGGGTCGTGCGCGGCTGCGCCTCGACCGTCGCCAGCTCGATCGCCTCACGCCGGCGCTGCCGTCGCTCTTCGGCGAGCATCGCGGCGAGCGCGAGCGCGAGCGCGAGCGCCGCGAGCGGCACGCCGCCAGCCACCCACATGATCGCGCCCGCGACGTGCTGGTCCTGCAGCGCGGAGCGACCGAGCGCCCTCGCGGGGGCGAGGTAGAAGCGGTAGGCGACGTGGGTCTCGAACGTCAGCGCCGCGCTTGGGACCGTCATCGCGGTCATCGCCGCCATCAGCGCGGCGAAGCGCGCGATCGCCCCCGGCCTGTGCGGCAGCGGGTCCGCGCCGATCAGCGGCGCGAGCAGCGTCAGACCGGCGAAGAGGTAGGCGGCGTGCTCGAGCTGATGGACGCGGGGGTGACGCAGCGCGAAATCGAAGACGCTCGGGACATGCGAGAGGAGCACTGCGGTGGCAAAGACGCACACGCCGAGCGCGGGCGCGCTGAGGGCTCGCGCGCCGCGTCGTCGCAGCAGGCCGGCGAGCGCGCGCCGCGGACGTCTCGGCAGCGCATTGAGCGCGAGCCTGATCGGCGCGCCGCAGAGCAGCAGCGCGGGCGCGGCGAGCACGATCAGCAGGTGCTGGACGATGTGGATCGAGAGCAGCCGCTCCGACCAGGAGTCGACGCCCGAGCAGAGCGCGGTCGCGATCGTCGCGAGGCCCGCGAGGAAGCAGGCGCTCCGCAGCGGCGGCCAATGCCGCGTTCGCAGCGTGCCGGCGAGGTAGAGAGCGGCGGCGGCGAGGCCCCCGCCCACGACGACCGGTTGCAGGCTCCAGGCGCCGAGCAGATCGCCGATCTGAGGCCCGCGGCTCATCGACGCCGCGCCTCATGCGAGGTCTGATGCGCATGCGGCTCGCGCCGGCGGACGGGCGGACTTGCAGACGCGGCATGGCTCGGTGTCGCTCGCCTCGCGCGCGCCGTGCTCGTCGCGCGCATCCGGCCACGGCGCTCGCGCAGCAGCCCGCCGAGCCCGAGCGCGAGCACGCCGGCGCCGATCAGAGTCAGCCAGAGCCCGAACCCGCCGCCGAGCAGCACGAGCGCGAAGCCCGCGACGGTCGCGAGCGTCGCGAAGGATTCCTCTGTGACTGCGCGCCAGTCGCCCGCCTGCTCGCGCCGGCTGCGCGCGTCGAGGCGCCAGATCACGAGCCCTGCGAGCAGCGTCGCCGCCGAGGCGGCGCCGAGCAGCGTGAACTCGATCGTCGTCGGGTGGTACGGCGTTTGCACGGCGGTCGCGAGCCCGAGCAGCGCGCCCCAGCCGAGCAGCACGACCGCTCCGCGCCTCATGCGATCGCCTCCATCGTGCTCATGCAGCCACCTCCGCCGTGCTCGTTTGCGCCTCGCGCGCCTGCCGCAGGTCGAGCAGCGGCGCGTAGGAGCGGATCGGCGGCAGCGAGTCGAAGTTGTGCGGCGGTGGCGGCGAGCTGGTCGCCCACTCGAGCGTCTGCGCCGCCCACGGGTCGGGGCCGGCGGCGCGGCGACTGCGCAGCGAGAGCACGACGTTGAAGGCGAAGACCGCGGCCGAGAGCGCGATCGTGAACGCGCCCGCCGTCTCGAGCTGGTTGAGGCCCATCCAGCCGGTCGAGGCGGGGTAGGCGGCGATCCTGCGCGTCATCCCCTCCGCGCCGAGGATGAACATCGGGAAGAAGGTGAGGTTCGTGCCGATCGCCATGAGGAGAAAGTGCAGCTTGCCGAGCCCCTCGCGCAGCAGCACGCCCGTCACCTTCGGGAACCAGTAGTAGATGCCGCCGAAGAGCCCGAAGGCGCCGCCCGCGAAGATCGTGTAGTGAAAGTGGGCGACGACGAAGTAGGACATGTTGAGGTGATAGTCGAGCGGCGGCGAGGCGACTATCACTCCCGTGAGGCCGCCGATCAGGAACTGCAACACGAAGCCGAGCGCGAACAGGAACGCGGTGGTGAAGCGCAGGCTGCCGCGCCAGATTGTGCCGAAGAAGTCGAAGTACTCGATCCCTGCCGGCACTATCAGCAGGGTCGAGGTGAGTGCGAAGTACTCGTTCGAGGTGACGGCGCTTCCCATCGTGAACATGTGATGCGCCCACACGGTCATCGACAGTCCCGAGAAGGCGAGCACCGCGACGACGAACGCGGAGTAGCCGAAGAAGCGGCGGCTGGAGAAGGTGGCGAGCACCTCGCCGACCATCCCGACGAAGGGGAAGAACATCACGTAGACGACGGGGTGGCCGTAGAACCAGAACAGGTCCTGATAGTCGACCGCGCCGATGCCGCCGACGAAGACCCCGCCGAAGTGCCGCTGCGCCCACAGCAGCGCCATCGCGAGGACGAGCGCCGGGAAGGCGAACACGGTGAGCAGGCAGGTCGCGACCATCGTCCAGGTGAAGACCGGCATCCGCATCAACGTCATGCCCGGCGCGCGCCGGCGCAGCGCCGTGAGCAGCACGCACCCCGCCCAGATCAGCTGCCCGAGCGTGACGAGCGCGACGCCGACGATCCACAGTTCCATTCCGCTGCCTGGGGAGTGGACCGAGTCGGAGAGCGGGTCGAATCCCCACCAGGACGCCTTCGCGGCGCCGCTCGTGCTGAGGAACCCCGACCACATCACGACGCCGCCGGATGCGAACAGCCACAGCCCCGCGAGCGCGGCGCGCGGTCCGGCGACCGCGGTCGCGCCCACCTGCAGCGGCACGACGTAGAGGCCGACGGCGAGCGCGATCGGCACGACGAACAGGTAGATCATCGTCGAGCCGTGCATCGTGAACAGTTCGTTGTAGGTGTCCTGCGAGACGACGCCGCCGTCGGCGGCGAGCTGGGTGCGCATGACGAGCGCGAGCACGCCGCCGGCGGCGAAGAACAGCAGCGAGAGCGCGCAGGCGCTGAGCGCGATCCGCTTGTGGTCGGTCGAGGCGAGCAGCCTCAGCGGCGTCTCGCGGGCCGGCAGCGCGGCGGTGCTCACGCGCGCCTCCGACCGTCGACGGCGCTCATGTGTGCCTCCCGCCGCTTGCGAGCCAACGCGAGAACTCCTGCGGGCTCACCGCCTCGATCGCGAAGTGCATTTCGTCGTGGCGCAGGCCGCAGTAGACAGCGCAGACGCCTTCGTAGCGCCCAGGCTCACTGAAGAGCAGGTCGAAGCGCGTGCTCATCTCCGGCAGCAGCTGGCGCATGAAGCGCAGGCGCGGAATCCAGAAGCCGTGGATGACGTCGAGCGAGCGCCCGAGCACTTCGACCTCGGTGCCGGTCGGGACGTAGGCGAGCGGCGGACGCCAGGTCGAGACGGCGGTCACCGTGACGCCGTTGGGATATTCGAAGCGCCAGCTCCACTGCGCGGCGGTGACCCTGAGCCGCAGCCCAGGGCGCGCGACCGGCCGGTCGATCGACCCCTCCGCGCGGTAGGTGGTGAAGAGCAGGAAGCCGACTACGCAGGCGAGCAGCGCGGCGTAGGGCATCTCCACCTTCATCGCCTCCGAGCGTCCGCCAGGCCGCCTCCGCAGCGCGCCCGCGATCAGCAGGTAGGCGAGGATGAGGCCAAGCGCCGCGAAGACGCCGATCGCGATCGGGAAGTAGATGCTCGAGACGTGTTCGTAGGCGTGCCTAGTGCTCGGCATCGCGCGACTCCTCGACCGCCGATGCGCTCTCCGCTGACGCGCCTGACGCCGATGCGTTCTCCGTCGCGCCTGCCGCCCGGCCGCTCGCCGCGACGCCGCGGCCCTCGTCACGGCCGCGGGTGTGCGCAGGGCGCGAGACGCGCTTGGCGATCAGCCGCTGCGCGAGCCGCGAGGCGAGCGCCATGATCGTGAGCGCGGGGTTTGCGGCGCCCTGCGTCGGCATCACCGATCCGTCGGCGAGGAACAGGTTGCGCAGCTCCCAGGCGCGGTGGTCTGAGTCGACGACGCTCTCCCGCGGCGAGGAGCCCATGCGGCAGCCGCCGACGAGGTGCGCGTACCTGTCGATCGTGAGCGTGTCCTGTGCGCCCGAGGCTTCTACGATCGCGTGCAGCGTCCGCTTCGCGTAGGCGATGTTGACGCGGTCGTTCTCGCACTGCGAGTAGTCGACGCGCGGGATTCGCATCCCCCGCTCGTCGATCTCGTCGGCGAGCGTGACGCGGTTCTCCGCCAGCGGCAGCAGCTCGCTGAGCACGCCGAGCGTGAACCAGTGGTTGTAGTCGCGCACGTACTCGCGCAGCTGCTCGCCCCAGTAGCCCTCGGCGATCACGTGCTCGGCCCAGCCGATCGGCAGCGGTCCGACGGTCTGGATCGAGAAGCCGCGCATGAAGCCGCGGGCGGGGTCGGACTCGTAGAACTGCTCGGAGCTCGTCTCGGGCGGCGGCGCCTTGTACATGCTCATGCGCTGCTCGAAGCGGCCCGCGACCTGCGGCGCCCCCTGCACCATCAGGTAGCGCCCGACCTGGTCCTCGTTGTTGGCGAGCCCGTGCGGGAACCGCTTGCTCGTCGAGCTGAGCAGCAGTCGCGGCGTCTCGATCGAGTAGCCCGCGACCGCGACGACGGCGGCGCGCTGCAGGCGCTGCACCCCGTCGCTCACGTAGCGCACGCCGGTGCAGGCGCCGGCTTCGTCGGTCTCGATCCCGACCGCGAAGCAGTCGGCCCGAATCTCCGCGCCGTGCGCGATCGCGTCCGGCACGTGCGTGATGAGCGGCGAGCCCTTCGCGTTCACCTTGCAGCCCTGCAGGCAGAAGCCGCGGTAGATGCAGTGCGGGCGGTTGCCGAACGTGCCGTTCGTGATCCCGACCGGGCCGACGCGCATCTCGATGCCGAGCCTGCGCGCGCCGCGCCACGTCTCGAGCGCGCCGCCGCTGACCGGATGCGGCGTGTGCGGGTATCCATGCGGCTCCCCCCACGGCCACCACTGGCCGGAGACGGGCAGCTCGAGCTCCACCTGCTCGTAGTGCGCGCGCAGCTCCTCGTAGCCGATCGGCCAGTCGGCGCCGACCCCGTCGAGCGTCCTCGTCCTGAAGTCGGAGGGGTGGAAGCGCGGCGTGTAGCCGGCGTAGTGGGTCATCGAGCCGCCGACGCCGCGGCCGCTGTTGTTCTTGCCGAGCTCGACGGGGTCGCTGCCGCCGATCACGCGTTCGTCTGTCCAGTAGAGCGAATGCGAGCCGGCCTCGTCGCTCACCCAGTCGCGATCGGGGTCCCAGAACGGCCCCGCCTCGAGCACGACGACGCGCCAGCCCGCGCGCGCGAGCCGCTGGCAGAGCACGCCGCCGCCGGCGCCGCAGCCGACGATCACGACGTCGACCTCCTCCTCGTCGCGGTAGCGGCGCATGCTCGCGACCCCAGGCACGCCGCGGCTGTGGACGTCGAGCAGCCAGTGGGAGTCGTTGTCCTGCGGCTCGGCGCCCGGCCGCGGGCGGCGCGGCGGCGTCGTCCTCACGCCTCCGGCTCCTCGTGCGCCTCGGCGGCCTCGAAGCCCTCGCGTTCGCCGGCGCCGAGGCGGGAGTACCCACGCGGGTAGGCGGGCCCCGGAAAGCCGATCTCGTTCCAGGCCCAGGGGTGCGCGTAGAAGGCGCTGAGCACGTAGCGCGTCAGCACCTTCCAGGCGCGCTGCGGCGGGAGCCTGTCCCACGCCTGCCCGCCCGGCGCCCGACCCTCCGCGAGCGTCCCGCACAGCTCCGCACGCAGCTCCTGCGGCGCTTGCGCATAGCTCTGCTCGCCCCGCTCCCGCGCCGCTTCGTCGAGACCCTGCGCGGCGAGGCGCCACGCCTCGTCGTCCCTCGGCATGTCCGCGTAGCGGAAGCCGTCGAGCTCGAGCTCTGCGAGACGTTGATCGATGTAGGCGAGCACCGGGACGTAGGGCTCGCCGTCCTGGGCGAGGACGACGTCGCAGAAGGCCGTGAGCGTCGCGACCTCCGCAGGCGTGAAGAACCGGAAGCGTTGCGGGGGATGAAGCCGAGAGAGCACGATCGTCCGCGTCGCCTCGTCCCAGTGGTCCTGCTGAGCGAGGACTTCGAACCCCGGATAGCGTCCGCGCATCTGCGGCGTCACCCCGACCGCCGCGCTCTTCGCCTCCGCCGTCGCGCTCTCCGCCTGCATCGGCACGGAGTACGCCTGGGACCTGCTGCGCGCGGCGCCCATCAGCGCGGCGTGCTCCTGCGCGGCGTGTTCCAGCCCGGCGTGCTCCTGCGCGGCGTGCGCATCAGCGCTCGCGGGGCAGGACCGCGGCGAGCATGCCGATCCCGCCGACAAGCGTGAGCGAGCCGGGCGCGAGCAGCGGCGGACCCATCACGAGGTTGTAGAGCGGCTCGTCGAGGCCGCCTGGACGGCGGGCGACGCCGCGTCCGTGCAGCACCGTGCCAAGCAGGCCAAGCGCCGCGTACAGTGCCGAGGTGACCGGCAGCGCAGTGCGCGCAGCGCGCTCGGACCTAGCGGCGGCAACCGCGCTCGCGGCGAGCGGAGGCGCGATCGCGATCGGCGCCCACTCCCACGGATCGCCGAACGATCCCTTGTAGTGCTCGAAGTAGATCTCGACCGCGAGCGCCGGCGCGGAGGCGGCGACCGTCCATGCGAGCAGCTTCTGGACTCTGCCCAGGCGGAGCTGGGCGAGCGGACGTCTGGCGGTGATGTCCAGCTGCCGCCGGCGGTTGGGGCGAAGCTGGGTCAGCAGACGTCTGGCGGTCATCGCATCGCGGACGAGACTCATGATCGCCTCCCGGATCGGATCGCGCCTCTGCTTACCCGGCAGCCCGCCCGCCAAACCGGCTCTTCGCGTCTGCCAACTGGTTCGTGCCCGCCGGCCGAGTCGGCCCATCCGGGGCCGGCAGCCGAGAGATTGCGTCGTCCTTCTTGCGCCCGGCGCGATTCGAACGCGTGGCCTTCCGCTCCGAAGGTGGACTTGATTTGCGTATTCGTTTGTATTACGATGGTGGTGTGGCCGACGGGCTGTTCGATCTCGACCTCCTCGACGACGAGGACCCGTTCGAGATCGACGTCCAGGTCGCCCACTTGTTCAAGCACCCGTATCTCGGGATCGATGACATCCATGATGTGTGGACCAGTGATCCGCTGTTCTATCCGGCCAAGCCGCCGGCGCATTGGCTGATGTGCGCCGAGGTTGCAGGCCGGGTTCTCGTAGTGCCGCTGGCGCCGTCGCGCAGCGGTGATCCTTCCCGTTGCCGGCCGATCGGCTGCTATGAAGCCGCTCCCGCCCTTGCCACCCGCTACCGCAAAGATAGATAGATGACTGATATGCCGATGACCCCCGAAGAAGAGCACGACTTCTATGCCCAGCCGGAGAACCAGGAGCCGCAAGGCCCACCGATACGTCGGAAGTCCCGGCTGTCGGCGATGGTCCCCGTGAGGCTCTCACCCGAGCTGCTCGATCAGGTCCGCCAGCGCGCGGAGGCCGACGATCGGTCCGTCTCGTCGTGGATTCGCCGGGCAGTCGAGCACGAGCTGCAGCACGCCGCCTGAATCCCACGCGCCCGCGGAGACGCTAACCAAACGCAGGCCGCAGTTCGACCTTCCAGCGAAGCACGCCTGCGCCGGGCTTCAAACGCGGCGCCGCGGGTAGACCGCGGTCATGGTCGACCGCAATCGGGACGTGTTGGCGCGAGAGCAGGAGGAGGCGGCTGCGCAAGAAGCGGCCGCGATCGGGGGCAGAGTTCCCGGGCAGGACGAGGTCGACCCCGCGCAACGGGCGCCCTCGGAGGCCGGCGAGGGCGTCGCCGAGGGCTTCGAGCTCGCGGAGCAGGACCTGATCGAGCACGCAAGCCACGGCAACCTCGAGTCGGCGCGGCCTGCGTACCACCACCGTGACGACCGCTACGAGGAGGGCGAGCCCCAGGCCGGAGAGGCCGACGAGATCCTCTCGAGCGAGCTTGCGGACCGCGAGCCCCGCCAGGACTGGGAGCGGTGAGAGGCGATCAGCCGGCGCCCGCGCGCCTCGTGCCCCTGGGCGGGGGCACTGCGGCCGCTGATCCGTCAGGCGACGCGCTCGATCGTCTGCTGCGCGTGCGCCGCGTCCTGCCCGCGATGGGCAGGGAGCTGGCCGCTATGCGGCGCGAGGCGGCGCGGCTGCGGCTGGAGAACCGCCGGCTCCTCACCCGCGTGTACGAGCTGGAGCGGGACGTGCTCGCCGATCAGCGACGCGGCTGAGAGCGGGCAGAGAAGGGGACGTGCTCGCCTGTCAGCGGCGCGGCCGAGAGCGGGCAGAAATGCGGGTCCGGCGGAGAGCGCGCGAAGAGGAGGGCCGGGCAGAGGCGCGGCACGCCCGCCCGAGATACGGCTCTGCGCGTGCGTCAGCGATGCGCGCCGGCGTGCGCGAAGCTCGGCTCCGCGGCCTCATGCCGCTCGTCGGGCTGGGACGCGACCGCGTGGATCTCGCGCACGCCGGGCGCGCGCAGGCCGTCGACGTGGACCATGAGGATCTCGAGCGTGCTGCAGTCCTCGACGAGCCGCAGCGACGGCTCGTGCGGCAGCTCGCCGACGATGTTGAACAGCGAGGTCCCGTCCGTGAGGTACACGCCGGGCGCGAACCGCTCGTCTCGCGCGTCGGGGGGTGATGTCTGCTTACGCTGCATGCTTGCCCTCCAGTTCCGGGTGGACGCGTCGATGCGGGCCGCTGTAGTAGGACCTGCCGTAGAGCGCCTCGCGCACGCGCTCCTCGATCTCGATGACGGAGCCCTGGCCGTCGCGCGGGCGCTGGCCGCCTCGCGGCGCCTGGCGGCGCCGCCTGAGCTGGGAGCGGACGAGGCGGGGGAGCTTGAGCTCGTCGGTGTCGAACGATGTGCTTGGACTGTCTGTCTCGCCTGTCATCCTGCCCGCTCCTCACCTCGAGTTGACGCTCCGCAGCGTACGTTTGGCTGGTGGCGCTCACATCGGGGATTACCCCGCATCGCGCGGGGAATTCCTCGCTTGCGATCCGGTGTCTTTCCGCAGTCAGGCGCTTGGCGGAGGGCGCGTCGGTGCGCGCGCTGGTCGAGCCTGCCAGCGCTGCCGAGCGCGTCTCGCCGGCCGACCGGATCAGGCCGTCTGAGGCTCTTCGCGCTGCAGCTGCTGCAGCGTCGCGAGCATCGTCTGCGAGTCGCAGGGGACCATCGAGGGCCAGGGCTTCTGCGGGTGCTCCTCGAGCGTCTTCAGCCCGTTGCCGGTGACGATCGCGACGACGACCTCGTCGGGGTGGAGGCGCCCCGCCTCGGCGAGCTTGCGCAGCACGGCGATCGTCGTGCCGCCGGCAGGCTCGGTGAGGATGCCCTCGGTCGCGGCGAGCAGGTCGACGCCCGCGAAGATCTCCGGGTCGCTTGCGAAGCCCCCGGTGCCGCCGCGCTTGCGCACCGCGTCGATGACGAGGTAGCCGTCCCCAGGCGCTCCGATCGCGAGCGAGTGCGCGGCGGTCTCAGGCGTGACGGGGTGGACCTCGGCGTCCTCGGCGAGGATCGCGCTCGCGATCGGGTTGCACCCGCTCGGCTGGGCGATGTGCAGCTTCACCTCGGCGGTCTGGGCGAGGCCGACGGTCTCGAGCTCGACGAGGCCCTTGTGCAGGCGGGAGGAGAGCGTGCCGCCGGCGGCGGCGGTGACGATGTGATGGGGCGCCTGCCAGCCGAGCTGCTCGAGGATCTCGTAGGCCATCGTCTTCGCGCCCTCGGCGTAGAAGGGGCGCAGCGTGATGTTCGCGAACTCGAGCCCGCTCTCGATTGCGAGCGCCTTGCACTGCTTGTTCGCTTCGTCGTAGTTGCCGTCGACCTGGCAGACCTTCGCGCCGAGCGCCCTGCAGGCGAGCGCCTTCGTGCGCTCGAGCCTGTTCGGATAGAAGACGTAGGCGGGCACGCCCGCCTTCGCGGCGAACGCGGCCGTCGCGGTGCCGACGTTGCCGGTCGAGACGCAGCCGATCTCGCGCTTGCCGAGCTCGAGCAGGCGCGCGATCGACATCGAGACGACCCTGTCCTTGTAGGAGAGGCTGGGGCGGCCGGTCGAGTCGTCCTTTATGTAGAGGTTGTTGAGCCCAAGCGCCTCGCCGAGGCGGTCGGCCCTGATCAGCGGCGTGAAGCCGGAGGTCTGTCCGACGCGGCGCTGGGCGGCGGCGTCGACGATCGGCAAGAGCTCCTCGAAGCGCCAGATGTTCTGCGGGCGCCTGTCGATCTCGACCTCCCGCAGGCGGCGGGCGGCGAGCTCGTAGTCGAAGTCGACGTCGAGGCCCTTGCCGCAGTCCGGACAGGCGAAGACCTGCTCGGACATCGGGAAGGAGTGCTCGCAGGTGCGGCACACGAGACCGACCGCGCACGAACGCGTCTTGCCCCCCTGCCTCTGGTCCTGCGCGAACGTGGTGCCCACTCTGGGGAGGGTAGAGACCCCGTGGAGATCGCGCCGCGTCCTCGGCATTTCGGCATGCCCGCGGACGCTGCCCTCTGCGAGCCTGCCTACGAGGAGGCCGCCTGTCCCGCGGGCGCCGCCGGCCGATCCGGTGTTTCTCTCTGCGCGATGCTCTCGCCCGCGAGCCGCTGCAGCGCTCCCGGCGCCGGCCAGGGCGGATCGACGCCCTCGCCGCCGTGGCCGGAGTCGAGCCACAGCTGCTCGGCGATGTGCGGCGTGAACGGCACGAGGATCTGCGAAAGCGTCGCAAGCGCCGCGACGAGCACGTCGCTGTCCTCGCGGCTGAGGCTGCCTCTGCGCTCGATGACGCGCGCCTCGAAGTCCTCGATCCGCTGAAAGAGCCGCATCGCGTCGCGCACCGCGCTGTGCATCTCGAGCTCCTGCATCTCCTTCGTGATCCGCTCGATCGCGACGTCGCACCACTTCGCGAGCTTCGCCCTGAGGTGCTCGGTGCGCTGCTTGCCGACGTCCTGCGCCGCCGCCGGCAGCTGCTCGCGGCGGCGGTGCTGCGCGTAGCGGGCCTGCGCGTACTCCCACAGCTGGCCGAGGAAGCGGTGGCAGTGCTGGAGGGCGCTGTCGGTCCAGTTGAGCGAGCGCTGCGGGCGCGCGGCGTAGAGCACCGCGAGCCGCACGGTGTCGGCGCCGTACTCGCCGACGAGCTCATCCGGGTCGACGACGTTGCCGAGGTGCTTGCTCATCTTGCGCCCGTCCGCGATCACCATCTCGTGGAAGAGGCAGCCCGCGAACGGCTCGCCGTCGGGTAGGAAGGAGAGCGGGCCGATGTCGCGCAGCGCCTTGCTGACGAGCCGCTGGTCGAAGACGAAGTTGCCGCTGTCAGAGCCGGCGACGACGCGCTCGCAGGGCAGCCACGCCCGCAGGTCGCCCAGCGCGAAGATCTGATCGAGCGACTCGTCGCGGCGCTCCGGCGGCACGCAGACCGGCACCCACAGCCACAGCGCGTCGAAGTGGCAGTCGAGCGTGTCCGTCTCGCGCCGGGCGGGCTGCCCGCAGCTTGGGCATGTCGTCTGCACGAAGTCCTGACGCGCCGCGAGCGGGTTGCCCTCGCCGGTGGGCACGAGGTCCCGCGGCAGTTCGACCGGCAGCTGCTCGACCGGCACCGGCGTCGGCCCGCAGGCGGGGCAGTGCACGATCGGGATCGGCGTGCCCCAGGAGCGCTGCCTGGAGATCGAGAAGTCCGCGGCCCTGTAGCGCACCGCCTGGCGCAGGTCGGCGCGATCGAAGGCGGCGTGGGAGTCGGGGGCAGACGGCAGCGAGAGCCGGCTCGCGATCACCGCGTCGGTGCGGTCGGCCGCCGGCACGCCGAGCGCGATCGTCGGCCCGAAGCGGGAGTCGACGACCGGCGAGATGAGCACCGGCAGCGTCTGGCCGGTGCCGGATATGACGTGGACGCCGGTGGGCAGCAGCGGCACCTCCTCCGCGTCGCGCTCGCTGCGCTCCCAGCCGCCCGAGCGCATGTCCTCGAGGCCCGCCTGCACGGCTGGGTCTCGCGCGAAGGACTCCGCCTCGAGGTGGCGGGGGGAGACGAGTACGAAGCGCGCCCTCCTCGCCGCCTCGCCGTGCGGCGTGAACGCGGTGAGCCGACGCCCGTCTGGCGCCTCTAGGTCGACCTCGACGCCGTCGACGCGCCCGAGCACGTAGCGCTGGGAGGCGAGCGAGGTCTCGTCCCAGGGGTTGAGCTGATCGATGCGGCGGTCGTTCTCCTGCAGATAGGCGGAGACGCGCAGCATCCACTGCGGGCGCTGGATCAGGCGCACCGGGTTGTGGCAGCGCCAGCAGCGTCCGTCCTCGACCTGGATGCTCGCGAGCGTCGTCTGGCAGTGCTCGCACCAGTCGACCGCGCCTGAGCCGCGGTAGATGAGGTCGGTGTGCAGCAGCGTGACGAAGAGCCACTGCGACCAGCGGTACATCTGCACGTCGGAGCTGAGGAAGGCGCGCTCCCAGTCGAAGGAGAAGCCGAGCCGCTCGAGCTGCCTCCGCATGTGCTTCGCGCATTGGTCGACCCACTCGCTCGGCGGCACCCCCTGGGCGATCGCGCCAAGCTCGGCTGGCAGCCCGAACGCGTCGAAGCCGAACGCGAACAGCACATCCTCGCCCCTGGCCCTGTTGAAGCGCGCGTAGGCGTCTCCGATCGAGTAGCTGCGCACGTGCCCGATGTGGACGTTGCCGGAGGTGAACGGCGCGGAGGGCTTTATGTACCTGCGCGGCGAGTCGCGGTCGATCGAGGGCGTGGCGAATGCCTGCCGCGCCGCCCAAACCGCCTGCCGCCGCGGCTCGAGCTGCCCCGGCTGATAGGGGTGAGCAGGTGAGGCGGCTGTCCGCTCGTCGGTCGCGCTGTCCGGCCGATAGGGGTCCTCAACCGGCGAGATGGCCGTGCGCGCATCGGCTGCGCTCGCCGGCGTATCGCGCTCAGAGTGGCCGCCGCTCATATCCATAGATCTGATTCTCGCATCGTGGCGAAACGGCGCGAGCAGCGCCTGCGGGCGCCGGTTTCGCGACCGTCCCCGTTGCTATGCTGACGCCACTTGGATTCGCCTGCGCGAAAGTACGTTTCGGCCCTCCGTTGGCCCACCTGGCCCCGCCCTGTGCGGGGTCTTCTCGTCCGCCTCGACAGCAAGGATCTGTAGATGGAAGTGGAGATCGGGCGCGGCAAGAGCGGCCGCCGCGCGTACGGGTTCGACGACATCGCGATCGTGCCCTCGCGGCGCACGCGCGACCCCGACGACATCGACATCACCTGGAAGCTCGGCCCCTACCAGTTCGAGCTGCCGCTGATGGCCGCGGCGATGGACGGCGTCGTCTCGCCGAGCACGGCGGGGACGATCGGCAAGCTCGGCGGGCTCGCGGTGCTGAACCTCGAGGGCATCTTCACCCGCTACGAGGACGCCGAGGAGCAGCTTACGGAGATCGCCTCGCTGCCGAAGCAGCAGGCGACGCGGCGCATGCAGGAGATCTACGCGCAGCCGGTGAAGCCGGAGCTGATCGCCCAGCGGATCGCCGAAGTGAGGGAGCACAAGGTCGTCGTCGCGGCGTCGCTGACGCCCCAGCGGGTGCGCATGCACTACGAGGTCGCGCTCGAGGCGGGGCTCGACGTGCTCGTGATCCAGGGCACGGTCGTCTCCGGCGAACACGTCTCGACGACGAGCGAGCCGCTGAACCTGAAGGAGTTCATCCCGACGCTGGACGTGCCCGTCGTCGTCGGCGGCTGCGCCTCCTACCCCACCGGCCTGCACCTGATGCGCACGGGCGCGGCGGGCGTGCTCGTCGGCGTCGGCCCCGGCGCCGCCTGCACGACGCGGGGTGTGCTCGGCATCGGCGTGCCGCAGGCGACCGCGATCGCGGACGTCGCGCACGCGCGCTCGACGCACATGCTGGAGACCGGCGAGTACTGCCAGGTGATCGCGGACGGCGGCATGCGCAACGGCGGCGACGTCTCGAAGGCGATCGCGCTCGGCGCCGACGCGGTGATGATCGGCTCCCCGCTCGCGCGCGCCCACGAAGCGCCAGGGCGCGGGTTCCACTGGGGGATGGCGACCTTCCACCCGACGCTGCCGCGCGGCGCAAGGGTGGCGACGGCCCAGAACGGCACGCTGCAGGAGATCCTGATCGGCCCCGCGCGCGAGAACGACGGCACCTTCAACCTCTTCGGGGGGCTGCGGATGTCGATGGCGACCTGCGGGCACCGCGACCTCGCCGAGTTCAACCGCGCGGAGGTCGTGATCGCGCCCGCGCTGCAGACCGAGGGCAAGCAGCTGCAGCGCGACCAGGCGGTCGGCATGGGCGCGAACGGCAAGGTCGAGGCGGCGCTCGTGGATGAGTGAGGCGGCGCTGACCGTCGCGCCCGTCGAGGCCGAGGCCGCGAAGGTCGCTGCCGAGACGGTCGTCGTCGTCGACTACGGCGGCCAGTACTCCCAGCTGATCGCGCGCCGCATCCGCGAGTGCGGCGTCTTCTCCGAGCTTTTGCCGCACCACGTGCCGCTGAGCGAGATCGCCGCGCGCAGGCCCGCGGGCGTCGTGCTCTCCGGCGGCCCCGCCTCCGTCTACGCCCCCGACGCGCCGCGCCTGGAGCGCGGGCTGCTCGAGCTGGGCGTGCCCGTGCTCGGCATCTGCTACGGCATGCAGCTGCTCGTCCACGAGCTCGGCGGCAGGGTGGAGCAGGCCGAGGTGGGGGAGTTCGGGCGCTCCGACCTGACGGTGGCCGAGCCCGGCGCGCTGCTCGTCGGGTTGCCCGCCGAGCAGACCTGCTGGATGTCCCACCGCGACACCGTCTTCGCGCCGCCGCCCGGCTTCACGGCGCTCGCCTCCTCGACGGCCTCGCCGGTCGCCGCGGTCGAGGACGATCAGCGGCGCATCTACGGCATCCAGTTCCACCCCGAGGTCGTCCACACCCCCTACGGCCAGGACATCCTGACGCGCTTCCTCGCCGAGATCTGCGGCTGCGAGCGCACCTGGACGCCGGCCTCGATCGTGCAGGAGCAGATCGCGCGCGTGCGGGCCCAGGTGGGGGAGGGCCGCGCGATCTGCGGGCTCTCCGGCGGGGTCGACTCCTCTGTCGCGGCGCTGCTCGTGCACAAGGCGATCGGCGACCGCCTGACGTGCGTGTTCGTCGACCACGGCCTGATGCGAAAGCAGGAGGGCGAGCAGGTGATAAAGACCTTCAGGGACACCTTCAAGGTGCCGCTGATCGCCGTCGACGCGGAGGAGCGCTTCCTGACGCGGCTCGCGGGCGTGAGCGAGCCGGAGGCGAAGCGCAAGGCGATCGGCGCGGAGTTCATCAGGGTCTTCGAGGAGGAGGCGCGGCGGCTTTCGCCCGACGGCGACGGCGCGCGCTACCTCGTCCAGGGCACGCTCTACTCCGACGTGATCGAGTCCGGCGGCGGGCCCGGCGCGGCGACGATCAAGAGCCACCACAACGTCGGCGGCCTGCCAGACGACCTCGACTTCGAGCTGGTGGAGCCGCTGCGGAGCCTCTTCAAGGACGAGGTGAGGGCGGTCGGATCGGAGCTCGGGCTGCCCGAGCGGCTGGTCTGGCGCCAGCCGTTCCCAGGTCCCGGCCTCGCGATCAGGGTCGTCGGCGGCGAGGCTACGAAGGAGCGGCTCGACGTGCTGCGCGAGGCGGACCACATCCTGCAGGAGGAGATCCGCGCCGCCGGCCTCTACCGCGAGCTGTGGCAGTCCTTCTGCGTGCTGCCCGACGTGCGGACCGTCGGGGTCCAGGGCGACGAGCGCACCTACGGCCACGTGGTCGTGATCCGGGCGGTGACGAGCGACGACGCGATGACCGCCGACTGGGCGCGCCTGCCCTACGACCTGCTGGAGAAGATCGCCTCGCGGATGATGGGCGAGCTGCGCGAGGTGAACCGGGTGGTGCTCGACATCACGAGCAAGCCGCCTGGGACCATTGAGTGGGAGTAGCTCGCGGGGCGGCCGCGGTTCGCCTATAGTGTGCGCTCGCGCCGCGCGCGGTCGACTGCGTGCGGCATTTTCGCGTCATAGATGAAGACCTTGAAGACCTACGTCGCAAAGCCCACGGACCGCGAGCGCAACTGGCTGCTCGTCGACGCGAACGGCAAGACGCTCGGCCGGCTCGCGACGCAGATCGCGGACATGCTGAGGGGCAAGCGCAAGCCGCAGTACACGCCGCACATCGACACCGGCGACTTCGTCGTCGTCGTGAACGCGGAGAAGGTGATTGTGACGGGCAAAAAGCGCGCGGACAAGCGCTACTACCGCCACTCCGGCTATCCCGGCGGCCTCTCCTCCCGCAGCTTCGAGGAGATGCAGCGGCGCCGTCCCGAGGAGATCGTGAGGCTTGCGGTGAAGGGCATGATGCCCCGCAACAGGCTCGCCCGCAAGCAGCTGACGAAGCTGAAGATCTACGCCGGCCCCGAGCACCCGCATGTGGCGCAGAAGCCGCAGCCGCAGGAGGTGAAGGCGTGAGCGAGCAGCCCGAGAGCGGCGAGGAGCAGCGCGAGCCCGAGCAGGCGCCGCCTGCAGAGGCGAGCGAGGCGCAGGCGGCCGAGGCTCCCGAGCAGGCGAGCGAGCCCGCGGCCGAGGCGGAGGAGCAGCCGCAGGGCGCGGCGCAAGAGGAGCCGCAGGCCGTCGAGCAGACTGCGCCCGAGCCCATCGCTGAGGTGCAGGGGCAGCCGCCGGCGGAGCAGACGGAGCAGCCGCAGACCGCGGAGCAGGCTGAGCAGCCGCAGGCCGCCGCGACGGAGGGGCAGGCCGCCGAGCATGAGGAGCCCGAAGAGGGCGAGGAGGAGCCGACGCCGCGCGTGAAGCCGGAGGTGCCGGGCATGCACCTCGAGGTCGACATCGTGCCCGAGGGCGCCGATCCGTTCGGGCGCGGGGAGGAGGTCGACCCCTACGCGACCGATCCCTACGCGGTCGAGGAAGAGGAGGAGCCGGCGCCGGAGGCGGTCGAGGAGGAGGACCGCCCGGCGCCGCAGCCGATCGCCCAGGTCGCGATCGACCTCGCTGCGGGCGCGCGCTACATCGCGACCGGCAAGCGCAAGACGGCCGTCGCGCGCGTGATCCTGAAGCCCGGCACCGGCGCCTATCTCGTCAACGGCCGCCCGCTCGATCAGCACTTCCCGCGCGCGACGCTGCAGCGCAACATCCGCCAGCCGCTCGAGGCGGTCGGCTACGAGGAGCGCATGGACGTGGTCGCGCGCCTGCACGGCGGCGGCATCTCCGCCCAGGCCGGCGCCCTGCGCCACGGGGTCTCGAAGGCGTTGATCGACGCCGACCCGAACCTGCGCGGCGAGCTGAAGCGGCGCGGCTTCCTGACGCGCGACGCGCGCGTGAAGGAGCGCAAGAAGGCCGGGCTGAAGAAGGCCCGCAAGCGGCCGCAGTTCTCGAAGCGCTGACAGCGGCGATGCGAGGCAGGCTGTTCGGCACCGACGGCGTGCGGGGCCTCGCCGGCGTTCAGCTGACAGCGGAGCTCGCGCTGAAACTGGGTTGGGCGGCGGCAAGCGTCTCCGCGGCGCAGCGCCCGCAGGTGCTGATCGTGCGCGACACGCGCGAGTCCGGAGGGATGCTCGAGGCGGCGCTCGCGGCGGGAGTGAGCTCCGCCGGGGGCGACGTGCTGCTCGGCGGGGTGCTGCCGACACCGGCGGCGCCGCTGCTGCTGCGCCGCTACGAGCTCGACCTCGCAGCCGTGATCTCCGCCTCCCACAACCCCTACCGCGACAACGGCATAAAGCTCTTCGGCGGCGACGGCTTCAAGCTCTCCGACGAGCAGGAGCGCGAGATCGAAGCGGCGCTCGATCGCTGGCCGGAGACCGCTCCCCCGAAAGCCGTGTCGCAGACAGCCGTCGCGGATACAGAAGCCTCGCAGACAGCGATCTCGCAGCTTCCGGCCGCTCCGAGGGACGCCGTCCCGGCGATCGGCTGCATCCGCGAGCTGCGCGGCGCGAGCGAGGACTACCTGCGCGCGCTGCATGCCCGCTTCGCCTCGCTCGACCTCGCCGGCACGAAGGTCGCGCTCGACTGTGCGAACGGCGCGACCTGCGGCGTCGCGCCGGAGATCTTCAGGCGTCTCGGCGCCGAGGTGGACGTGCTCGCGGACAGCCCGGACGGGCGCAACATCAACGACGGATGCGGCTCGACGCACCTCGATCGCCTCGTGCAGCTGATGCGGGCGGGCGGCCACGACGTCGGCTTCGCCTTCGACGGCGACGGCGACAGGGTGCTCGCGGTCGACCGCGACGGCGACGTCGTCGACGGCGACGAGCTGCTCGCGCTGATCGCGCTGCACCTGCGCCGCGAGGGCCGCCTGACGGGCGACGGGGTCGCGGTGACGGTGATGAGCAACTTCGGCTTCCACGCGGCGATGGAGCGCGCGGGCATCTCCGTCGCGAGCACGAGCGTCGGCGACCGCTACGTGCTCGAGGAGCTTCGCAGCCGCAACTGGACGCTCGGCGGAGAGCAGTCAGGGCACCTCATCGAGATGGGCTTCAACCGCTCCGGCGACGGGATCGCGAGCGCGTTGCTGACGCTCGAGGCCCTGGCCGGCGCCGATCTGAGCAGCAGAGACGCGATGCGGAAGCTGCCGCAGAGGCTCGTGAACGTCCCCGTCTCCGACGCGAGCCGTCTCTCGCACTGCGAGGCGGTGGAGCTGGAGACGCGCGAGGCGGAGCAGCGCCTGCACGGCAGGGGGCGCGTGCTCGTACGCGCGAGCGGCACGGAGCCGCTCGTGCGGGTGATGGTCGAGGCGCCCTCCGAGCAGGAGGCGGAGGAGGTCTGCGAGCGGATTGCGACGCTCGTGCAGCGCGAGCTGGGGGAGCGCACGCCCGTGCCGGCCGGCGGAGGCGAGGTTGGGCCAGCCGACGGGCCGGGTCGCGGGGGCGCCGGTGGGTCGTCGAGTCTCGAATCCGGCGATCGCCGGGCCTGAGCACGGCCGGGAATCGCTGGTATCTTCGCCCGATGTGCGGCATCGTCGGCTACGTGGGCGGCAGGGAGGTGCGCAGCCTGCTGCTCGAAGGGCTGAGGCGGCTCGAGTACAGGGGATATGACTCGGCCGGCATCTCGGTGGTCGCCGACGGCAAGATCGAGTCGATGCGCGCGGTCGGCAACCTCGACTCGCTGCATCAGAAGCTGACGGGCGCAGGGCTGCTGAATGCGCGCAACGGCGACGGGCCGGCGTCGCCGGCGGTCGCGGGCGCCGGCATCGGGCACACGCGCTGGGCGACCCACGGCCGCGTGAGCGAGCGCAACGCGCACCCGCACTCCGACTGCGCGGACAGCATCCACGTCGTCGTCAACGGGATCGTCGAGAACTACATCGAGCTGAAGCAGCGCCTGAGCGCGAGCGGCTGCACCTTCAGCTCCGAGACCGACGCGGAGGTGATCGCGCACCTGCTCGCCCACCATCTCGACGGCGATCTCGTCGAGGCCGTGAGGAGGGCAGACGCCGAGCTGACGGGCCGCTACGCGTTCGTCGCGATGAGCGTCGAGCAGCCGCAGACGCTCGTCGCGGTGCGGCGCGAGACGCCGCTCGTGATCGGCCGCGGGCAGGGCGAGCAGTTCATCGCCTCCGCGGTGCCCGCCTTCCTCTCGCACACGCGCGAGGCGCAGCGGCTCGAGGACGGGGAGGTCGCGGTGCTGACCCCCGAGGGGGTGAGCATCCTGACGCCGTCGGGGGAGAGCGCGCAGCGACCCGTCGAGCTGATCGACTGGGACGCGGACACCGCCGAGAAGGGCGGCTTCGAGACCTTCATGCTGAAGGAGATCCACGAACAGGCGGACGCGCTCGCCGAGACGATCGCCGATCGCACGAGCGACGGCGCCGTGCGGCTCGGGGACGAGAGCCTCGACGAGAGCATGCTCGAAGGCGTGCGGCGGATCGTGATCGTCGCCTGCGGCACCTCCTACCACGCGGGCCTCGTCGGCAGATACGCGATCGAACAGTGGGCGCGCCTGCCCGTCGAGATGGACATCGCCTCCGAGTACCGCTACCGCGCACCCGTGATCGAGGGCGAGGACCTCGTGATCGGCATCTCCCAGTCGGGCGAGACCGCGGACACGCTCGCGGCGATGCGGATGGCGCGCGCCGAGGGAGCGCGCGTGCTCGCGGTCACGAACGTGATGGGCTCGCAGGCGACGCGCGACGCAGACGGGGTGCTGTTCACGCGCGCGGGGCTCGAGATCGGCGTCGCGGCGACGAAGACGTTCGTCTGCCAGGTCGCGGCGATGTACCTGCTCGCGCTGCGGCTCGCCGAGCTGCGCGGCGCGCTGCCTGACGAGCGCATCGCCGGGCTCGTCGAGCAGCTGCGACGGCTGCCGCAGCTCGTCGCGGGGCTGACCGGATCGGCCGACCCGGATGACGACGACGGGATCGGCGCGTACGTCGCGCAGATCGCGCAGCGCTTCGCGGACAGGGACTTCTTCCTCTACATGGGACGCAACATCGGGCTCCCGATCGCGCTCGAGGGGGCGCTGAAGCTGAAGGAGATCTCCTACATCGCGACCGACGCCTACGCGGCCGGCGAGATGAAGCACGGCCCGATCGCGCTGCTCGACGAGCGCACCCCCGTCGTCTGCGTCGCGACCGACTCCCCCGTGCTCGACAAGCTCGCCTCGAACATGCAGGAGGTGCGCGCGCGCGGCGCGACCGTGATCGGGATCGTGACCGAGGGCAACGCCGAGATCGTAAGCCACCTCGACGTCGCGATCGAGGTGCCCGCTCTGGACTGGATGCTGCAGCCGATCCTCGCGGTGATCCCGCTGCAGCTGCTCGCCTACCACATCGCCCGCAGCCGCGGCCTGAACGTCGACCAGCCGCGCAACCTCGCGAAGACCGTGACTGTCGAGTAGCGGCTGCCCGGGGCCGCGGCGTTCGCGGGTGGCGCGTCGCGTAACGGATCGGAGGTGCACTGCGGGCGGCGCGTCGGGGCGCCGCGTTCCGGTGGAAGTGGGTCTGCGTGGGTCCGCGCGGAGTGGGACCGCGGGTAGCATCGCAGGCCATGGACGACCTGCCAGCCTGGTGCGAGCCGCTGCCGGACGCCGACCAGATGCGCGAGATCGATCGCTGGGCGATCGAGCAGCGCGAGGTGCCCTCGCTCGCGCTGATGGAGCGCGCGGGCGAAGGCGTCGCCGCGGCGATCGAGCGCATGCGCCCCGGCGGCGAGGTCGCGGTGCTCTGCGGCAAGGGCAACAACGGCGGCGATGGGCTCGTGGCGGCAAGGCTGCTGCGCGAGCGGGGGCGCAGCGTGAGCGTGATCTGCATCGCCGGCGAGCAGGAGCTGCATGGCGACGCGCTCGAGAGCCTGCAACGGCTGCCAGGCGAGCGGCCGCTCACGCTGAGCGATGAGGCGGGCGCCGAGCGCGAGCAGGCGCACGCCGCGCTCGCGCGGGCGGAGGTCGTCGTCGACGCGCTGCTCGGGACCGGCTTCGCGGGAGCGCCGAGGGGCATCGTCGCGGAGGCGATCGAGCGGGTCGGGAGGCTGAGCGCACCGGTTCTCAGCGTCGACGTGCCAAGCGGCGTCGACGCCTCGACCGGGGCCGTCGAGGGCGCTGCGGTGAAGGCGACCCGCACCGTCACCTTCCACGCCGCGAAGCGAGGGCTTTGGATCAGGCCGGGGAAGGCGCATGCGGGCGAGGTCGAGGTGGTCGACATCGGCATCCCGCGCGGCGCTCCGCGGCGCGCGGACGCGGGCTTGATCGGCGTCTCGGTGCTGCGGCAGCTGCCGCTCCGCGACGCGGAGGCGACGAAGTTCAGCAGCGGCCACGTGCTCGTCGTCGGCGGCTCGCGCGGGCTGACCGGCGCTCCGCGGATGAGCGCCGAGGGGGCGATGAGGTCTGGCGCCGGCTACGTGACGGCCTGCGTGCCCGACTCCCTGCAGCCGGTGCTCGCGACCGGCGGCCGGCCCGAGATGATGACGCGGCCGCTGGCGGAGCGCGATGGGGCGCTCGCCGTCAGCGCGCTGGAGCAGGTGCTGGAGGCGGCCGGCCGCGGCGGCGCGCTCGTGCTCGGCCCCGGCCTCGGCAGATCCCCATATGCCGTCGAGCTCGCGCGCGTACTCGCGGAGCAGGCGCCGCTGCCGCTCGTGCTCGACGCGGACGGGTTGAACGCGCACGCCCAGATGCTGCCCTCGCTGGCGGCGCGCGACGCGGCGACGGTGCTCACCCCGCACGCCGGCGAGCTGGGGCGGCTGCTCGGGGTCGACTCGGCCGAGGTGCAGGCGCGCCGTCTGCAGCACGCGCGCGATGCGGCGCAGCTCGCGCAGGCGGTCATCGTGCTGAAGGGCGACGACACGCTCGTCGCGGAGCCCGGCGGGACGGTCGCGATCAGTCCCGGAGGCAGCCCTGGCCTTGCGACCGCGGGCACCGGCGACGTGCTCTCGGGCGTGATCGGCGCGTTCCTCGCGCAGGGGCTCGACGCGTTCACGGCCGCCGCCGCGGGCGTGCTGCTGCACGTGATCGCCGGCAGGATCGCGGCGCGGGAGGCGGGCTGCGCGGAGGGCGTGATCGCCTCCGACGTGATCGCGGCGCTGCCGAGGGCGCGCGCGGAGGCGCTTGGGCGAGGCGTCATGGAGGCGGGTGCATGAGTCACACGGAGGCGCTTGCATGAGCGGCATCGAGGACGCTCCGCCGGGCGCGCGCGGAGGCGGCTGGATGAACGCGCGACGCCGCGCTGTCGCGAGGGTGAACCTCGCCGCGATCGAACGCAACGTCGCGCGGCTGCGCAGCGAGCTGCCTGACGGCGGCCGCCTGTGCGCGGTCGTGAAGGCGGACGGCTACGGGCACGGCGCCGTCGAGGCGGCGAGGGCGGCGCTCGCCGGCGGGGCGAGCTGGCTCGCGGTCGCCGGCGCGACCGAGGCGGCGGCGCTGCGCGCGGCGGGGCTCGCGCAGGCGCCGCTGCTCGTGATGGGCGCCCTGAGCGCGCCCGAGCTGCGCGAGTCGCTCGCCGCGAACGCGGACGTCGTCGTCTGGCGCGAGCGCGACATCGAGGCCGTCGCGGCGGCGGGCGGCGGGCGCGTGCACGTGAAGCTCGACACGGGCATGGGCAGGCTTGGCACGCGCGATCAGGACGAGGCGATGCGGGTGCTGAGCGCCGCCGAGCGCGCGCCCAGGGTGCAGGCGATTGGCGTGATGACCCACTTCGCGACCGCCGACGAGCGCGAGGACGGCGGCTTCTTCGACGGCCAGCTGAAGCTCTTCGCGGACTTCGTCGCCGCGGCGAGGGCGCGTTGGCCGCACCTGATCGCGCACGCTGCGAACAGCGCCGCGACGCTGCGCGAGCCCGCCTCGCACTTCGACATGGTGCGCTGCGGGGTCGCGATCTACGGCCTCGACCCCTTCCAGCGCGACCCGCTGGACGTCGAGCTCGAGCCCGCGCTGCAGCTCGTCTCCTACGTCGCCGAGCTGAAGGACTGCCGCCCCGGCGAGAGCGCCGGCTACGGCAGGCGCTTCGTCGCGCAGCGCGACACGCGCCTCGCGGTGCTGCCGATCGGCTACGGCGACGGTTGGCGACGGGCGCTGTCGAACGACGCCGAGGTCCTGGTCGGCGGCGTGAGGCGGCCGCTCGTCGGGACGATCAGCATGGACAACCTGACGGTCGAGCTGGGGACGGAGGCCGACGACGCGCTGCTCGGCGCGGAGGCCGTCCTCGTCGGCGCCCAGGGCGAGGAGCGCATCACCGCCGAGGAGATCGGCCGCCGGCTTCAGAGCATCAACTACGAGGTGACCTGTGCGCTGAGCTCGCGCGTGCTGCGCGAGCACCATCGCGATGGACGCGAGCTGGACGCCGAGACCGCCGCGCCGCTGAGCGAGGCGGACGCGGCGCGATGAGCGAGAGGGCGATCGCGCTCGCGCGCGCGGCGCTCGGACATCGGCGGGCGTGGCTCGTCGGCGGCGCCGTGCGCGATCGGGCGCTCGGGCGGCTGGCCGGCGAGGACATCGACGTCGTGATCGACGGCGACCCGGGCGAGGCGGCGAAGGCGCTCGCCGCGCACGCGCGCAAGGCCGGCAGCCCGGCGGCCTGATTCTCGCTCTCGGAGGAGTTCGGCGGCTGGCGGGTGAGCGCGCGCGACGGCGCCTGGCAGGTCGACCTCGAGCCGCTGCGCGGGGGCTCGCTGCAGGCGGACCTGCTGCTGCGCGACTTCACCGTGAACGCGATCGCCGAACCGATCGCCGGCGGCGTGAGGATCGACCCGCTCGGCGGGCTCGAGGATCTCGCCGCCGGAGCGCTGCGCGCCGCCGGGCCCTCCGCGTTCACCGACGATCCATTGCGCGTGCTGAGGCTCGTGCGGATCGCGGTCGAGCTTGGCCTGCAGCCCGAGCAGACGACGAAGCGGCTCGCGCGCGCGAGCGCCGCGCATCTGCGCGAGGTCGCGTCCGAGCGCGTCTTCGGCGAGCTCTGCCGGATCCTCGACGCGCCCGCGGCGGTCCGCGGCCTGCGGCTGCTCGGGGAGCTCGACGCGACCGCCGCGGTGCTGCCGCAGCTCGACCTTCTGCGCGGTGTGCAGCAGAGCCGCTTCCACCACCTCGACGTCTACGAGCACACGGTCGAGGTGCTGCAGCAAATGATCGCGCTGCAGGCCGACCCGGCCGGGGAGCTCGGCGCGCACGGCCCGCCGGCGCTCGCGCAGGCCGCGCCGGCCGTGAGTGACCTGCTGCAACAGCCGCTCGCGGACGGCCTGACGCGCGGCTCGGCGCTGCGCTGGGGAGCGCTGCTGCACGACATCGCAAAGCCGGCGACGCGAGCGGTGAGGCCGCAGGACGGGCGCGTCACCTTCGTCGGCCACGACGCGCTCGGCGCGCGCATCGCCGGCGAGCTGCTCGACAGCCTGCGCGCGAGCGAGCGCCTGCGGGCCCACGTCGCCGCGCTCGTGCGCGACCACCTGCGGCTTGGCT
>JBAIYK010000024.1:0-6592 GCA_037915935.1 Solirubrobacterales bacterium | reverse complement strand
CGCTGGATCCCGATCCGGCTCGTCGAAGGTCTGCCGCGCCCTGACCACGGCAACGCGAGCGTGAGGCTCGTCGCCTCGCTCTCGCGCGAGGACTTCCGCCGTCACTACACGCTCGGGCCCGCAGGACGCTTTCGCCTGCACGCAGCGGGGCGCTCGTAGCGGTTGCGTCGTCTTTTCGCGGCCCGGACTCAGCACCGCCGTCGGTCCGGGGCTGCTGCCGGCGCCCGTCGTGATCGGCCGCGACGGAAGGGCTGCGGCAACGTGTCAGAGCACCAGCGCCGGGGGCGGCGTTCGAGCCGCCCCCGGCGTGGCTGTGCTGCTCTTTCGCTAACGCAGCGTGAACGACTGCGTCAGGATCGTCTCGTGCCTGCCCGACCCGCTGATCAGCGTCAGCGTGTAGTGGCCTGACCGCAGCTTGCGCAGCGGCGCCAGCCGCAGGCTGAGACGCCCGTGCCGGTCACGTGCGATCCCGGCGGCGAACACCTTCCCGTTGCGCGACAGCAGCGCGCGCACCGAGGAGGTCGTGAACTTCACCGTGCCAGAGACGAGCTTCGCTACGCACTTCTTCTTTTTGTGCTTCTTCGTGCAGATCACGAGCTCGATCTTGCCCGGAGGGCCCTGCTTGCCGGCGGGACCGGCGGGACCGGCGGGACCGGCGGGTCCGGCGGGACCCTGGGCGCCGTTCGCGCCCGCTTTGCCTGCGGGGCCTTCTTTACCGGTTGCGCCGGTCGCCCCGGTCGCGCCTTTTGCGCCGGTTGCGCCGGTTGCGCCGGTCGCGCCTTTTTCGCCTGGCGGGCCGGGTTCGCCCGGTTCGCCGGGTTCGCCCGGCGGGCCGGGTTCGCCCTGCGGGCCAGGTTCGCCGTTCTTCAAGAACACGGCGGTCACTTCGGTTTCGCCTGACATCGTGAGCTTGCAGGTTGTCGCTGTCACGTGCCTGCAGCCGAGCCAGCCGACGAAGGTGGAGCCTGGTTCAGCTATCGCTATGAGTTCCACTTCGCCTTCGAATGAGCCTGAGCATTCTTCCGCCGATCCACACGTCAGTGGGCCAGGAACGCCTTTCGCTTCGACTTTGCCTTCGCCGGCGATGAATACCGTCAGCGGGAAGGCATGCGTTTCGACGAATTCAGCGCTCACTTTGACCGCTTCTGCGGGCATCGTGAATTCGCATGTCGTCGCATTCTGGCCAGCGGCACACGTCACACCGGACCATTTCGCGAACGCCCAGCCTGTTGCGGCTTTGGCCGTCAACGTGACTTTCTTGGTTTCCTTTTGGTTTTCAGTGCAGATCCCTCCGATTTCCGTACACCCGCTGATGACAGCTCCGTTGACTTCGCCGTTACCAGTCACTTTGACTTCAACCGGGAATTCGGCCAGCGGCACTTCAGTGAATTCGGCGGTCACTTCCTTTGCTTCGGTCATAGTGACTTCGCACGTGCCCGTGCCTGTGCACGCACCGGACCAGCCGGCGAACGTCGAGCCCGCTCCTGCCGTCGCGGTCAGTGTGACCGTCGAGCCTTCTGGTTCTTGGGCCACGCAGGTACCCGAGTCGGTCCCGGCGACGCCCTTGCAGGCGATTTTGCCTCCGGTCACTTCCCCTTCGCCGGTGCCTGTGACTTTAACCTTCAGTTCCTGCGTGGGCGGCGGCGGACCTCCTCCGGCCACCGGAAAGACGTAGACTTCTTTGGCTACGGCATCACCCACGTAGAGGTGTCCATTGCCGACCGCCATCCCGAGCAGCTGTCCGCTGGCGAATTCGCCTGCGCCATAGACGTTCAGCGGCGTGGGGTTGCCCAGTTCGAGTTCGACGACTTGGGCTTCCCCCCCGGTGTTGTTGAAGTGCTCAGCCACGAAGACGTGGTCGTTTTCGGGGTTCACCGCGACTCCGCCCGGTGCGTTGCTGTCGAGCGACGCGCAGGCGTTGACACATGTGCCATTCGCTTCGTACTCGAGCACGCTCTGGGTTTCGATGACCAGGAAGATGTTGTGGGTTTTCGAATCGACCGCGAGGCCGAGCTCGGTCCCAGCGAAGGTTCCTTCCCCAAATTCGCCGGTCTTCGCGCCCGTCGCGGCGTTGTACTTCGTGATGTTTCCGGTGCCGCTGGTGGCGGCGTAGACGGTGCCTTCCGCGGAGTCGACGCCAACCCCGCGCGCGCCGAGCGCTTCCGACTGGAAGATGCACGTGCCGTTCGGTTCGAACGCGCTCACCCTGCTCGTTTTTTCATCGCCGACGTACACGTCGCCGTTCGCGGAGTTGACCGCGATCCCAAAGGGTGTTGAGAAGGGTTCAGTGCAGGGTGCGGTGCCGGAGACTATTTTCCCGACCAGTTTGCCCGTCGAGTCGAACGTCAGGACTTCGCCTCCTCCTACTCCGCTGGCGGAGACGTAGATATCGCCTTTCGAGGCGCTGGAGGAGGTGTCCACTGCCACCCCCTTTGGTTCTTCGATGATTTCCCCCGCGCCGAACTTGGATTCGACTTTGATATTTTCCGCGAACGCGGACGTCGCGGCGAGGCCGAGCGCAGCGGCGAGGGCGGCGACCAGAAGGCCGCTCCTCCCCAGGAGCCCGGGTCTGAGTAGGCGTTTGAGCATCGGTTTTCATTCCCCTTTTCGTGACTTCATGTCTCTCTCTCCGACCGACCGCAGCAACCTACTGAGACCAACCCAACCCGCAGTCTTCCGCCTGAGAGTGCTCATGTACGGTACGTCCTCGCGACATGGCCGTTCAAGCGCGTTTCTCACTCTGCCCCGCAGCCGCCCTTCGAGCGCCTGGTCACGGCCGCGGACCCTGTCCGGAAGCGGACGTCGGCGAGATCGCCCAGGCGGCGCTCGCGTCCGCCTTCCGACCCGATCATGCGGCTGGCGCAGCTTGCCGAGAAATGCCCAGCCGAAGTAAACGCATGGGTACCCAGCTAGGTGTCAGAAATCTGACGCTTCGAACAGGCGGGGCCCACCTTGGCGCGGCTGTATCTGAGCGCAACCTCCGCTCTCCGCTCTGCCGCGCATCCTTCACGACCCTCGCGAGGCCCGCCGCTCAGCGGCCCGCGATCAGGTCCGCCGCGCGGGCGAGCGGGGAGGACCTGCCGCTGCGCGTCTCGCGCTCGTCGGCGAGGCGATAGAGCGCATAGGCGCCGCGCGAGCCGAGCAGGCGCAGCGGCTCGGGCGGCCAGCGGCGCGGAAAGGGCCGCACCCAGGGCAGCCGCGACAGCTCGCTGTCGCGGTGCAGCAGCAGGTCGCACAGCGTGCGGCCGGCGAGGTTCGCGGCAGCGACGCCCTCGCCCGCGTATCCGCCCGCCCACGCGAGCCGGCGCTCGCGATCGAGGCCGACGGCGGGCATCCAGTCGCGGGCGACGCCGAGCACGCCGTGCCAGGCGGCCTCGATCTGAACGTCGTCAAGACCCGGGAACAGCGAAAGCAGGCGCGCCCGCAGCTCGCGCACCGTCTCCGCCGGCACCGCGTCCTCGCGGTCCGTGCGCGAGGCGAAGCGGTAAGGCACGCCGCGCCCGCCGATCGCGATGCGGCCGCCGGCGGTGCGCTGCAGGTAGACGAAGCGATGCGCGGCGTCGCGCACGGCCTCGGCGCCGGCCCAGCCGATCTCGGCCCAGCGGCTCTCCTCCAGCGGCTCGGTCACGATCATCGCGCTGTTCATCGGCAGCAGCGTGCGGCGCAGCCCTCGCAGCTGCGCGGTGTAGGCCTCGGTCGCGCGCACGATCGTGCCCGCGCGCACGCGGCCGCTGCGCGTCACGGCGACTCCATCCTCGACGTCGATCACCGGCGTCGACTCGAAGATCCGCCCCCCGGCGCGCTCGACGGCGCTCGCGAGCCCGCGCACGAGCCTCGCGGGCTGCACGCAGGCGCAGTGAGGCGAGTACAGGCCGCCGCGCACGCCGGCGGCATGCACCCGCGCGAAGGCGTGGGCGGCGTCGAGCAGCTGAGGACGCTCGCCAAGGTCCTCCTCCAGCTTGCGTCGCAGGCGCCGCAGCTGAGGCTCCGAGCAGGCGAGCGTCAGCACGCCGCGCTTGCGCCACCCGCACTCGATGCCCTCCCGCCCGACGACGGCTTCGATCTCCTCGACCGCGCCCTCGATCGCGCGCCCCATCGCGTGCGCGCCACGCTCGCCGCCACGCCTCACCCACCGCCTCCACGGGCCTGCGAGCTCGCCGAGGACCCATCCGCCGTTGCGCCCTGAGGCGCCGAAGCCCGCATAGCGAGCCTCGAGCACGACCACCTCGAGATCGGGCGCCGCGCGGAGCAGCTCGTACGCCGTCCAGAGGCCGGTGAAGCCCGCCCCGACTATGCAGACGTCGGCCTCGCGGTCTCCGTCGAGAGGCGCCCGCGGCTCGGTCGGGCCGACCTCCGCAAGCCAGTGGCTCGGTGCAGTCGCGCTCACCTGACCGCGAGACCCAGACCTGAACCGACGCTCGAGCCCGACCTAGCTGGGCGTGCTGACCGGGCTCTCTGGAGCGTCGAGCTGCGAACGACCCTCCGATCCCGATTGGATTGCAAACGCACCTTTCGCATTGTTGCGCGCCGCTGCGCCGACCATGTCTTGGATGGATGCGACATCAGCCTCCCGCAGCCGGCGCACGAGCGCGCGGTTGACGTGAGCCGGCCACGCAGGACCGCCATAGACGAAGCCGGTGTACGCCTGCAGCAGGGTCGCGCCGGCGAGAATCCGCTCCCAGGCGTCGTCCGGGCTCGAGATCCCTCCCACGGAGACGAGCGTCAGCTCATCTCCCACCCGCGCGTACAGCCGCCGCAGGATCTCCAACGACCGCGCCTTCAGCGGCGGCCCAGATATTCCACCGCCGGTCACGTCGGCGACGAGCGAGGGCTCGCTCAGACCGTCTCGACTCTCGGTCGTATTCACCGCGACTATGCCGTCGAGTGAGAGCTCGACGGCGAGGTCCGCGATCGCATCGATCTGTGCGTCCGATAGGTCAGGACCGATCTTGATGAGCAGAGGCACGTCGGCCACACCGGCAAGTGAGACCTCCGCCTTCACCGCTTCGAGCAGAGGACGGAGAAGCTCGATCGACTGCATCTCCGTCAGACCAGGTGTATTCGGCGAGCTCACGTTTACCACGAGGTAGTCGCACTCGCCCGCCACCACGCGGACGGTCGCTCGATAGTCATCTATCGCGTCCTCGTTCGGCGTTCCCATGCTCTTGCCGACGTTCACCCCGACGATCACGCGACCCCTCCGGCGACGCAGACGCCCGGCAACCTCGTGTGCGCCAGGATTCGGGAATCCCATCTTGTTCAGGAGCGCCCTGTCCTTTGGCATGCGAAAGACGCGGGGGCGAGGATTGCCCATCTGCGGACGCGCGGTGACGGTGCCCACCTCGACGAACCCGAAGCCCAGCAGTCCCAGGCCCTCAAACCAGGAGGCGTCCTTGTCGACGCCGGCAGCAACACCGAGGGGGCTTGGAAAATCAAGGCCGAAGGCTCTCACTGTCAGCGCTCGATCGCGCGTGCTCAGACGCAGTCTGAAGAGCATCGCGACCCCCGGCACGCGCACGACCGTGCGGAGAGCGCTCGACGCGATGCGATGCGCCAGTTCAGCGTCGATGCGCCGAAGGAGCAGCTTGAAGACGATGCGATAGATCACGCGTCAGCTCAGGGAACGAGGGTCGCGACCAGGTGCACGCAAGCCCTCCGGCGACCCAGGCACTGCCGATCCATCCGCATGAGGACGGTCTCTCGAGGAGTCGCAAGTTGAGCACGATTGCCGATGCCCTAAGCCTAACCGCATGGCCACCTCATGCGGTTAGCAGGCTGACGATGGCGAGCCCCGGATTCGAACCGGGGACACCACGATTCAGGGAGGCGGGACGAGCATAGAGCGCCGCGCCGCGCGTTGCCCACCAGGCCCGGCAGGCAACGCACGGCGATCGGCGTCGGCTGGGTCAGATCGCCTCCGCTCGCGGCGCGCTAGCCGGCTGCGCGAGCCGCGCAGGCGTCGAGACCTCGAGCTCATGCCTCACGCGCTCGCTCGTCAGCTCGTGGATCAGGTGGGCGAGCAGCGAGGCGCCGACGAGGCCGAGGCCGAGCGCAAACGCGATCCAGCGCAGGGTCGAGGTCGTGTAGATCGCCATCGTCACGACCATCCCTGCCGATACGGCGAGGCTCGTGCCCGTCAGCGCGATCGCGGCCAGGCGTCCTGGGCCCTCGCCTTCTACCGCACCGGGTCCGTCGCGCAGCACGATCCGCTGCAGCAGGGCGCCGAGCGCCATCGCCGCGGCCGCGACGCCGACCCCGAAGGCGAGCCAGCGCAGCGTGTCGTAGGTGGTTTCAGGAGCGTTCAGCGCGTATGTCATCAGCACGATGAAGGCGCCTGCGATCGCGATCCCGGTGTGCATCAGCCAGTAGGTCCAGGAGCGCATCGGCGCGCTCACCTCGAGGCGGCGAAGCATCGCCGCGCCGATCGCCGCCGGGCGCGGCTCAGGCGGTGAGCCGATCGCCTGCTCGCTCTCGACCTCCGCGAGCGGGGAGCCGTGCTCGAGCGCATATGTGACGCGCTCGATCGTCGTCTCGTGCAGCGACAGCGCCCGCAGCGAGACCACGAGCAGCGCAATGCCCGCGGCGAAGGCGA
>JBAIYK010000124.1:0-7101 GCA_037915935.1 Solirubrobacterales bacterium | reverse complement strand
GACGCTGACGCGGCCGCTGCCGGCCGCCCGCCCTGCATCGCGACTGCTGCGACGGCGCCTGCCGCGACGCGCGCCGTTGCACCTGCTGACGGCGATGAGCCTCGCGGGGCTGTGGCTGATCGTCGCGCCGCGCTCCCCGGACCTCGCCGCCCAGACCTACAGGTCCTACCTCTACTCGCACTTCGGCACGCTCGTCTGGGACGGCAACTGGTACGCAGGCCATCACATCCCCGGCTACAGCCTGCTCTACCCGCCGCTCGCGTCGCTGCTCGGGGTGCGCCTGCTCGGGGCGCTCGCGGCGGTCGCCTCGGCGCTGCTGTTCGCGCGGATCGCGGCCGTCAGCTTCGGGCCGCGGACGCGCCTTGCGAGCGTCTGGCTCGCCGTCGCGGTCGCCGGCGACCTCTGGATCGGGCGGCTGACATTCGCGCTCGGGGTCGCCTTCGCGCTCGCGGCGGCGCTCGCCCTGATCGAAGGGGAGGGCAGGCGGCACACGGCGCTTGCCGGGCTCTGCGCCGCGCTCAGCGCAGCTTCGAGCCCCGTCGCCGGGCTGCTGCTCGCGCTCGCGGGCGCGACTCACCTGCTCGTGCATCGCAGGGGCCGCGCCGCGCTTGCGCTGATCGGGCCGGTGCTCGTCGTCGTGCTGCCGCTGCAGCTGCTCTTCCCCGAAGGCGGCTTCGAGCCCTACGGCCTCGAATCGTTCCTGCCGGCGACAGCGGTCGCGCTCGCGTTCCTGTGGGCGCTGCCGGCGCGGGAGCGGCTGCTGAGGGCCGGCGGCCTGCTGTTCCTGCTCGTCAACGCGCTCTCGCTGCTGCCGACGCCGATGGGCAGCAACGTGACGCGCTACGCGGTGCTGCTCGCGGGGCCGCTGCTGCTCTGCGCGCTCTCCCGCGAGGAGGCGGCAGAGCCCCGTGGCGATGAGACATGCGAACGGCCGCGGCCGCGGTGGGCGCTCGGCGCAGTGCTCGCCGGGATCGCCTTCTGGGTGCTGTGGGGGCCGATCGTGCAGAGCGCCGAGGTGCTGAAAGACCCATCGACGAAGGCCGTCTACTACCTGCCGCTGCGGAGGTTCCTCACGATGCACGTGAAGGGGCCGGTGCGGATCGAGGTCCCGTTCACGCGCTCGCACTGGGAGACCGCGCTGCTCGCGCCCCACGTCGCGCTCGCGCGCGGCTGGGAGCGCCAGCTCGACAAGCGCTACGACGAAGCGATCGAAGCCGACCCGCTGCCGCCGTCGGTGTACGAGCACTGGCTGCGCAGCAACGCCGTCGGCTACGTCGCGCTGCCTGACGTGCCGCTCGACGGCTCGAGCCTCGGCGAGGCGGCGCTGATCCGGCACGGGGCGCCCTTCCTGAAGCCGGTGCTGAGGAGCGCGCACTGGCGCGTCTATCAGGTGCTCGGCTCGCGCCCGCTCGCCGAAGGCGATGGCAGCCTCACCCAGCTCGGCCACCGAGGCTTCGCGCTCTCCGCGAAGGCCGCCGGCAGCTTCCTAGTGCGCGTCCACTACACCCCCTACTGGCAGGTGCTCGCGGGGCGGGCGAAGGTTTCGCAAGCGCGCTCGGGCTGGACGCAGGTGAGCGTCAGCGCGCCTGGGATCGTGCGCGTGCAGGCGCGGTTCTCGCTCAGCGGCGCTTTGGATGCCCTGTGAGCGCTCTGAGATCCAGACCTGGTCTCAGTAGTGGCCGCCACGGGCCTGCGCGCCCTTGCGGCCGGCTGACCTCGCGGCGTGCTGGCGTGCGCTCCCAGCGCTCGCAGCCGCGCCGGCGCTGCGATGGGCGCCGTGCTCGTCGAGCGGTTCGAGCGCGAAGAGCACGTTGTAGCCGCTCAGGTAGATCAGGCGGCCATCGCTGATCACCGGGTCGAAGGCGCCCTGGGCGATCGAGAACACCCTGCGGCCGGTCGCGATGTCGAGGCCGATCGTGCTGTGGGTGCCGAGGTCGGCGAAGTAGACGGTCCTGCCGACGATCGTCGAGGAGCCGGAGATCTTGCCGCCGGCCGCGTAGGTCCACTCGATCCTGCCCGATCTCGCGCTAAGGGCGTAGAAGTTGCCGTCGTAGGAGCCCTCGTAGATCGTCGGGCCGACGTTCGGGGCGTTCGCGACCGAGGGGGAGGCGTAGACGTAGGCGCCGGTCTGGACCGCCCAGTCGAGGCTGCCGCTGCGCGCGTCGTAGGCGTAGATGCGTCCGTCGGTGTTGCCGAGGTAGATGCGGCCGTAGGCGTAGGCGGCGGTTGAGTAGAAGGTGCCGCTGCCGAGCGGCGCGCCTTCGGAGCCCGCGGCCCAGATGCGCCTGCCGTTGCGCTCCCCGACCGCCTGGACCTGCCCGGAGTAGTCGCCGAAGTAGAGGATGCCGTGCGCGAGCGTCGGGCTCGCCTTCACCGCGCCGGCGGCGCGGTAGGTCCAGACCGTGCGGCCGTTGCTTGCGTTCAGCGCGTAGACGGCGCCGTCTTCGCTGCCGAAGATCACCTTGCCTTTGTCGACCATCGGCGAGGACTCGCTGCGGCTCGGCAGGTCCCGCGACCAGATGATCGAGCCGTTCCTCGCCCGCAGCGCGACCGCGCGCCCTCCTTCGCCGGCGCCGTCGCGGGCGAGGATCGTCACGTAGACCGTGCCGCCGACGACCGCGGGGGTCGAGGCGGAGAGCGTGCCAAGGCGTCTGCGCCAGAGCAGGCGGCCGTCGTTCTTGTCGATCGCGCTGAGGGTCGCGTCGTCGGCGAGCTGGAAGATCCGCTTGCCCGACATCACCGGCGGGAACTCGAGCAGGGCGGTCTCGCTGCTGCGCCACACCTGCCTGAAGGGCGGCCTCACCGCCTTCGAAGCGGCGAGGTAGCGGTGGTGGTTCTTCGAGTAGCCGTAGAAGGGCCAGACGAACGTCGCTTCCTTCGGCGGAGGCGGCGGCTTGCGCTTCGTTTCTTCGGGCACGAAGCGCGCGTGGGGGTGGTAGACCGAGCCGGTGCGGTTGCGCTCGTAGAAGTAGGCGCCGAGGCCGACGCCGATCAGGGCGAGCAGCGCGACGAGCGCGATCACGCGCGATCGCGTGCTCCGCAAGCGCAGGAACGAGAGCCTTCTCCTCATGCGCCGCCCGCCGTACGCCGCCTCAGGCGGCGATCTTCTCGGATGCGGCCTGCGGTCCGGGCGCCCCAGCCGGGGTCTGCTCGTCTTGCTCCCAGACGCGAGCTGTGGCGGCCGACCTCGCGGAGCCTGCGCGGGTTGCGAGACGTCGTCGAGCGAGAGGCGAGCGGCGCCTCGCGCTGCCGCGGCGAGGAGCGGAGGCCGAGGCGGTCGGGCGGCTCGCTACGCGGACGAGCAGCGTGCGGGCGACGCCGAGCGAGAGCAGCCAGACGAGCGCGAGGATCAGCGGGGCGAGCGCGAGGCCGGAGATCAGCGCGACCGTCGTGCTGTCGCCGTCCGAGGACCACGTCCACAGCAGATAGTCGCCGCCGGCGAGGGCCGCGACCAGGAGCAGGGGCCGGAAGGGCACGGGGCGACAGGTTAGTGGGCCGGGGGGATGGAGGGGGCGGTGGCCCGCCGGGGATGGGCGGCTCGGCGCCTGCTCGGTGCGCGTGGCGCAGCAGACCGGCCCGCAAGAAGCGGCGGACGGGAATCGAACCCGCGTCATCGCCTTGGAAGGGCGAGGCTCTACCGTTGAGCTACCGCCGCGCGGACCTGGCCGTCGGGCGGCCCGCTGACGAGCACAGTTTGCCGCAACGGCGGCGCGGGTTGCATCTCGTCGGGCCGGGGAGCGGATCACGGCTCGTGGTCGTAGAATCGAAGGGCTGCGGGGAGTGGCGCAGTCTGGTAGCGCACCCGGCTGGGGGCCGGGCGGTCGCAGGTTCGAATCCTGTCTCCCCGACTCTCCGAGAAGAGCTCAGGCGCTTCGCGCTGCCACAACCGCTGCCGACAATCGTCCGCAGACGCATCGGCGTCTCTAATGGTCAGGTCGGTCCATGCCGACCCTGTCTCATGTCGCTCGATGAGGCGGACATACCGGCGCGCGCTGCCGAGCTCTGTGCGGAGGGCCACTGCGCAGAGGCGGGCGACCTGCTCCGACCGGTCGCGGAGCGCGATCCGGCCAGCCCCGCCATATGGCTCTTGCTGGCGCGAGCGGAGCTGGCAGCCGAGCGCTACGAGCGCGCACTTCAAGCCGCCGAGCACACCCACGCCCTGGCGGCGACGGAAGCTCTTCCAGACGTCATCGCAAGCGTCGCGCTCCTACGACTCGGACGAGCAGAGCAGGCGCTGGAACGCGCTCGCAGGGCGGTGGCGACCGATCCGCACGACTTCGATGCCGTCTCGCTCCTCGCTCGCATCCTCAGTACCGCTGGCTTCCACGACGATGCCCTCGCCGCCGCGGCCGACGCAGCTGAGCTGGCGCCTGAACACCCCGCGGCGCACCTGACGGCGGGCGTCGTCGCTGCGGCAGCTGGCCAGCGCGACGTGGCGAGGGCGTCATTCAGACAGGTGCTGACGCTCGATCCGGCCAATGCAGCAGCACAGCACGAACTTGCCCGCCTTCGACTGCGCCGCAGGTTCAACGATCCAGCTGCGCTCGCCGACGCGGCGTCAGGATTCGCCCGAGCCGCAAATGCAGAGTCCGCTTCGGAGAAGAGCGTCGAGGTCCTCGAGAGGGTGCTGAGGGCGTTCCTCTCGAAAGCCGCCTACCTGCTGTTCATCGACGCATACGTGGTGATGCGCGTCGCCGCCTCCTCCAACGGCATGGCAGCACGGCTCGTTCCCGTCGTGCTCCTGGCGGCGCCAGCGTGCTACGCCGTTCGCTTTCTGAGGCGTTTGGCACCGACGCCGAGGCAGCGCCTCGTGTGGTTGATGATCGGGGAGCGCTCGCTTTCGACGGCGACCGCCCTCGAGGCCCTCTCCGCAGCTTCGATCCTCGTGGCGGCCGTCGGCGCCGGCTTCCTGCGGTCCGGCGTCGCCGTCGTCGGGGCGTTCGCTGCGCTTGCCGCACGTCTGATGCTGTACCTGGCGCAGAAGCGCGCGGCCGTCGCCGCGTCGGGCAAGGCAGCCGAGCATGCCGTCCGAGCTGGCCTGATCTGGGTCGTTGCCGGGCTGCTCGGCCTCCTCGCCGTCGCGCTCGTCGTCGCTGCTGTGAGCCGTGGTCGGCCGAACGCGGCCGCGGGGGCGCTCGTTTGCCTGGTGGCTGCAGGAGTGCTGGCGCGAGCAGCGCTCCGCCGGCGCGCGCCCGGGTAGGCGTGAGCGCCAGGGGTACGCGGACTGTCAGCGAATCGGCGGCGATACCCGGCAGGAGTCATCTCCTGGCGCAGCGGGAGCCGCTGCCCGCGCTGCGAGCGCTGTGGCCGGCGCCGCCGGCCCTCTACAGCCGCGCGTAAGGGAACCGGTCGCGGATATGGCGGTTGAAGTAGGCGCCCTTCGAGCTCGCGGCGAGCAGCTCGGCGTACACCCGCCGCGAGACGCCGAAGTATCGATACACGCTCCCGCTCGTGAACCTCACCTCGAGCGTCCGCGTGCGCGGCGCATATCCGACGGAGGCAAGCGTGGAGGAGACGACGGAGACGTGATCCATGACCCGAATAGCCTAGAGAAACGACTGGAATGGCGAATCCTCGAAAATTGCGCAAAAACAGGTTTCTGCCAATTGACGCTGCTTTGCACAAAAGACGAATCCCGAGTTATGACGTCGATTCGCATAAAACGGCTGAATCGAGAATCTTTGCGGAATCGCCTTAATATTAATAATAGAGAGAAGCATAGAGAGCTTTTGGTCTGATCCTGTCCGCGAGGCGCAGTATCCATGCCGCATTGCCAGGCGGTAATGGCGAGGCACTGGGTCTTGTGCCCAAAATTTTTTCCCGCAACGCCTCTGAATTGTGGTATAAGTCCCTTGTCACCGTGAAAGTGAGTGGGTGACAGCGGGGGAGGACACCGGGGCCGCTGCTCAGATGAGCGCGAACTTCTCGCACAGAGGGCGATCGCCTTCGTCGACGAGCGAACGGTGCCCGACCAAGAATCTTCCAAGGAGGGAACACGATGTCTACACAAACACTGGGCTGGAGCCCGATGTCGCCCGAGGATGTCCACGAATGGGAACGGATGCAGCTGGGCGAGACCCGCGCCGTCTACGCCCGCGACAAGCGCAAGCCGCCGGATGCGCCGCTCGTCTTCATGCCCGAAGGCGAAGCCGACCGCTTTCGGGAGGATGCCCGCATGGGGCATTTGGTCTGTCCCGTGCCAGGGTGCCGCTCGCCACGCCTGATGGCGAGGCATTACGAGGACCGGCGCGACCACTTCGCGCACGTCTGCGGCGAGTGGCCGAGCCACCCCGACCTGTCCACGGTCGTGGTCCGGCATATGCTGCGCCGCTGGGCTGCGAGCCTCGACGGGCAAGACGAGGTGCTCGACGAGCAGACGATCTCCGGCGTGCCAGTGACGGTGCTGGCGCGGCTTGCCGGCGGCGAGCAGGTCGCGTTGTGCTACGTCGACGGCTGCTTGGGGGTGGATGCCTGGCAACGCCAGCGGGCGGCGCTCGAGCGCTGCGGCGTGACGGGGGTATGGATCTTCAAGCCGAACGAGCGCTACTTCAAAGCGTGCAAGCGATCGGCGGCCGGCGCGAGGGGCCTGATCTTCGACACGCGGCTGTTCAGGGCGATGCGCGACCAGGGCTGCTGGCCCCTGTTCGTCAATCCCGAGCGCGAGCGGGTCGCGAAGCCGATCGTGCGTGAAGGGGAGATCGCCGTGCGATTCGGTCTCCACTCGCCGCTGTTCGTCAGGAACACCCTCCAGTTGGCCTCGAGCAAGCTGGAGGACTGTCGGCTGTGCAAGGACGGGATGGTGACCGCCGCGGTGCTGGCTCGAAACCTGGAGGAGGTCCGTGCCGGCTCTCCGCAGCCGCCGCGTGAGCGAGCGGCGGGGCATGGGCCGGTGTTGCGAGGCAGCGACTCCGAGCGCCTGGCTGCGGCTGCGCCCACCGCTCACGCGGTCGAAACGCCGCCGCCGCGTCGCGGGGCTCGCACGTCGGCGCGGCGAAGGTGGGCGCTGATCCTGGTAGATGCGCTCCTGCGCTGGCTGCAACTGTTGACCGCCGAGCGTTCCTCGTGATCTGACCGCCGTCGGCCCGCGGGCTTTCGGCTCCG
>JBAIYK010000136.1:0-25861 GCA_037915935.1 Solirubrobacterales bacterium | reverse complement strand
GGGATCGCTGCCGTCGGGATCGCTGAGGAGGCGTCCGGCGGCCTGCGCCGCGTATAGGTCGACCTCGGCGTGCCCTGTGAGCGCGCCCGCCTCGATGCCATGCTCGGGACAGAGCGCGATCCCGACGGCGATCCCAAGCGGAGTGCCGCGGTGAGACGCACAGCGGCGCGCCGCCGAGGACAGCCGGCCTGCGAGCGCGCGCGCGTCCGCGGCATCGCTGTCAGGAGCGATCAGCCAGTAGCGGCCGTCGACCTCGCGTACGAGCGCGTCCGCCGGGCGCAGCTGCTGCACGATCGCCGCCTCGACCTCGCGCAGCTGCCGCTCGGACTCCGCCGGCGACTGAGCTACGCGCAGTCGCTCGGCGTCGAGCAGCTCGAGGACGAGCACCGCGAAGGGCTCGCGATCGTCGCGATAGCGATCGAGCCTGCGCTGCACTGCGGCGCTCCACGGGGCGGTCTCCGACCCGCCGCGCGCGTCCCTGATCGCGATCGGCGCATCGGCGGGACGCCGCTCGTCGATCGAGCTTCCTCGCTGGCGCTCGTCGACGAGGATCGCGCCGCCGAGGTCGCCGGAGCGGATCGTGGCGGCGCGCCCGCCTTCCGGCTCGCCGGGGTCGCGCGACGGTTCGCCCGTCGCATCGGCCGCGACGAAAGGAGCCTTCGCGGTGTCGGCCTTCGCCGCGTCAGCCCGCGTCGCGTCCACCCGTGTCGCGTCAGTCCGCGTCGCGTCCACGCGCGTCGCCTCAGCCCCCGCCGGGCCAGTTCGCGCCGCATCCGCCTCCGAGCCCGTCGAACCGGGCTCGAGCTCGGCGCGGGCGAGCGCGGACAGCGCGCCCGACACCTCGGCGATGCGCTCGCCGAGCGCCGCCGCCTGACTCGCATCGCCGGCCCGCAGGCGCTCGTGCAGCGCCTCCCAGAGCGCCGCGCAGAGCTGCTCGGCCGCGACCGCGGCGCGCGATGTCCGCTCTGCGCTCACGGCCCCTGAGATATCACGCGACGAGGACGTTAGCCTCCTGGGTAATGCGCGCCGCGACGGTCGGCAACCTCCACGACGATACGACCGAAGACCGCACGACCGGTGCGATCCGCTCGGTCCAGACCGCGGAGCTCTCGATATCGGAGCCCGAGCTTCAGCATCTCTGGTCGCCAATGCACCTGGAGCAGCTCGCCCGCACCTACTGGCGTTTCCTCACGCGAGTCACGCTCGGCCTCGTCCGCGTCCGCTACACGGCGACGAAGCGCTTCGTGCTGCTGATCGCCTCGCCGATCAGGCTGCTCACGTTCATGGCGCCCGAATACGAGATGGACGGAGAGCACGGGCTCGTGCGCTGGCGGATCGAGAGCGGCCTGCTCGTCGCTCGTCGCGGGCGCGGCGGCCATGGGCACCTGCAGATCCAGGTGCGACGCAAGCCCGCAGTCGAGCCGGGCCGCGTGCGCCTGCAGATCGAGGTCGAGGTCGCGAACTTCCATCCCGCGATCGCCTCTGGCCTCGGCCGCCGCATCTACAACATCACCCAGTCGAAGATCCACGTCTTCGTCACGCACGGCTTCCTGCGCTCGCTCGCCCGCCTCGACCTCGCGAAGTCGAAGGTCGGGCGCTTCGCGCCGTAGCGTCGCGCCGACCTACGATCCAGCTTAGCGTCCCTCGCGTGGCAACACAGCCATCCAGCACACGACTCCGAGATCGTCGACCGTGATCGGCTCTCGCAGCATTGGCGGCTCCACCGGTCGCAGGCCGAACTGCCCGACGACGGCGACGATCTCGGCGGCCGCGCCGTCAAGATCGAGCTCACCCGCGTGCACACGTTGCTCGACGGCGCCAAGCGCCTTGCGCACAGCCGAGCTGCGCCCCACCGCCAGAGCGGCCTCAGCCTGCTCCAGCCCGGGCGGGGCCACGACGCCAGGGTCACGCAGCACTTGCAGCGCCCAGCGCTGTCGCGGGCCGATCTGTTCCTGCTCCTCGCGCACGTTGGCCCTCGCATTGTGTGCTGCAACCACGTCTTCGCTGGCGAGCTTCCACGCCCGCTCGAGGTCGATCTCACGCAAGCCGTCAGGCGACGGAGCGCCGCCACTGGGGTCGATCCTGCGCAGGATCTCCAGATCGCCAGACACCAGTTGCTCGTCATGAAGCTCGACGTAGCGCCAGTACCGCCGCCCTTCTGGCTCCGCAGCGGACGGCCGCGTGCGCATTGCCAGGAATACTCCCGGGGGGCCGCTCGAGCGGCCGGCGGTGCTCTGGCGAAAGCATGCTCCCACACCCCATGGAAGCCGTTGCACCCGCTCTATCTCACCCTCTTCGAACGCTCTCTCCAGCAGCCTGCGGAGATGCTCCCCCACGAACGCGCCTGACTCCTGCTCCGCCTCGTCGAGCAGATCAGGATCTCCTTCGGCAAGACGCTCCGCGTACACGCGCAGCTCTTCATATGCGCGCCGCTCGTCGGTCGCTTCATCCTCGATCACCTCTGACTCCATGCCGTAGACGCCGGCCGCGACGATCTTCGTGCGTATGCGGGCCTCCAGGCCGAGCAGCCGCTCGAGCTCGCCATGCTCGGGCAGCATCGTCGTCAGCAGCACGACCTCGTGCGGCGAGCGCAAGCGGATCACACGCCCATTCCGCTGCACGACCCGCTGCGGATTCCATGGCATGTCATACGACACGACCGCCTGGGCCTGCTGAAGGTTCTGGCCCTCTGAGAGCACGTCGGTGGAAAGCAGCAGATCGACGGTGCCGTCTGGCGGCTCGTAGCCGGGCCAGACCACCGTGTCAGGGGCGAAGCGCGCAAGCGCCGCGACCCGTTGATCGGGGCTCGTCTCCTGACCGATCACCACTGCGCGCTCGCGTCCGCCGACCATCGGGGGCAGATGCTCGTCCAGGTAGCGGATCGTCGCGCCGTAGGTGGCGAACACCGCGATCTTCTGGGCAGGCGAGCGCTCGATCACCGCAAGCAGCGCGGCGAGCTTCGGATCCTCCTCGGGCCGTATCCGCGAAAGCTCTTCCCGGATCGCGCCCAGCCGCTCCCGGTCTGCACGAACCGCGTCGCCGTATGAAGGATCGAACTCTGAGGCGGCACGCGCCTCGGTGTCGTCTTCGAGCGCCTCCTCGATCCAACCGGCGAGTCCCGCGTCGCCGGCTTCCATGCGCGTCGCCTCCCGCAGCGTCCCTGCCGATAGGACCTCGCCGCGCCCCCAGGCCGCCAGGAAGGCGTCATGCGCGGAGATCATGTGCTGCACGGTCTCCAGGCACGCCGCCCAGCAGGACTCGAAGCGCTTCAGCACGCCGGAGCGCAGGAGCCCTGCAAGCTGGGCCTCCACCGCACGCTCGCGTGCCCCGAGCTCATATGCGCTCGGCCGGTAACGAGCCATCGTCAACGAATCGATCGCAGTCGCGATCCTGTCCAGCAGTCCTGGGTGGCGCTCGTCGAGGTCGTAGCGGACGGTGCTCAACCGTGGGCGCGGAAACCGCACGGGCGTCCCATCGGAGAACTGCTGTCCGGCGTACTCGGATTCGATGAAGGCACGATCGCGACGCACGCTCACGGCGTCAGCGAGTGGAAAGAGCACGTCAGGGCTCAAGCTCTCTGGATCGCGCTCGTTCGCGCCGGCGGCAAGAAAGAGCTCGCGCACCGAGTCGATCCCGTATGAGGCGAACGCGCGATCGTGTCGTCCAAACAGCATCACGAGGTTGTAGAGGTCCCAGAGCCCGTTGTTGATCGGCGTTGCGGTCAGCAGCACGACCTGCTTCGGCGACCCCCCGAGCAGGCGCTCCATCGCCCGGTACCAGGTCGTGTCCTCGTTGCGCAGCGCATGAGCCTCGTCCACGATCACGAGGCGGTAGGCATCCTTCGTGTTGTGCAGCACGCGCCTGCGGTTCCTCAGATCAGGCACCAGCTGCTCGTCGCTTGCAAGCTCGTTGAACGAGATCACCTGAGCCGGCAACCGCGCTTGGTCTATGCGCTCTCGCCAACGCTTCGCGAGCTGCGCAGGAGCCACGACGAGCGCATACACGCCGTCCTCGTTCGTGCGCTCCTCGATGAAGGCAAGGCCGATCTCAGTCTTGCCGGTGCCAACGCCGTCCGCGTATACGACGCCCCCATGGCGGGCGCAGATCGCGCGCGCCCGCTCGTAGCCGTCCCGCTGGAAGCGAGCGAGGCTTAGGCCCGTAGGACGCGACACCCGCGCAGGCTCGTCCAGCGGCGGCTCTTGCAGCTCTAGCAGCGCCCGCAGGTAGATCGTCTGCGGATCGAGCAGCCCTGGATCGGGAAAGAGCAGATCCTCGAGCTCCTCCTCATAGTCGGTCGCGCGCTCCCACAACGCGTCGAACCACTCGAGCGCATGGCTCGCGATCGGCGGTTCATAGCTTGCGAGACCAAGCTCGAGATTGCGCCGCAGGCCGGCTCCGGTGAGGTTGGCCGAGGTGACAAGCGCCACCCGCGCATCTGGCAAGGCGCCGAACAGATACGCCTTGCCATGCAGGAACTGCTCCATGAAGCGTCTCACCTGGACCTCAGGTCGTTTCAGCCACGCCTCGACCGCGCGCAGCCGTTCAGCGGCCCGCGAGGGCGGAAAGCGGGAGAGATCGCGCTCGTCGCGCAGACGCTCGCGATGCGCCTCGAAGATGTCGCTGAGCGGCTCGGCACCGAGCGCTGGCGCCGGCTGCGCTCCAATCAGCAGGCGGGTCGGACGGCCATCGGCGACTGTGGCGAGCTCATACAGGCCACCGAGATCGACGAAGCCCGTCGCGACTGCGAGCGGGTGATGACCTGGCACGTCGCCGATCAGGTAACGCAGCGCCTCGGCATGGGAAGATTCGGCGCCGAAGTTGTCGAGGATGTGGGGGCGACTGTGCATCGAGCGGCTATCCGAGCTCAGCAAAGCGAGCGCGCACGCGGTCGCGATAGGTCTCGGGCACAGCGTCGAGCGTGAAATCTGAGAAGACGACCTCTAGCTCTTCGGGCGTGAGCTTCCATGCACGAGATACACGAGCGTCTATGTCCGCGCGTAGTTCTTCGCGCTCATCATCGGAGAGCGGTCCGTATTCGACGCCAGTCGCGGCGGCGAAGTCCTTGAAGCGATCATCGACGCACGAGAGACGGGCGGCGTCGATGGCAATCGTCACGTATGACAAATCATCAAGGACAGGAAGACATAGATCCTCCAGTACGAAGAAAGTAAAACTTATCTCAACGAATCGGCGGGCTTGCCAATCGAACGCAAGGCTGTTGAGCACAGCCAGACATGCACTTTCGGCCGTCGGGTCGTCACGGACAAAAGCAAGATAGGGTGCCTTATGTGTAAGAAAGTGACGTGGTGGGATCAGGCACGCCCGAACCGTTCTTGAATCGGTGGCACGGCTAACATCGCGAAATGCGACGCGCGCACGCCCTACTGTATGAGCCACTGCTGCCAGGCGCTCATCCACGGCGATTAGCTCAGCCAGTCTAGATCTAGCACCGGGGCGGGACTTGAGCGCCTTTGATCGCGTCGCCTCAGTTGCCGGACAATGTCTCGCCCCAGCACCGTGCGGATCATATTGATCGAAACTTTCTCCCTTCCATAGTGGCCACCCAGTCGATGCACCGGACCAAAGCGAGCGGTCTTTAGTCTCATTGAAGTCACCTTGAACTGGGAAGCACTGCCAGCGGTTAGCACTGCTTGAAAACCGGGGAGACGTACGCAGCTTGAACAAGATGTCAGCTGCCCGTTGATTCGGCAACAGGGGTATCTCGGACATCCGTCCGAGCGAGGAGCGGCTCATACGGATACCCGGCGTTGAAACCTGCTTGGCAAATTCGGAAGCCGAAGCCGCAACACCAGCGACCTCAAATTCGTCCGGGAGGCCATGCAGACAAGCGATCAACAACGAGACCGAGTACCGAGGTTCCATGTCAAACGCCCATCTTTTTCGATTCAGCAAGAAGTCAATCCGCTTCGGTGACGCTTCATCGAACAGCCAACTGCGGAACCTCGCTGACCCCTTTGCGGCAAACGCACTGCGAGGGAGCACTACGCCGATCGCACCGCCATCGCGAAGCAGGTGTTGATAACGCTGACAAAAGAGCTTGTAAAGATCTGCCTTCGTACCAATTGCCGAATACTCGGTGTTCGAGGCGAAGTAGAGTGCGAGCCCATCGAGATGCATCCTTTGCGCAGCGACACGTTCGGCTAGCTCCGGTCGTTCGCAGAGAAGCTCGTCGATTGCGGTGGTACGTATGCTCTCAGGGAGCGCGCGCAGCCCTGGTCGGAACATGGCGTAATACGAGAGGCTGTCGACGTAAAGCTCCTCCCATGGAGGATTGCCGACGACAGCATCAAAGCCAGGCTGTTCTCGCGCGAACACCTCGGCAAACGCAAGCGGCCAGTGCAGAAAGCGCTCGCGCCGAGCAAGCTCGTCGGCTCTCTCGTTCATCGGCGTGACAACGCCAGTGAGCACTTCGGCGCCTTGGCGTTCAGCCTCGTCACGGGCTCCCGCGAGACCAAGCGGCTCGGCGGTCCAGAGATTGAACAGCCTGCGAGCGCCCATCTCTCGTTCGCGCAACTCGCGATCGACCTGCCGGCTCGCCGCGACCTGCTCCGGCGTGGTGTCGTCGATCGTCCTGAGTTTCGCTGCAGCCTCAGCGGCTTCACCGACCGTCTTTGACAATGCATCGCCGAACAAGGTTCCCTCGCCAACGTCGGTGACGCTCGCGACCCCGATAAGCGAATTGCCAAGCTGCACGTTGTGGTCGAGATACGCCAGCGAGAGGCCAGGTACAAACGTCGAGAGCCACAGCGAGACCTTCGCGATCTCCACTCCCATCGGCGACAGGTCGACCCCGTAGACGCAGCGCTTGAGCACGAGGCGCTTGAGCAGTGCGGGGTCCTCGACGCCCGCCCCGTAGGCGGCAGCCTTCGCGCGCAGACGCTCGATCTGCGCCCGTATTGCCGGCAGAGCTATCTCGCCCAGCAGGGTGGCGAGCTGGCCGGTGATCTCGTCCACCACCTCGACGAGGAAGTGGGCGCTGCCGCAAGCGGGATCGAGCACGTAGAAGTCGAACGCCTTCTCGGCAGCCGCAGCAGGGTCTTTGGCAGCGAGCGCTCGCACCTCCTGCAGGTGGCGCTCATACGCCGGTCCCACCGCCCCTTTTACGAGATGGCGCACGAGCTCTGTGCGGGTGTAGTACACGCCGCTGCTCTTGCGTCCCCCCTCGTTGGTGAGCCACAGAAGCTCGCCAGCTCGCACGTCAGGCGGGACATCCGGCGCAGGCGCCACATAGCGATCGGCACGGGCGTCATAGTCGTAGTCGCGATCCGCAAGCGAGAGCCGCAGCGACAGCAGCCCCTCGTAGATGTAGCCAAGGTGGCCGATCTCGAGGCTCGAGAAGTCGATCCCAATCGAGCCATCCTTCTCGTCCCGCGCGAGCGCAACAAGAGCAGGCCCAAGCGCGGCGTCGGATATCGACGCCGACTCGAGCTCCTCCGCGCCTGACACCGCGTCCTTCGCGAAGAGATCGCCGTTGTACGCAGGCAGTTCCCATGCCGCGTGCCCGGTGCGCATGCGGCGGACCAGCGCGGCAACGTCATCCCACAACGCACATGCGTTCGCCTCAGCCGCGTCTCTCTCCTCGTAGGCTCGCTCGCAGATGCGGGTGAGGCTCTTCTCGTGGTAGGTGGGATTCGCCATCGGCAGGTGGCCGGCGCTCTCTGCGTAGAGCAGGAAGAGCGCCCTGAAGACGAACAGCAATGCGGCAGCCTCGATCTCTTCGCGAATCTCCTCCGATGCCAGATCGCAACCCGCGCTGCTCGCCCAGCGCCCCAGCTCGCGGCCGATCACCGGCAGCACGTCCTGACGCAGCACCCGATCCAGTCTCAGTCTCAGAGCCTGTCCGTAGTCACGCGCGTCTGCGAGGACGGTCGCGAACTCCCCTTCGACGAGGTATCGCGGCGAAAGCAGCCCAAGCAGGGGCTGCAGCTCGGGCTCCAGTACCGCGGCATCGAGCTCGAGGTAGCTGGTAGCGGCCCCCGCCTGCTCGACGCCTGCCGCAAGCAGCCGCAGCCGGGAGCCGGCGGCGAGAATGCCGTAAGGAGCGCCGAGCGCTCGGGCCTTCTCCACGAGCGCGCCCTCTGGCAGCCTGCCCTCGTCGTCGAAGCGCGCAAAGAGCCACGCGTTGGCTCGTGGATAAATCACGATCGCTGGACGCCCGCCGAACTTCGCGAGATAGCCGGCGGGCCTCAGCTGCTCGATCGTGTAGCCGAGGTCGCTGAGCAGCTCGCGCCACCCGGCCCGGCTGACGCCATCGACCAGCGTCTCCAGCTCATGCCAGCGCTTCGGAGAGGACGGAAGCCGCTCGCCGTATAGATGCTCGGTGCCCAGCCCTCGGACGCGCAGCCCAGCGACTCGCTCCACGTCGAGTCGATCGAGCTCTTCGGCGATCAAACGCACCGCGCGAACGCGCTCCATCGAGAGCGTGCGTCGAACGAGCTCGAGCAGCGAGTCGGCGCGCACCCTGCGTAGGGGGCCTTCCCGCTGCGGACCGAGGACGCGCACGAATCCGACACGCTCGGAGTCCGGGTCGTCGGTGAACAGCACGAGCGGCGTCGCCCCTCCTCCCTCGCGCCGCTTCCACGCCGCTCGCAGGCGCGCCTCCTCGAGAACCGTCGCACGCGCGTACTCGACGCCACTGACGAGCACGCTGCCGGCGATGCCGTCTACCTTGCCGCCCGCATCTTGGCTCGCCGGCAGGTTTGCGAGCCCCCGAAGCAGCTCGGTAGCTGTCACGGCGCGCAACGCGGTACGCGGCAAGGCACGGCGCGAGCGTACATGAACGCGCGGCCGGAGAGGCGAGACGATCATGACCGTCAAAGCTAATTACAACTTGGGATGGCTCAGTCGATCAGAGCGGGGCGATCGGCCTTGCACCCAACGGGGGCTGCCCCATCCAGTGGCAGCCTTCGACGCGGCCCTCTCAGACCGCGCTTCCGTCCCGCAGCGCCCGCAGCTTCTCGCGATCGTGGCGGGCGCTGATCCGGCGCACGGTGCTCGAGCGGCCGCGCATCACGAGCGATTCGGTCGTCGCGCCGCCGGCGCTCGGGAAGCGCACGCCCTGCAGCACGTCGCCGTCGGTCACTCCGGTCGCCGAGAAGAACACGTCCTCGCCTTTGACGAGGTCCTCGCAGGTGAGCACCCGCTCGATGTCATAGCCTGCATCGATCGTCGCGCTGCGCTCCTGCTCGTCGCGCGGCCAGAGCCGGCCGAGCAGCTGGCCGCCGAGGCACTTCACCGCAGTCGCGGAGATGACGCCCTCGGGGGTGCCGCCGATGCCCCAGAGGACGTCTACCGGCGAGCGCTCGGTGACGGCGAGCAGCGCCGCTGAGACGTCCCCGTGCGGGATGAGGCGCACGCGCGCGCCCGCCGCCCTGATCTCAGCGATGCCCTGCTCGTGGCGGGGCCGGTCGAGCACGACGACCATCACGTCGCCGACGTCGTGTTCCTTGCGCTGCGCGATCAGCCGCACCGTCTCTGCGAGCGGGCGGTCGAGATCGAGCAGGTCGGCGATCTCGCGCGAGCCGGCCATCTTCTCCATATAGACGCAGGGCCCAGGGTCGAACATCGTGCCACGCTCGGAGAGCGCGATCACGGACAGCGCGCTCGGCATGCCGTGCGCGGCGAGCGCCGTGCCCTCGAGCGGGTCGACGGCGATGTCGACCTCCGGCGGCGAGCCGTCGCCGATGTGCTCGCCGTTGTAGAGCATCGGCGCCTCGTCCTTCTCGCCCTCGCCGATCACGACGACGCCGTCCATCTGGACGGAGTGCAGCATGTAGCGCATCCCGTCGACGGCCGCCTGGTCGGCGGCCTCCTTCTCGCCGTGGCCGACGAGCGGCGCGGTCGCGAGCGCCGCCGCCTCGGTGACGCGCACGAGCTCGAGCGCGAGGTTGCGATCGGGATGGCGGTGACCTTCGTCTGCGCTCACGGGTCGCAAAGCTACTGCAACATCGCCGGCCGGCGCTGGCTGCGACTAGGATCGTGCTGTGCGCGACGGCCCGCCCACAGTGAAGGCGCTGCTTCCGGACGCGCTGCTCCCGGCCGTCTCCTCGCAGCTCGAGCGGGCACGCTGCGAGGACGTCGAGCGCCGCCTGCGCGAAGGCGATGCGACGCTGTGGGCGCCGGCGGGCACGCCGGAGGTCGCCGACCGGCTCGGCTGGCTGACGATCGCGCAGCGGACGCTGCCGCAGCTGCAGGAGCTGAGCGCCTTCGCGGAGGAGCTCGTCGCGGAGGGCGCGCGCGACGTCGTCGTGCTCGGGATGGGAGGCTCCTCGCTTGCGCCCGAGGTGATCAGGCGGGCCTTCGCCCGGCTGCGCGATCGGGCCAAGCCGACGCTGCACGTGCTGGACTCGACGGACGCTGCCGCAGTGCGGAAGCTCGAGCAGACGATCGATCCGCAGCGCACGCTGTTCCTCGTCTCCTCGAAGTCCGGCGGCACGATCGAGCCGCTTTCGCTGTTCGCCCACTTCTGGAGCGTCGCCGATAGCGGCGATCGCTTCGCGGCGATCACCGACCCCGGCAGCGGGTTGGAGCGGCTGGCCGGCGAACACGGCTTCAGGCGCGTCTTCCACGGCGACCCGAACATCGGCGGGCGCTACAGCGCGCTCTCCTCCTTCGGCATCGTGCCCGCGGCGCTGAGCGGCGCAGACGCGAAAGCGCTGCTCACAGGCGCGGCGGCCGCGTGGGAGACCGAGATCGACGCCGGCGAGCACCCTGCCTGGCTATGGCTGGGCGTCGCGTTGAGCGCGATCGCCCTGCAGGGCCGCGACAAGCTCACGATCATCGCCCCCGCCTCTCTGGACGGGCTCGGACTGTGGCTGGAGCAGCTGTTCGCCGAGTCGACCGGCAAGCACGGCACGGGCATCCTGCCGGTCGCCGACGAGCCGCTGCTTGGCCCGGAGAGCTATGGGCCCGACCGCGTCTTCCTCGTCCTCACCGATCCGGCGAGCCCGGACCCCGACGCGGAGCTCGCGCTCTCGCAGCTCGCTCAGGCGGGGCACCCGCTGATCGCGATCCCGACGCAGGGCGCACACGACCTCGGCCGCATCTTCATGCTCGCCGAGCTGTGCGTCGCGGCCGCCGGCTGGGGCCTTGCGATCAACCCCTTCGACCAGCCGAACGTCCAGGAGGCGAAGGACGCGACCGCGAAGGTGCTCGCGGAGATGAGATCCCCGCCCGCCCCCCGCGCCTCGGCGCCTGCGCCCGACGCGACCGAGCAGGAGCTGCGCGAGCTGATCGGCGCTGCGACGCCTCCCTCCTACGTCGCGCTGATGGGCTACATGCAGCCCTCCAGCGAGGTCGACCTCGCCGTCAGGGAGCTGCGCGCGGCGATAATGGCGAGCACGAACGCGACCACCACCTTCGGCTACGGCCCGCGCTTCCTGCACTCGACGGGCCAGTTCCACAAGGGCGGGCCGCCGAGGGGGCGGTTCCTGCAACTGCTGCACGACGACGGCCCCGACGTTCCGATCCCCGGCAGGGCCTACACGTTCACGGCGCTGAAGCACGCCCAGGCGGACGGCGACCTGCAGACGCTGCACGCGCACGGGCTGCCGGACGCGCGGCTCACGCTGCGAGGGGACGACCCCGTCGCCGCGCTGCGCGCCCTCGCGGCGCAGGTCGAGCAGTGGGCGATCGTCACCACGACCGAGGAGGCTCCTTGACGCAGATCGGATTCGTCGGCCTGGGCAGGATGGGCGGCAACATGGTCAAGCGCATCAGGCGCGACTCAGACCACGAGGTGGTCGCGTTCGACTTCGACGGCGCGGCCGTGCAGCGCGCCGTGAAGGACGGGGCGATCGGCGTGCGCTCGCTGCAGAGCCTCGTGAAGCGCCTCAGTCCGCCACGGATCGTCTGGATCATGGTCCCCGCCGGCGACCCGACCGAGCAGACGGTGCAGAAGCTCGCGAAGCTGCTCGACAGGGGCGACGCGATCGTCGACGGCGGCAACTCGAAGTGGACCGACGACAAGCGCCGCGCGAAGGAGGTCGCCAAGCTCGGCATCCACTACGTCGACGTCGGCACCTCCGGCGGCGTGTGGGGCCTGCAGGTCGGCTACTGCATGATGGTCGGCGGGCCGCCCGCTGCGGTTAGGCGGCTCGCGCCGATCCTCGACGTGCTCGCGCCGGCCACGAGCGAGCAGAGCGTCGCGGCGATCGGGCCCCGCGGCTGGCTGCATTTCGGACCCTCCGGAGCGGGGCACTACGTGAAGATGGTCCACAACGGGATCGAGTACGGGCTGATGCAGGCATACGCGGAGGGCTTCGACCTCTTCGACAAGTGCGAGTATCAGCTCGACAACGCGAAGATCGCCCACCTCTGGGGCCAGGGGTCGGTCGTGCGCTCCTGGCTGTGCGAACTGGCGGCGAGGGCCTTCGAAGCCGACGGCAACGACCTCGCGCAGATCGAGGGCTACACCGAGGACTCCGGCGAGGGCCGCTGGACGATCGAGGACGCGACCGCCCACGACGTGCCCACCCCCGCGCTCACCGCGGCGCTGCAGTCGCGCCTCTACTCGCGCGGCAACGGCGACTTCACGCACCGGCTGCTCGCGGCGCTGCGCAACCAGTTCGGCGGGCACGCGGTGAAGGAGAGATGAGCACGCCTACGCTCACCCCGACGACGACCGCCGCCGAGAACCCGCTGGTCGAAGGTCTCGAGCGGCTGCCGGTGCCGCCGACGACGATGGTGATCTTCGGCGCGACCGGCGACCTCGCGCGCCGCAAGCTGCTGCCCGCCCTCTACAACCTCGCCCACGAGGGCGCGCTGCCCGAGCGCTTCCACCTGATCGGGGTCGCCCGCCGCGAAAAGCCGCACGAGGACTACAGGGAAGAGTGCGAGCAGGCGATCCGGCGCTTCTCGCGCCGCAAGCCCGACGAGCACGTGCTGAAGGGCCTGCTCGCGCAGGTGAAGTACGTGCCTGGCGTCTTCGACGACGAGTCCGTCTACGACACGATCGCCGAGGAGCTCGAGGCGTTCGACCGCGAGTCGGGCGAAGCGCTCGCGCGCCTGTTCTACCTCTCGACCGCGCCGACGTTCTTTCCCGTGATCGTCGAGGCGCTCGGCCGCCACCGCCTCGCCCGCTCGCCGGAGCCCGCCCTCGGCGACGGCGCAAGCGGCGCCGAGGCAGCCGGCTCGCACGCGCCGACGCGCGTCATCATCGAGAAGCCGTTCGGCAGCTCGCTGCAGGAGGCGAGCGAGCTGAACCGCAGGGTGCTCGCCGTCTTCGAGGAGTCCCAGGTCTTCCGGATCGACCACTACCTCGGCAAGGAGACCGTCCAGAACATGATGGCCTTCCGGTTCGCGAACGGCATGTTCGAGCCGCTGTGGAACCGCAACTACATCGACAGCGTCCAGATCACCGCCGCCGAGGACATCGGGATCGAAGGCCGCGCCGGCTACTACGAGCGCGCGGGCGCGCTCAGGGACCTGATCCAGAACCACATGCTGCAGCTGCTCTGCCACGTCGCGATGGACCCGCCGGCGCGCTTCGGCGCCGAGGAGGTGCGCAACGAGAAGGTGTAGGTGCTGCGCGCGATCCATGCGCCGAGCGCGCAGGAGGTGCCGGAGATCGCGGTGAGAGCGCAGTACGCGGCCGGGCACGCGGGCGGCGACGACGTGTCGGGCTATCTCGAGGAGGAGGGCGTCAGCCCCGACTCGAACACCGAGACCTTCGCCGCCCTGCGGCTCGAAGTCGACAGCTGGCGCTGGGCCGGGGTGCCCTTCTACCTGCGCGCCGGCAAGCGGCTCGCGCGCAAGGTGACGGAGATCGCGATCACGCTGAAGCCGGTCCCCCACCTCGCCTTCAGCGGCGCGGGCTCGCTCGGCATAAGGCCCAACCAGCTCGTGCTCACCGTGCAGCCGAACGAGGGCGTCTCGCTGCAGCTCGGCGCGAAGATCCCCGGCACGCGAATGGTGATCAGGCCGGTGAACATGGAGTTTCTCTACGGCACCGCCTTCCTCTCACAGTCGCCCGAGGCCTACGAGCGCCTCATCCTCGACGCGATGCGCGGCGACGCGACGCTCTTCACTCGCAACGACGAGGTCGAGGCGCAGTGGCGCATCTGCGACCCGATCCTCAAATATTGGGAATCCCCACCCACCCCGACGCCCGGGCCGCTGCCGCAGTACGAGGCGGGCTCTCAGGGCCCCGTGGAGGCGCGCGAGGTGATGTGCGAAGGCGACGGCTGGCGGACGATCTGATGTCGACGACGCAGGACATCGCGACCGCGGTCGACCCGATGCGGAGAACCAAGGACATCGCGACCGCGGACGAGCCAATCCGATGACGACGGCCGACGACTCGGTCTGGAGCGCGCAGGACACCGATCCAGACGCGGTCGAGCAGGCGCTGCGAACGCTGCTCGCCGAGCGCCACGCCGAGGACGAAGGTCTCGCGCCGGGGAGGGCGCTCAACATGATCGCCTTCGTCGAGCACGCCTGGGCCGGCGAGATCGCGAACCGCATGCGCGGCGTCGGCCGCTACCACGCCTCCCGCCTCGTGCTGCTGTCGCTCGATCCCGCCCGCGAGCGGCTCGACGCGCGCGTCAGCATCGCCCCCGCGCAGCCCTCGCCGGGCGAGGTCGCCCTCCTGCGCGAGACGGTGCTCGTCGAGATCGGCCCCCGCCACCTCGACGACCTGCCCACGATCGTCGACCCGCTGCTCGTCAGCGACATGCCAACCGTGCTGTGGTCGCCGCATGGCCACCCTGAGGCGATCGACGCGCTGCTGCCGCTCGCGCAGGCGGTGCTGCTCGACTCCGTCGACGAGCCGGACTGCCACGAGGCGATCGCGCGCGCCTGCGCGCTCGCCTGCAGGGCCTACGTCGTCGACCTCGCCTGGCTGCGCAGCACGCCCTGGCGGGAGCGGATCGCAAGCGCGTTCGACCCGCCGCCGATGCGCGAAGAGTTGCAGGGCATCGCGACGGTAGAGATCGACCACCATCCCGACTCGGCGGTCGTCGGGCTGCTGCTCTCCGGCTGGCTCTCGGCGCGGCTTCACTGGCGGGTGGGCAGGTTCGCCTCCGAGGCCGGGGCGCTCGCAGGCGTCGCGCACGCTGAGAGGACCGACGTCGCGTTGAGGCTGCGCGCCGCGCCCGAGCAGCGTGAGCGCGGCCTTGCGAAGGTGACGCTCGAGACCGCCGCCGGCCGCTGCGCGAGCTTCGAGCGCAGCGCAGGCGGGCTGCGCACGAGGCGGCGCGTACCCGGGCAGCGAGAGCACGAATGGACGATCCTCGGCGCCTCTCGCGGCGAGGGCGGCATCCTCGGCGAGGGCATCAGGCAGGCGCTGCTGCGCGATCCCACCTACGAGCCGGCGCTGAGGGCGGCCGCGGAGATGGCGCCGTGAGCAGTGACGCCGCGACGGTGACGACGGGCGGTGTTCAGGAAGGCGACGCAGCGATGGCGAGGGAGACCGCTCTATGACGAGGATCACGACGCTCGCCGACCCGGAGGCGGTCGCGGCCCGCGCCGCGCGCGAGATCGCCGACCTGCTCGCGGGCGCTATCGCGCGCCGCGGCGTCGCCCATCTCGCCCTCAGCGGCGGCGAGACCCCGGAACGCACCTACGAGCTGCTGGCCGACAGGGTGCAGAGCTGGGAGGGCGTGCAGGTCTGGTTCGCCGACGAGCGCTGCGTGCCGCCGCAGCACGAGCAGAGCAACTACAGGATGGCGGCCGAGAAGCTGCTGCACCGCGTCGCGCTGCCGCCTGGAAGCGTCCACCGGATGCTCGGCGAGCTCGGCCCGCAGGAGGGCGCGCGCCGTTACGAGACCGAGCTGCGCGAGCACGTCGTAGACGACGGCGAGCGGGTGCCGGTGCTCGACCTCGTCGTGCTCGGGATCGGGCCCGAAGGCCACGTCGCCTCCCTCTTCCCGGACGCGCCGACGCTCGACGCGGGCGAGGAGGCCGTGTGCCTGCCCGTGCAGGACTCTCCAAAGCCGCCCCCGCAGCGGATCACGCTCAGCCTCGCGGCGCTGCGGGCAGCGCGCCGCTGCCTGCTGCTCGCAACCGGGCAGAGCAAGGCGGAGGCGATCGCCGGGGCGCTCGCGGAGCCGAGCGGGCGCGTGCCGGCGAGCCTGCTGCGGCGCGAGCGGCTGATCGCGATCGTCGACGACGAAGCCGCGCCGCCGGCGCCGCCACGGGCGTGATCGATGCCTCGCCCCCGCTCGAGGTGCTGCTGATCCGCCATGCGGAGACGGAGTGGAGCCTCGCCCGCAGGCACACCGGCCGCACGGACCTGCCGCTGACGGAGTCCGGACGGCGGAAGGCGCACGCGCTCGCGCCTCGGCTTGCGGACAGGCGCTACGCGATGGTGCTCGTCAGCCCGCTGCGCCGCGCGCGGGAAACGTGCGAGCTGTGCGGTCTCGCGGCCGACGCGCAGACGCTTCCCCAGCTCGCCGAGTGGGACTACGGCGACTACGAGGGCCTGACGAGCGCGGAGATCGAGCTGCGGCGGCCCGGCTGGAGCCTGTGGCGAGACGGCTGCCCCGGCGGTGAGAGCGCCACGCAGGTCGCGGCACGCGTCGATGAGGTGATCGCCTCGCTCGACACGGTCGAGGGAGCCGTCGCGATCTTCGCCCACGGCCACGTACTGCGGGTGCTCGCCGCGCGCTGGCTGCAGGCCGAGCCGCAGTTCGGGGCGCGGCTGATGCTCGACACCGGAGCCGTTTCGACGCTCGGCTTCGAGCACGGCGTCCGCGCGCTGCGACGCTGGAACGAGGCTCAGGGGTGAGAGAAGCCACGCCTAGCAAGGACGAGAGTGCAAGCTCGATTCCCGTCCTCCCCACCATCAGCATGAGATCGAACCTGGGACCTGGCGGTTCGCTGTTGTCCGCCTTCATCCACTGACGCTTCGGATCCGGCTTTCAAAGCCAGATACCAGGCTGTTCAGGGTCCGAGGAGCGCGAGTGGAGTGGCCGCGACGGGTCGATCCGACGCCGGTATGCGATACGTAGAAAGCTAACAGATGGACATAGTTCTATCTAACATCTGGACGGCCATGACCGTCGGAGTGAGGGCCCTGTAGCAAAGCACAGCAAGGGCGGTAGCAGAGCGGAATCGACGGCAACTTCCCGATTTGACGGCACGCCGGTCCTCCACTATGCTTGGGCCTCGCATGTCCGTCTCAGACGCCCCCAAGTTCACCCTCCGCTTCCACAGATCCGCGAATCATCGGCTGCTCGGCCTGCTGGCCGAACGCTACGGCGTCTCCAAGAACCAGCTTGCCGAGGAGATGCTCGAGCGCGAGCTGCAGGCGGCGGCACTGCTGCTGGAGCGGGACCTGACCGGCACGCTCGCCTTGCTGCGCCGCTACCGCGCCGACAAGCACCTGGAGCAGGCGATCGACGAGGTCGCGCGCGCGGAGGCTCATGAGGACGATCCGATCCACACGCGGATCGCGACGACTCCGAGCATGCGCGACGTCTACGGCATCGCTGACGCGTTCGGCTGATCGTGCCCACAGCCTGGGAGGACTCGCCGGGCTTCGAAAGTCTGATCGAAGCGAACGTGCGCCGGGTGCTGACGGACATCGCCCGCAGCTCGGATCGGCGTGAGAAGCCGACGATCGCGCAGGCGAAGCGGTGGCACCGCGACCTGTACGAGGGCCTTCCGCGACCGTTCGACTACTACGCCGGCGAGGTTCGCGACAGCGATCCGCGCTTTCCGGATCTGATCGGCTACGAGATCGACGTCGGCGGCATCCCAGGCACCCCGAGCGCACTGGTCCCGGCTGCGCTCGAGCAGTTCGAGGAGCGCGCCCAGGCGGCGGTTGCACGCCTGGACGAGGCGATCCCTCTGAGCGCCGCCCCGCATGCGCTCAGCGCCGCTCAGCTTCACGGCGTGCTCACGTTGTGCGCGTTCCTGCATGGAGAGTGGGTGCGCGTCCATCCGTTCGCGAACGGCAACGGGCGCACCGCGCGAATGTGGGCCAACTGGGCGGCGCTTCGCTATGGCCTGCCGCCGTTCGTAACGATCAAGCCGCGGCCCGATCAGCCCTACGGCGCCGCGGCGATGGCCTCGATGCGCGGTGAGCACCGTGTCACGCTCGCGGTCTTCGCTCAGATGTTGCGCGACTGCCTGGAGGATCTCTGATCTGCCGCGGCCGCGGCGAAGCCCGAATGAGCCAAATCGGCGTGCGCGTCGTAGAGTGAGCAGCAGCAATGGTCGAGATCGGGGCGAAGACCATCGCGCCGGAGGTCGGCGCAGAGGAGTTCGACGCGCAGGCGGTCATCGCCGACCTCGAGGAGACCCGCGCCCGCACGCACCGCCTCGTCGCGCACCTCGATCGCGAGGCGCTGGAGCGGGTGCACTCGCCGATCATGAGCCCGCTCGTCTGGGACCTCGCCCACATCGCCGCCTACGAGGACCTCTGGCTTGCGCACCGGCACGCGGGCCTGCCCCTGCTGCGCGGCGACCTCGCGGCTCTCTACGACGCCTTCGAGACGCCGCGCGCGGTGCGCGGCGAGATCGAGCTGCTCGACGTCCCTGCCGCCTTCTCCTACCTCGCGCAGGTGCGCAAGCGCGTGATCGAGGCGATCGAACGCGACGGCGTCGGCGAGGGCACGCTGCACGAGATGGTGCTGCGCCACGAGCTGCAGCACACGGAGACGATGCTGCAGACGATGTCGCTCGCCGAGCTGCTGCCAGAGCGCTGCGAGGAGCTGCTGTCCGATCGAGGCGCAAGCCTGCCGCCAGCGGGCGATCGCTGGGCGAGTGAGCCCGCTGGCAAACGCAACGGATCGAAGGCAGCTCGCTACGACGGCGAGCAGCCAGGCTGGATCGAGATCGACGCCGGGCCATTCGCGCTCGGCGCCGGCGCCGACGGCTTCGCCTACGACAACGAGCGCCCGCGGCACCACGTGCAGCTCGACGCCTTCCGCATCGCCCGCCTGCCCGTGAGCAACGCGCAGTGGCGCGCGTTCTGCGAGCAGGGCGGCTACGAGCGCAGGGAGTGGTGGTCACCCGAGGGCTGGGCCTGGCTGCAGAGCGCGAAGCCGACCTGCGACCCGCGCGCGGGGACCGGCGCCGAGGACGAGCCCGTCTGCCACGTGAGCTTCCACGAGGCGCAGGCGTTCGCTGCCGCGCACGGCGCGCGATTGCCGAGCGAGGCGGAGTGGGAGCGCGCCGCATCCGCCGAGGGCGAGCCGCTCCGCGCGATGAAGCGGGTCTGGGAGTGGACGGCGAGCGAGCTCACCGCCTACCCAGGCTTCGTCGCCCATCCCTATCGCGAGTACTCCGAGGTGTTCTTCGATCGCGGCTACTTCGTGCTGCGCGGCGGCTCCTGGGCGACTCATGGGCGCGTCGCGACGCATACGTTCCGCAACTGGGACCTGCCGCAGCGGCGCCAGATCTTCGCTGGAATACGGCTCGCAAGCGATCTCTGACAGGAGCCTCCCGCAGATGCAGCCCCCTGAGACAGCCATCGCAGACGAGCAGATCCGGATCGACTCGTTCCTCGCGCCCGGCAGGGAGCGCTCGCTCGCCGACGACGTGCTGGACGGGCTCACCCGACCCTTCAAGGAGCTGCCGCCGAAGCACTTCTACGACACGCGCGGAGCCGAGCTCTTCGACCGCATCTGCGAGCTGCCCGAGTACTACCCGACGCGCGCCGAGCGCGCGATCCTCGACGACTTCGCCGGCGAGATCGCCGCGCTCACGGACGCCGCCGAGCTCGTGGAGCTCGGCTCCGGCAGCGCCGCGAAGACCCGGGTGCTGCTCGACGCGCTGCACGCCGCGGGCAGCCTGCGCCGCTACGTGCCGCTCGACGTGACGGAGGCCGTCGTGCGCGACTGCGCAGCCGACCTCGTGGGCGAATATCCCGGGCTGCGCGTGCACGGCGTGATCGGCGACTTCGAGCGCCACCTCGAAGGCGTACCCGCGCCGGTCGAGGACGGCCCGCGGCTGGTCGCGTTCCTCGGCGGCACGATCGGCAACTTCCCGCCGGGCAGCCGGCGAAGGCTGCTGCGCCAGATCGCCTCGCTGCTGCGCCCGCAGGACCATCTGCTGATTGGCGCCGACCTCGTGAAGAGCCGTCAGGTGCTGCAGGCCGCCTACGACGACAGCGAGGGCGTCACAGCCGAGTTCAACCGCAACGTCCTGCACGTGCTGAACCGGGAGCTGAACGCCGACTTCGAGCCCGACGCCTTCGAGCACGTCGCGCTCTTCGACACGACGCACGAGTGGATCGAGATGCGCCTGCGCTCACAGCGCGAGCAGACGGTGAGGCTGCGTGCGCTGCCGCTCTGCGTCCACTTCGCCGAGGGCGAGGAGATGCGCACCGAGATCAGCGCGAAGTTCACGCGCCGCCGGATCGAGGACGACCTCGCCGCCGCGGGCCTGACGCTCACGCATTGGCTGACCGATCCGGACGGCCTGTTCGCGCTCACGCTGTCGCGGCCGGCGGGCGAGGGCGTCGGATAGCGCGGTCGGCAAGGGGCAGCGGGCAACGCGGGCGTCACATAGCGCGGCGCGCCGGACTCAGGCTGCCAACCCCAGGGCCGCCCCAAGGCGGCCCCATCAAAAGAAATGATCAGCTGAGGCGCTCGACGAGCATCGCCATGCCCATGCCGCCGGCGACGCACATCGACTCGATGCCGTAGGTGCCGTCGAGCGTCTGCAGGTCGTTGATGAGCGTCGTCATGATGCGGGCGCCGGTCATGCCGAACGGGTGCCCGAGCGCGATCGCGCCGCCGAACGGGTTGAGCTTCTCCTCGGGGATCTTCAGCTCCTGCATGCAGGGCACGATCTGGGCGGCGAACGCCTCGTTGATCTCGATCACGTCGACGTCGTCGATGCTCATCTTCGTCTGCGCGAGCAGCTGCTGGATCGCGGGGATCGGCCCGAGCCCCATGATCTCCGGCCTGATCGCGGCGACCGTCGAGGCGAGGATCCTCACCTTCGGCGTGAGGCCAAGCGCGCTCGCCTTCTCCTGCGACATGACGAGCAGCGCCGCGGCGCCGTCGTTGAGCGGGCAGGCGTTGCCCGCCGTGACGGTGCCATCCGGCCTGAACGCGGGCTGCAGGGCGGCGAGCTTCTCCATCGTCGTGCCCGGCCGCGGGCCGTCGTCCTTGGTGACGACCGTCTCCGGGACGTCGACCTCGTTGCCCTCCTTGTCGAAGTCTTTGTGCGCAGGCACGGTGACGGGCACGATCTCCCTGTCGTAGTGACCCGACTCCTGGGCGGCGACCGCTCTCGATTGCGAGATGACGGCCCACTCGTCCTGCGCCTCCCTGCTGACCTTGCAGCGCTCGGCGACGTTCTCGGCCGTCAGCCCCATCGGGATGTAGACGTTGTAGAGCGAGCCCTCGGAGCCGTCGAGCGCCTTGTTGAACTCGAACTGCGACCCTCCGCCGGCGCGTGAGACCGCCTCGACCCCGGCGGCTATGTAGGTGTCGCCCTCGCCCGCCTTGATCGCGTGGAACGCCATCCGCGTCGTCTGCAGCGAGGAGGCGCAGAACCTGTTGACGGTCGTGCCCGGCACGTGGTGGTCGATGCCTGCGAGCAGCGTCGCGTTGCGGCCGACGTTGTAGCCCTGCTCGCCCTCGCAGAAACCGCAGCCCATCATCACGTCGCCGATCGAAGAGGGGTCGAGCTGCGGGTTGCGCTCGACGATCGCCTTCAGCGGGATCGCGGCGAGGTCGTCGGCCCTGACGGACTTGAGCGACCCCTTCACCGCCCTTCCGATCGGCGTTCTGACGGCGTCTACGATCACGGCTTCTGGCATGCGGCGCTCTTCTCCTCGGTAGAGATTGGAGCGGGCATCCTATGGGAGAGGCGCGGTCGGCGGCAAGGCGCCTGTCCGCGGGTCTAAATTGCGAGCTGCGTGCGCTTAGGTATTCCTGATACCTGGCGCACGCAGCTCTGATTCCCTACTCGGCTTTCAGCCCGCTTCCAGCCTGACCGCTAGAAGCGCGTTTTCGACGCGCCTTTCGACGCGATCGACGTGAGGCTGCTGGGCAGCCCGAGGTAGTCGTGGCCTTTGATGAGCTGGGCCCCGCCGCCTTCCGCGCCGTTCAAAGCGAACAGGAGGAAGTTGTTCGTCGTCGTGGCCTCGCCGAGCGTCGTGCCCGGGTACTTCGAGTATTCGGTGAACGTGAGGTCGTAGGTGAGACCGCAGATCGTGTAGTGCGGCTCTTTCGTGTTCGTCGTCACTTCATTCCACAGTTCCAGCGTGCTCGCCGGCGGGAACGGCACTTCGCCGTTCGTGTATTCCGTCGAGGAGCAGTTGGCGTTCGCGACCGTGGCGGAATCGCCGTTCGTCGCCGGGTCGGCATAGGTCTCGCCTTCCTGCGCGAGGCCGTTGTTCTGGACCTTGGCCCAGAAGCGTTTGTGACCGCCACCGCCGAGCGTGGGCGCGAAGCTGCCGTTGTGACGCACGTCCGCAAGGTCGGCATAGCCGATGCTGCTTTCGGTTTCAGCCACCTTCGCCACGAGCGCCTGGCCGCCTTTGGTTTCCGGCCGCACGACCGTGCCCGGCCATTCCTGGTTGAACGGTTTGCCGGTGGATAGTTCGGTCCACCCCATTTCGCCGACTATGTTCTTTTCGGAGTTGATCAGACCGAGGTACTTCTTGAATATCGCGGTCGTGCCCGATTCGTCGAGCCGCACGACGCGCGTGATTGCGGCGCTCTTGTTGCAGGTGAGGCTTTCTTTGTTGAGGAGTTTGTCGCCGTTTTCGGTGATTTCACTCCATTTCGTGATCGCGCCGCGCCAGATCTTCTCCAGCGTGACGTTGTCGAGCACGAGCCGGCCGGGAGTCGGGGTGCTGGTCGCGCTGCAGTGCGCCGGCAGGTTGATCGGGATCGCGATCGCCGTCTGCAGCACCGGGATCGTCTGGAGCGTGTTGAGGGTGGGTTTCGAGGAGTGCGACTGGATTTCTGCGCGCTGAGCCGCGTTCGGCGGCGCGTCGGTGCCGACGTAGGCGACCTTTTCGGCTTCGAAGGCGTGGCCGTTCACGCCCCAGGCTTCGAGGCCCGCGCCGCTGCCGGTCGATTCGTAGGTGACGGTCGGAATGCCAAGGCTGCCCTGCGTGCCGTTGCATGCCTTGAGGTTCGCCGACGTGTTGAAGTCCGGGTTCCACACTTCCTGCTGCGCGAGCTTCTGCAGCGAGGAGCCCCGCCCGACGATGTTCGCGCCCGAGCACTGCTGCCCGAGCAGCGACGCGTTGGCGACGCCGGGCGCCACGAGGGCGACAGCCGCCGCGGCGGATAGCGCGCACGCCGACGCGAGCCGGCGCACAACAACGGAAGTCATTCCGCGATTACCTCCTGATCGGATGTCTGTTGCCAGCCGCGGGACCTCTTCGTCCCGCCGGGAAACCGTCCTGGTCCCGCGTACAGACTCTCAACCGTCACTGTGAGCGAAGTTGCCCATGTGTTACATATACTTCTTACCTACCTCTTGTTCTCAGATCTTTCACAAGAACCCACAGCTCGACGGCGGCGTGCGCGGCGTGACCTGTGCCGCCGCCGTCGCGTGTGACGGTGCTTGCGCGGCCCGCGAGCTTTCCGTTGCGGGCGATCGGTGCACGCGCCGCGCGCGGGAGCGGAGGCGACGTCGCTGCCGTGCGCGGCGGGCGAGGCCGCGGGCGGTTTGGCCGCTTCTTCGCCCGCGCCTGCCCCGAGGCCGCCGCCTAGCGACGCTTCGCTCGCCGGCGGAGATGAGAGCGGCGTCTGCACCGTGACGGGGATCGAGCTCGCTTCGCTCTTCAGCCCCCCCTCGTCTTCGACGACGAGGCTCGCCGTATAGATGCCGGGCGCGGAGTAGACGTGCTGCGCTTCGGGCGATTCGGTGCTCGCCGCGCCGCCGTCGCCGAAGCTCCATTCGTAGCGCCTGATCGCGGTCGCTCCGAGACGCCCGTTCGGGTCCCAAGAGGCGCTGCCGTCGAAGCTCGCCCGTTCGCCGACGCCGACGGCGATCGGGCCGCTGATCACCGCGGTCGGGGGGCTCTTGCCGGCCCGCACGGAGACGACCGTGCTCGCTTCCACGACCGGCGTCGCGAGATCGTCGGTGTGGATCACCTCGGTGACGACGTGTTCGCCGCTCTTGACGAAGGTGTGGGTGACTTCGGTGCGCTCGACGTAGTCGCCGGGAAGCACGAGCGGTTCTTCGCCTTCGCCGAAGCTCCATTCGACGCTGGCGGCGTTCGCCTGGACGAGGTTCGACTGGAGCGTGACTTCGGCGCCTTCGTCGATCTGGCCTGTGAGCGGCGCGCCGCCGAGCAGCGCCTTCAGTTCGCCGTCGTGGGCGCTCGGACAGCCGGTGCCGCCGCGGCCGAGCTCGATCACCTGCGAGAGATGGGCGTCGAGCACGAAGACGTTCCCTTCGCCGCCTGCCGCGATCATCGGATACGTCGGCCCCAGGAAGCTGATCGCGCAGGCTTCGAGGCCCCCCCGCCGGTTTCCGCCGCCGCTCCAACCGGCCTCCGCGCCGGTCGCGGCGTCGAACGCGACGACGCCGGGATAGAACGCTCTTTCGTTGAAGATCCCCGCAGCCGCCTCGAGCGTTGCTGCCGGTTCGCCGCGCGGCGAGACGGGCGCGAACGAGAGTCCGCCGCCCTCGAGCATCAGGAAGTCCGGCGTCTCGAGCAGAATCTGTTCGCCTTCGATTTCCGTTTCTTCTCGCAGGCCGCCGACGCGCACGGGCGCTTCGGCGGAGGCGAAGTCGGATGGCACCTGCAGCAGCTCGTCGTGCTGCACCACGTACACGTCTCCCGCGGGAGAGACCGCCGGGGAGGTCGCCGTTTCGCGTTCGAGGGCGCTCGTCGTGTAGCGGGCGCCGAGCGCGCCCGAGGCTGCGCTCACGCGCTGGAGCGCGATCGGGTTGGCTTCCGGTTCTTCTTCGCTTTCGAGGGCTTCGCCCATCACGATCACGTCGTGCGTGCTCGGGTCGACCGCGAGCCCGCGCGGTTCGGCGAGCGCCTCCGAGACGGGTTTCGCGTGCGCGAGGAAGACGGCGGGCGTCGTCAGCACGCCTTCGTTGGTGCCGCTCGCGGGCGGCAGCGTTTCGCCTTCCGGTTCGGTGGAGAACGCGTACAGCGTGCCGGCGACGGCGATCGTGAGTTCGGGCAGCGCGCGTTTTTCGAGCACGAGCACGTAGATGCGTTTGAGCGCGGGGTCGACTGCGATTCCCTCGATGCCGACGGAGCGCAGCGGCGCGAAGGTCGCGCTCTGCGCGAGGAAAGCTCCGGTCGAGGTGAGCTTTTGGATGCGGTAGACGCCCGGCTGCGGTTCGTCGCCGACGTACACGCTGTCGTCGGTCTGATCGACGCCGAAGGCGTGCGTCGTGAAGCTGAACGTGAACTGGCCAGGGCCCGTCCCGGCCGCGCCGAAGCGGCGCAGCTCGCCGTAGGCTTCTTCGGCTGCGACCGCTGGCGGCGGGCCGGCGGCGAGCGCGAGCAGGGCGACGAGCAGAGGCGGCACGATCGCGAGCACCAGCCGCCTCATCGCCGCCCCCTGCTGGACCGCGCCATCCGCCGCTGGGCGCGCATCGTCGTGATCGTCGCGGGCGCGACGCGCAGATCGCGCCCGCGGCGGCGCATGCCGCGGCGGATGCTCGCGCCGGCGAAGGCGGCGAGCACGATCACGCCGAGCACGTATGCGGGCGGGGGCTCGTGCGCGGCGGGGTCGTAGGCGGCGGCGCTGTTGCGGACCGACTCGATCGCCTCCTCCTGCTCGCGTTCTTCCCTCGGCGCCGCCTCGACCTGGAAGACGCTCGAGGGCGAGGTGGTCGAAGGCGGCGCGGGACGGCCCGCGGGCGGGGGCGGCGTCGGCACGAAGGCGCGCAGCGGCAGTGCGAGTGCGGGTGCAGGCAGGAACGGCCGCGGCGCCGGCGGCGCGGGTCGCCG
>JBAIYK010000087.1:0-26778 GCA_037915935.1 Solirubrobacterales bacterium | reverse complement strand
GGGCGCGCAGCAGCAGCCTGCAGAGCGCGACCCGCCGCCGCTCGCCGCCTGAGAGCGTGCTGACGTCGGCGTCGGGCGGCGGCAGCCGCAGCGCGTCCATCGCGTAGTCGAGCTTCGTGTCGAGGCTCCAGGCGTCCGCCGCTTCGATCTGCGCCTGGACCCGCGCGAACTCCTGCGCCGTCTCCTCCGAGTAGGCCGCCGTCAGCTCGTTGAAGCGGTCGAGCAGCGCCTTCGTCTCCGCGACGGCCTCCTCGACGTTGCCGCGCACGTCCTTGCTCTCGTCGAGCTGCGGCTCCTGCTCGAGCAGCCCGACCGAGGCGCCAGGGGCGAGCGCCGCCTGGCCGCGGTACTCCTCGTCCTTCCCGGCCATGATCCGCAGCAGCGTCGACTTGCCCGCGCCGTTGTAGCCGAGCACGCCGATCTTCGCCCCGGGCAGGAATGCGAGCGTGATCTCGGAGAGCACCGTCTTGTCCGGCGGATGCACCCTGCTCAACCGGTGCATCGTGAACACGTACTGGGAGGACATCGCGATGAGGATAGGAGATGGGTCGCTGCAGGCGGGCTCGCAAGGATGCCGCGACTTGCCCCGACCGCTAACGTGATTGCATGCCAGCGAGGGTTCTCGACATAGAGCAGCACATCCTGCTGCTCGAGCTCGAGCCGCCGTTCGACAAGCGCGCCGTCCAGCTCGCCCGCCGGCGGATGGCGAAGCGCTGGCATCCGGACATCGCGCCGCCTGGCAGGCAGTTCGAGCACGAGCGCCACCTGAAGGCGATCAACGAGGCGGCCGACCACCTCGAGCGGCTCGCGGAGACCTCACGCGGCGGGCGTGTGAGCCGCAACGCCGTGCGGGCGAGCGCCGCGGCCGCGCGCAGGGCGCGCGAGGAGGCCGGGCGCAGGGCCTACGAAGCCGAGCAGCGCGCGCGGGAGCAGGCGCACGAGCGCGCGCAGCACGATCCGTTCGGCAGCAGGGTCCCCGACCACTCGGTCGTGCACCGCTACGCGCGCTGCATCTCCTATCCAGAGTGGGGCGTCGGGACGGTGAGCGGCATCTACTTCAGCGGGCAGGAGGACGAGGTGCAGCAGTGGGCGCGGGTGCGCTTCAGCCACGGCGTGAGGACGGTGCCCGCGGGCAGCATGAGGTTCGTCGACTTCTCGAAGCCCGACCCCGCGGAGGAGCGGGTCGAGCGCTTCATGACGGCCGCCCAGCACGCAATGGCCGAGGGCGACTACGCGCTCGCCGCCCAGCGCCTCGTCTACGCGCGCGACGCGCAGCCTGACAACGTTGCCGTGCTGCGGCTGATGACGCTCGCCTTCTGGCAGGCGGGCAACCTCGACGCGGCGGCGCGCTCGGTGCGCGACTGGGCGCGCGTCGACCGCGAGCGGCCCGCGGCGCACAGGTTCGCGGCGCGCATCTATGAGGACATGGGCGCGATCGACCTCGCCGAGCAGGCTGCGGGCCGAGCCGTCGAGCGCGGGCCTGAGGACGCGAGCGCCTGGGAACGCCTCGGCAGGCTGCGGCTGCGGTTGCTCGACCGTGAGGGGGCGCTGCGAGCGCTCGAGCAGGCGCTGCGGATCGGGCCGACCGTCGAGGGGCTGCTCGACCTCGCGCTCGCTCGCTCGCTCGCCGGCGACCACGGCGGCGAGATCTCCGCCTGCGAGCAGGCGACGCTGATCGCCGACGACTCGGCCGAGGCGTGGAGTCGCTATGCGCATGCGCTCGCGAGAAGCGACAGGGTCTGCGAGTGCATCGCCGCCTGCGAGCGCGCGTTGCAGCTGCGGGAGGACGAGGAGGTGCAGGAGTTGCTCGCGCGGGTGCTAGAGCTGGCGCCGCGGGCGCTCGACGCCGAGACCGCGGCCGCCTGAGCGCGCGCTCAGGCGTTGAGGATGTTCACCGCGCGGGAGACGATCAGCCCGATCGTGACGATCGAGACGACCGCCTGGACGCCCATCACGCTCTTCGCCATGCTGCTGAGCGGCATCGTGTCCGTCGGCGAGAAGGCGGTCGCGTTCGTCAGCGAGACGTAGAGGTAGTCGATGAATTTCGGGCGCCACGACCGCGGCTCGATCGAGTCGTCGGTCATCTGCGGGAAGAGGAAGTCGGGCGCGCCGTCTTCTCCGGCCGCGCGCCTGCCAGGGCCGCCGCGATCCAGCTCCCAGTACCAGAGGCCGAAGATGAGGAAGTTCGTCAGCCAGATCAGCACGCCTGAGACGATCAGCTCGCGGCCCTTGCCGACGTTGTGATGCAGCAGGAAGTGCGTGAGCGCCCCGAGCGAGTAGATGTTCGCGGCGCTGACGAACGCGGTGAGGCCAATTGCGGTCGCGCGCCGCAGCGGATGCCGACCCTCGAGCTCGCGCGGCGTCGCGAGGAACATGCCGATCAGCAGCGCTCCCTCGAGCGTCGGGATCAGCCACTGCGGCCCGACCGTGAGACGCGAGGGCAGCAGCAGCTGCAGCGCGATCGCGGCGAGGATCGTCGCCTGTGCGGGCCAGAATGGCTCCGAGGCCGGAGGCGGCGGATATCTCGATCCCTGCTGCCTGCGCTCCTCGGCTGCCACGGGCAGAGAGCGTAAGGGCAGCGGCGGCGGCCCACCTGGCGTCAGCCGCTGCAGCCAGGCAGCGCCCACTTCGGCCCAGCCACGTCCACCCCTACTAACATCGCTCAGAGCATGGGCATCGAGAGTCCCGTCCACCTGCTGTTCGTCGGCGTCGTCGCGCTGCTCGTGCTCGGCCCGAAGCGGCTGCCGGAGGTCGCACGGGCGCTTGGTCGCGGGGTGCGGGAGTTCCGCGAGACGGTGAGCGGCGGCGCCGACGCCGGCGTCGAGCGGGAGGGCGGCGAGGAGCCGTAGGCGCGTCCGTCGCTCGCCTTAGGGTGCGGGCATGCGCCTCATCGTCGCCCGCTGCGAGGTGAACTACGTCGGGCGCCTGACGACGAGCCTGCCGGAGGCGGTGCGGCTGCTGATGGTGAAGGCGGACGGCACCTTCATGGTCTGGGCCGACGGCGGCGGCGCCGTGAAGCCTCTCAACTGGATGACGCCGCCGACCGTGCTGCAGGAGCAGCATGACGAGCAGGGGCGGCTCACAGGCCTGACGGTGCGACGGCAGCGCCAGGAGGATCGGGTGGAGATCGCGCTCGGCGAGGTGATCTCCGACATCGAGCACGAGCTCGACGCGAGCAGCTCGCTCGAGAAGGAGGGAGTCGAGCGCGAGCTGCAGGAGCTGCTCGCCGCGCAGCCGCAGCGCTGCGGCGAGGGGCTGAGGCTCGTAAGGCGTGAGTGGCCGACGGACATCGGCCCGGTCGACCTGATGTGCAGAGGGCGAGAGGAGGAGTGGGTCGCCGTCGAGATCAAGCGGATCGCGACGATCGAGGCGGTAGAGCAGCTCGCCCGCTACCTAGAGCGCATCCGGCTCGACCCCGCGTTCGAGTCCTGCCGCGGCGTGCTCGCCGCCCAGCAGATAAAGCCGCAGGCGCGCGTGCTCGCGCAGGCGCGCGAGATCGAGTGCGTCGAGGTCGACCTCGAGGTGCTGCGCGGAGAACGCGAGCCGGAGCTGACGCTGTTCTCGCACTGAGCGCCTCAGCGCAGCGTGCCGACCGGCTCTCGCGGCACCGGCTCTTCCTGCGCCGCGACGACAACGGGCGCCCGCTCGAGGGACCCCTCGATGCCGATGCGCGGCAGCATCCTGTCCAGCCAGCCCGGCACATACCAGGTGCGGCGTCCGATCAGCTGCAGCACGGCGGGCAGCATCAGGCAGCGGATCACGACCGCGTCGAGCAGCACCGCGGCGGCGAGGCCGAGGCCGAACTGCTTGATCGCGCGTTCGTCGCCTACGACGAAGGAGAGGAAGACGACGATCATGATCGCGGCCGCGGCGGTGATCACCCTGCCGGTGTAGGCGAGGCCGTCGAGCACCGCGCGCGATGGGTCTCTCGTGTGCGCCCACTCCTCGTGCACGCGCGAGATGAGGAAGACCTCGTAGTCCATCGAGAGCCCGAACACGATCGCGAACATGAACACCGGCAGCCACGGTTCGATCGGACCGCCGTGGACGCCGAGGACTCCGCCCAGCCAGCCCCACTGGAATGTGGCGGTGATCACGCCGAGCGCGCCGCCGATCGAGAGCAGGTTCATCGCCGCCGCCTGCAGCGGGATGACGAGCGAGCGGAAGATGATCAGCAGCAGCAGCGCCGAGAGCGCGACGACGACCGCGATGAACAGCGGCAGCTTTTCGGAGAGCACGCGCGAGAAGTCGATCGAGCCCGCGGTGAAGCCGCCGACGAGCATTCGAGTCCCCGTCTGACGCTGCAGCGGAGGCAGCGCCTGGTTGCGCAACCGGTTGACGAGCTCGGTCGTCGCAAGCGCCTCCGGCGCCGAGACGGGATACACCCGGATCACGGCGACGTCGCCAGCGGAGCTGACCCTTGGCGGCAGCACCGCGGCGACGCCCTTCGTTGCCTGCAGCCGGCGGGCGAGCGCGGGCAGCGCGGCGGCTGCTGCGCGTGCGGCAGCTGCTTCGTGCGCGGCGGGCGCTCCGCGCGTGGCGGCTGCTGCGCGCCCTCGCAGCTCCACGACGACCGACAGCGGCCCGTTGAAGCCCTGGCCGAATCCGGCGGCGAGCATCGTGTAGGCCCTGTAGGTGCTGTGGCTCACCGGGTCGTTCGAGGCGTCGCCGCTCTGCAGCCGCATCGCGAGGATCGGCGAGGCGACGAGCAGCATCGTCGCGAGCGATACGAGTAGCGAGGGCCACGGGTGCGCCTGGACTCCGACTGCCCAGCGGCGCCAGGCGGACCGCTCGTCGCCGTCGTGCCTGACCTCCGCTCGCCTGCGGCTGAGGCGCCCGCCGCGCGCGACGCGGGCGCCGACGCGCGAGAGCATCGCGGGCAGCAGCGTGAGCGAGGCGAGCAGCACGAGCGCGACGGTGATCGCCGCTGCGACCGCGATCCCGTTCAGGAAGGAGACGCCGACCGTGAACATCCCGAGCAACGCGATGATCACGGTCGCTCCCGCGAGCACGATCGCGCGCCCGGAGGTGTCCATCGCCTCGAGCACGGCTGCGGTCACGTCGCCGCGATGGCTAGCGTAGGCCTGCTTGAAGCGCGTGACGATGAAGAGCGCGTAGTCGACGCCGACGCCGAGCCCGATCATCAGCGCGACGTCAGGCGCGATGTTCGTCGTGCTGAGGACGTGGGTGAGCAGGCCGATGCAGCCGACGCCGATGATCAGCCCGAGCCCCGCGGTGACGAGCGGCATCCCGGCCGTGATCAGCGAGCCGAAGGTGAGCAGCAGCACGATAAGCGCCGCGATCACGCCAACCGTCGTCGCGAAGCCGACGCCGCTCTGCTCCGCCTGCTCGACGACCTGGCCCCCGGCGGCGATCCGCAGGCCGCGGATGTGGACGCCTTCGATCGCGGCGAGCAGTTCCTTGCCGGCGCTGTGCGGCAGCAGGTTCGCGCGCTTGTCGTAGCTGACGGTCGCGAACGCGGTGCGCCGATCGCGCGAGACCTGCGCCGCCCCTGCGCTCGAGTAGGGGCTGAGCACGCCGACGACGTGCGGCAGGCGGCTCACCCTCTCGAGCAGCGGGTGAATCGCGGCCCGCACCGCGGGGGAGTCGACCGAGCTGCCGGCGGGCGCCCGCCAGACGATCTGGTCGAGGTCGCCGCTCTGGCTGGGAAACCGCTTCTGCAGGAGGTCGAGCGCTCGCTGCGCCTCGGTGCCCGGCAGCGAGAAGTTGTTCGCGTAGTCGCGCCCGACGGCCTGGGCCGCGACGCTCACGACCGCCGCGACGAGCACCCACGCGAGGACGACGCGGCGGCGGTGGCTGACGCACCAGCGAGCGAGGGCGACCATGCTCGTCCGAGGTTAGCGTCCGCGTTCTGACCGTCGGTCAGGTCCGTCGCGGGCGCGGGACTAGCGCTCGCCAGGCGTCTTGCGCGGGAACTGGGAGATCGGGATGCCGAGGTCGAGCGCGGTGCTGACGATCCGGCTCTGCTCGCCGGCGTGCGCGGCGGGGTAGCCCTCGCCGGGGCTCGCGCGCTCAGGGCGCCCGATGTAGCCGAAGCGGATCTGCGCGGGCATGATCTGCATCAGGCGCGGGAACATGTGCGCCCGGGCGCCCATGTTGCGCGGCTCCTCCTGGACCCAGACGATCTCGCGCAGGTTCTCGTATCGCTCGATCAGCTGCAGCAGCTGCCGTTCCGGGAACGGGTAGAGCAGCTCGACGCGGCCGACCGCGAGCCCATCCGCCTGAGCGCGGCTCGAATGCCCGACGAGGTCGTAGTAGATCTTGCCGGTGCACAGCACGAGCCGCGTCACCTTCTCGTCCTGCACGCCCGGCTCTGGCAGCACGGGCTGGAAGGCGCTCTGGCCCGAGAGCTCCTGCAGGCTGCTCGCCGCCTGCGGCAGGCGCAGCAGCGACTTCGGCGTCGTGACGATCAGCGGCCGCCGCTTCGCGATCTTCGCCTGGCGGCGCAGGAGGTGGAAGTACTGTGCCGGCGTCGTCGGGTTCGCGACCCTGATGTTGCCCTCGGCCGCAAGCGAGAGGAAGCGCTCGAGGCGCCCGGAGGAGTGCTCTGGGCCGGAGCCCTCGTAGCCATGCGGCAGCAGCAGCGTGAGGCGCGAGGTCTGCCCCCACTTCGCGAGCCCCGAGACGATGAACTGGTCGACGATCACCTGCGCGGAGTTGACGAAGTCCCCGTACTGGGCCTCCCAGATCACGAGCGTGTCCGGCGCCTCCTGGCCGTAGCCGTACTCGAAGCCGAGGCAGGCGAGCTCCGAGAGCGGGCTGTTGTGCAGCTCGAGCGGCGCGAGCGCGTCTGACAGGTTCTGCACCGGGCAGAAGGCGCGACCGGTGTGCTCGTCGTGCAGCACCATGTGGCGCTGGCTGAAGGTGCCGCGCTCGGTGTCCTGGCCGGTGAGCCTGATCGGGGTGCCCTCCGTCAGCAGCGAGGCGAACGCGAGCGCCTCCGCGTGCGCCCAGTCGACCCCCGGCGGCTCCCCGCCGTTCCCGCCGTCGCTCTGGGGGTGCAGCGCGGCGCGGCGGCGCTCGAGCTGCTTCACGAGCTTGCGGTGGACGGTGAAGTCATCCGGCGTCCGCAGCAGATCCTCGCCGAGCTGCACGAGCCGCTCGATCGCGACCGCGGTGCCGACGTCAGGGCTCGGGGAGCGGTCGAGCGTGTACTCGCCGGTGCCGTGCTCGACGGCGCCGTGCTCCGCAGCGGCGGCGATCCTCGCCTTCAGGCGCTGGTGCAACAGCGTGAGGTTGTCCCACACGCTCTGCCCGACCTGATCGACCTGCTCCTCGCTTATGAGGCCCTCGGCGATCAGCTGCTCGCCCCACACCTCGAAGACCCGCTTCTTCGCCTTGATCTTCGCGTACAGCTCCGGCTGCGTATAGGCCGGCTCGTCGGACTCGTTGTGACCGAAGCGGCGGTACCCGATCAGGTCGATCAGCACGTCATGGCCGAACTCCTGACGGAAGGCGAAGGCGAGCCTCACGGCGCTGATGCAGCCTTCGACATCGTCGGCGTTGACGTGGATGATCGGCACGTCGAAGCCCTTCGCGAGGTCGGAGGCCCAGCGGGTCGAGCGCGCGTCCTCGGGATCGGTCGTGAAGCCGATCTGGTTGTTCATGATGAGGTGGACGGTGCCGCCGACCTTGTAGCCGTCGAGCGCCTGCAGGTTGAGCGTCTCGGCGACGACGCCCTGCGCCGGGAAGGAGGCGTCGCCGTGGATCACGACCGGCACCGTCGCGTTCGTGTCCTGGAGAGCATGTGGCCCCTTGCGCGAGGTCTGGCTCGCCCGCGTCGCGCCCTGCACGACCGGCGCGACGTACTCGAGGTGGCTCGGGTTCGACTCGAGGTTGACGTTGATCGAGCCGCCGTCAGGCAGCTTGTAGGTGCCGTGCTCGCCGTGGTGGTACTTGACGTCTCCGGTGCCCCCCTGCGGGATCGTCGTCACCACCTCGAGCCTCGAGGCGCCCTCGAACTCGGCGAAGATCGTGTCGTAGGAGCGGCCGAGGTTGTGAGCGAGCACGTTGAGGCGGCCGCGGTGCGCCATCCCGACGACGACTTCGCGCGCGCTCGCGGACGCCGAGAGCTGGATCAGCTCGTCGAGCATCGGCACCGTCATGTCGAGGCCCTCGATCGAGAACTGGTGCTGGCCGAGATAGGCCTTGTGCATGAAGCGCTCGAGCGCGTCGACCTCGATCAGGCGCCGCAGCAGCGCCTCGCGCTTCACCGGATCGAGCTTGGCTCTGAAGGCCCCGGACTCGATCTTCTCGCGCAGCCACCCGCGCTGGCGATGCGAGGCGATGTGCTCGACCTCGTAGGCGATCGTGCCGCAGTAGATCTCGCACAGGTGCGAGAGCGCGTCGGCGAAGGTCTCGCCGGAGACGTGGGTCTGCAGCACCGAGGCGGGGATCTGAGCCATCAGCTGCGGCGTGAGGCCGACCGCGGCGGGGTCGAGCTGCGGGTCGCCGGTCGGCTCGCTGCCGAGCGGATCGAGGTTGGCGGCGAGGTGTCCATGACTGCGCACGCGTGAGACCAGCGTCGCCGCCGCGTTCACCGCCTGCAGCAGCTGCTCGTCGGGCGCCGCGAGCGCCGCCGGGGCGGCTTCGCCCTCGCGCGCGGGCGTGGAGATCGTCGGGACGGCGGCGGCGCGCTCCTGCCCTGGCGCGACGGTGGTCAGCGGCACGGGGGCAGCGAGCCCCAGCGCTGCGAAGACCCGCTCGTAGAAGTCGTGCTCTCCCTGCAGGCGCTCCTCGATCCGCGCGAGGAAGCGCCCTGACTCCGCGCCCTGGATCACGCGATGGTCGTAGGTGGAGGTGATCGTCATCACCTTCTGCGCGCCGATCGCGGCGCCGATGTCGGCGAGGCCGACGGGATAGCCGATCGAGCCGGTCGCGACGATCGTGCCCTGCCCCGCCATCAGGCGCGGCACCGAGGCGACGGTGCCGAGCCCGCCGGGATTGGTGAGCGTGACGTTGGCGCCGGCGAGGTCGTCCGCCTGCAGCGTGTTCGTGCGCGCCTTCTCGACGAGCGCGTCGTACGCCGCGACGAAGCCGTCGAACGAGAGGGCCGCTGCATCGCGGATCACGGGAACCATCAACGTCCGTCCGCCGTCCCTGCGCTCGACGTCGACGGCGAGGCCGAGGTTGACGGCGCCGTCGCTGACCCGATGCGGCTTGCCGTCGATCTCGGCGAAGTGGTCGGCCATCACCGGCATCTCGGCCGCAGCGCACACGATCGCATAGGCGATCAGGTGCGTGAAGGAGATCCTGTGGCCGGCGGACTTCAGCTCCTGCCGGCGCGCGTCGAGGACGCTCACCGTGATCGTCCTGAAGCTCGTCGCGGTCGGCACCGAGCGCGACTCCTCCATGTACCTGGCGAGCATCGCGGCAGCCCCGCGCATCGGCCTGCTCTCCGCAGCCGCCTCGAGCGCCGGTCCAGCGGCGAGCGCGCCGTTGCCGCCGGCCCTCGCGGCGGCGAGCACGTCGTCCTTCAGGATGCGTCCCGCGGGCCCGCTGCCGGACATGCCGGCCGTGCTCACACCCTCGGCGGCGGCGACGCGTGCCGCAACCGGGGAGATGCGCCCACCGCCGGCGGTCTCGGCAGGCGCTGGCCCCGAAGGCGTCTCGGCGGCTGTCGACGCGTCTGCGGGCGCGTCGGCCTTGGATGCGCCTGCAGACTGCGGCGCTCCCCGCTCGGCGGGCTCCGCGGCCGCTGTCGCCGAGCCCGCGTCCGCTGCGGATGCGGGCCGAGCGTCCTCGGCGGCGCCTCCCGCGCCGCCGTTTCCGGCGGCGGCTCGTCCCCCTGCCTCCGCATCCCCGACCGCGATCCTCGCTATCACCTGTCCGACGGTGACGGTGTCTCCCTCGGCGACGAGCAGCTCGGTCACGGTGCCGGTCGCCGGTGAGGGGAGCTCGACGTCCACCTTGTCGGTCGATATCTCGACGATCGTCTCGTCGAGCTTTATCGCGTCCCCTGGCTTCACATGCCATTCGAGGAGCGTTCCCTCTGTCACCGACTCCCCGGCGGCCGGCGTGACAACGTCTACGATCCGCTGGGCCGTGGTGTCGGTGGACATCGAATCCCCACTCTAGCGTGGCGTCATCTGGCGAGAGCGCGCCGCCGCTGCTCGCGCAGGAACTCGCCGCTGCCGAAGAATGGGCCGATCCCCCCGAGCACGGCGACCGCGACCGCGAGCCGCAGAGGCACGATCCGCAGCCTCGCCGCGATCACGCAGGCGATCGACATGAAGATCCACAGCAACCCGTGGCCGAGGCCGAGCACGAATGTCGCGGGCTCCGGTTTGGCGAGCGCGAAGGCGCACACGAGCAGGCTGAGGTAGACACAGGAGTGAAAGAGGGAGGTCCACTTCAGCGTCTCGAAGACGACCTGCGAGCGGTGCGAGTCCACGACTCGCGTGCGGCCTGCGCGCGAATATGGATGGGCCGAAGCCTCGCTGGGATAGGTCGAAGCCTCGCCGGGATGGGCCGAAGCCTCGCCGGGCGCCGGTCCTCGCGCCAGCGCTTCGCTCTCTTCGTTCACCGCGTCAGCCACTGCGCCATCCGGCGCAGCGGCTCCGTCGCCTCCATCGGCCATCGCTCGACCTCGGCTGGCCACCACGCATGCGCGTCGTGCTCGTGGTCGGGGATGACCTCCGCTCCCTCCTGCAGCCACGCCTGGCCCACGAACATCACGAGTCCGTGCGGCAGTCGCAGCAGCGCCTCGCCGCGGATGCTCGCCGGGCTGACAGACCACTCCTCCTCGAGCTCGCGGGCGAGCGTGTCCGCCGGGTTCTCCCCGAGATCGACCGCGCCTCCCGCTCCGAGCGCCCACTGTCCGGCCCAGGAGGACAGCCAGGGCGCGCGACGGCCCGCGAGCCAGCGCCCGTCCGCGGACCGGATCACGCACAGCGCGGCGACGCTGCGGGAGGCGTCGCGTTCGACGAGCCGCAGCGCCCAGCGCAGCGGCTGCAGCTCGAGCACGATCCCGTCGGGCCTGAGGCTGTAGTCGACGAGGCGGCCGGCGAGCCCGTCGTGGCTGGGCGAGCCGCGCTCCCGCAGGCCCGCGATCGCGACGTCGGCCGCTCTCGCCTGCTCCGGCGTCGGCTCGAAGTGCTCCTCGCGCCAGCGTGCCCGCACCTGGTCGAGCTGCCAGGGGCCGCTGGCGAGCAGCTCGACGCCGTGCGCATCCGTCGGGGACTGCGATCGCTCCTTCGCGGACATGCCAACCACAAGAATAGACTCGCGAGCATGGGGGCTCGCAGGCGAAAGCATTGGGGGTGGGGGTTCGAGGACGAGCAGCCCTCGCCGTCTCAGCTGCAGGAGCAGGCCGCGGCGATCGCCTCGCATCTCGGCTTCGGAGACGTCGAGCCGGAGCAGCCGCTGCCGCTCTCGCAGGTGAGGCTGAGCAAGCCACGGCTGATCCCGCCCGCCGACCTCGCCCACATCTGCGCGGCCGACGTCCACGCGCGCGCCTCGCACGCGCTTGGCAAGTCCTACAAGGACGTCGTCTGCGGCTTGCGCGGCCGCTTCGAGCACCCCCCCGACTTCGTCGCCTTCCCGTCTGAGGAGCGTGAGATCGAGGCGCTGCTCCAGTGGTGTGAGGACGAGCGCGTCGCGGCGGTCCCCTACGGCGGTGGCACGAGCGTGGTCTCGGGGATCGAGCCGAGGGTGCCCTCGCACTGCAACGGCGCGATCTCGATCGACCTGCGCCGCCTCGATGCGCTGCTCGAGGTCGACGAGGTCTCGCGCAGCGCGCGGATCGGGGCGGGAGCGACCGGCCCGGAGCTCGAGGCGGCGCTCGCGGCGCACGGGCTCACCCTGCGCCACTTTCCCCAGTCCTTCGAGCTCTCGACCCTCGGCGGCTGGATCGCGACGCGCGCCGGCGGGCACTTCGCGACGCTCTTCACGCACATAGACGAGCTCGTCGAGTCGGTTCGCGCGATCATGCCGACGGGGCTGTGGCAGTCGGCGCGGCTGCCGGGGTCGGGCGCCGGCCCGAGCCCCGACCGCATGCTGCTCGGCTCCGAGGGCACGCTTGGCGTCATCACCGAGGCGTGGATGAGGGTGCAGCCGCGCCCGCGCTTTCGCGCCCAGGCGGCGGTGAAGCTCCCGAGCTTCGATCAGGGCGCGCAGTGCGTGCGCGAGCTCTCCCAGTCGGGGCTGCATCCGGCGAACTGCCGGCTGGTCGACGAAGCGGAGGCGGCGCTCACCGGCGCGGGCGACGGCGAGGCCGCGCTGCTCATCCTCGGCTTCGAGTCCGTCGACCATCGCGTCGACGCTTCGATCGAGCGGGCGCTGCAGATCTGCGCCGATCACGGAGGGCGGTGGGAGACGGTGCGGCGCAGCGATCCGCAGAGCGGGGACTCGGGAGGGTCGACAGGCGCCGCCTCCACCTGGCGCGAGGCGTTCTTCAGGGCGCCCTACGTGAGGGACACGCTCGTGTCGATCGGCGTCATCTCCGAGACGTTCGAGACGGCGATCACCTGGGATCGCTTCGGCTCGCTGCACGAGCGCGTGCTCGAAGCCGCCTCGCAGGCGGTGGAGGAGGCGACCGGGCTGCGCTGCGGCCCTCGCCAGGGCGAAGCCCGCGTCACCTGCCGCTTCACGCACGTCTATCCGGACGGACCCGCCGTCTACTACACGGTGCTCGCCCCTGGGCGGCGAGGCGAGGAGATCGACCAGTGGGACGCGATCAAGCGAGCGGTCTCCGACGCGCTCGCGCAGGCGGGCGGCACGATCACCCACCACCACGCGGTCGGGCGCGAGCACCGGCCCTGGTATCAGAAGCAGCGCCCGGAGCCGTTCGCTCTCGCGCTGCGCGCCGCAAAGGCCGCGGTCGACCCGCGCGGCATCATGAACCCGGGCGTCCTGATCGACCCGCTGCCGGTTGCGGAGGCCCGATGAGGATCGCGGTGCTCGGCCCCCCGCAGCCGCCGGAGGCGTCGTGAGGATCGCGGTGCTCGGCCCCGGCGGCGTCGGCGGGCTGCTCGCGGCGGCGCTCGAGCACGCGGGCACGGAGGCGATCGTCGTCGCGAGGGAGTCGACGTGCGAGGCGATCGAGGCGCGCGGCATCCGTCTCAGCAGCGTGCGCCTCGGCGAGCTCGTCACACAGCCAAAGGCGACCCCGACGCTCGCCGAGCAGGTCGACGCCCTGATCGTCGCGACGAAGGCGATCGGGCTGCAGGCGGCCCTGCACCGGGTCGAGATCGAGCCTCCGCTCGTGCTGCCGCTGCTCAACGGCGTCGATCACCTCGCGCTGCTGCGCGATCGCTTCGATCCGCAGACGGTCGCCGCCGGCGCGATCAGAGTCGAGTCCGACCGGCCCGAGGCCGGCGTGGTCGTGCACACGAGCCCCTTCCTGCGCGTCGACATGGCTCCCCCGTCGGAGGCTGTGCGGGAGCGGTGCGTGCGGCTGGCGGCGACGCTCGAGCGCGCGGGCGTGCCCGCTCAGGTGCTGCGCTCCGAGGCGGAGGTGATGTGGGGCAAGCTCGTGCGCCTCAACGCGCTCGCCTGCGTGACGAGCGCCTACGACCTGCCGATCGGCCCGATCCGCGACACGCCCGAGCTGCGGGCCGACCTGCTCGGCGCGATCGAGGAGGGCTGCGCCGTCGCGCAGGCGGAGGGAGCGAGCATCGACCCCGCTCAGGCGCTCGCCGAACTGAGCGCCGCCCACGCGTCGCTCGGCAGCTCGATGCAGCGCGACATCGCGGCGGGGCGGCCCCCGGAGCTCGACGCGATCGCGGGCGCGGTCCTGAGGGCCGGCGCCCGTCACGAGATCGCCTGCCCGACGATCGAGCGCCTCGCCGGCCTGATCGCCGCGCGCGCGGGCGTGCCTTCGCCGGTCGTCTCCTGAGTCGCGCAGCGCGCCGGCCATCGCGCGATCGAAGTGCCGTCAGATCGCCGCCTGCGGCAGGGCGATCGGAATGCCGCCAGCTCGCCCACTACGGCGGCGCGATCGCAGCGCCGCCAGCTTGCCGCCTACGGCATGCGCGGACTCGCGGGCGCGACTGGCACCTCTTGCGTGGAGACCGCCTCGACGACCTCCTCCTCGGCCTCGACCTGTCCCTCGTCGTGCTGGCCGTCGCAGAGCACCCTGAAGTTGCCGCTGACGCCGCCGTCGGTCTGGATCGTGATGCCAGGGATGATCTCCTCGCCCTCCTCGAACCCGAGCCGCTCCATGTCGAAGTGGGAGAGGCCGATCCCCCAGGCGGTGTGCGTCGGGTTCTCGCGGTCGTGCGCTGCGACCGCCTGGACGAAGCGCTCGAGGTTCTTCGCGACCTTGCCGGCGTGAGCCATCTCTGCAGCGCAAGCGTACCGGCTCGGCGGACCGGCCGCGCAGGCACGCCGCGCTTGCGCACCTCGCCACGCTGCTTGCATCCAGGAGCATGCCGCTTGCGCACACAAGCACGTCTGAGTCACCGGCCGCCTGACTCCACCGCCGCTCCACCACATAGCATCCTCGTCGCAGAGGGCGAGCGATCGCCGCCGACACGAATTGGGAGACCTCGCGATGGACATCATCAAGCTGCTCGACGACGCACGCGCCCGTATCGACGTTCTGAAGCACCCCTTCTACGAGCGCTGGAGCGCTGGGGCGCTCGAGCCCGAGGAGCTCACCCTCTACGCAGGCCAGTACAGGCACGCGGTGATCGCGCTCGCCGACGCGTCGCTCGTCGCAGCGCAGGCGGCGGGTCCGCGCGAGCGCGAGGGCCTGCTTCGCCACGCCGAGGAGGAGCGCGGTCACGTCGAGCTGTGGGACAGGTTCGTCGAGGCGACCGGCGCAGACGCCGCACCGCCGTTGCCTGAGACCTCCGAGTGCGCGGAGGCGTGGACTAGCGGCGAGGACCTGCTCGAGCGCCTCGGCGTGCTCTACGCGCTCGAGGCGTCGCAGCCCCAGATCTCGGAGACGAAGCTCGCCGGCCTGCAAGAGCACTACGGCTTCGCCGACTGCTCGCCTGGTCTCTCCTACTTCGAGCTGCACCGGACGCTCGACGTCGAGCACGCGCGACAGGCGGGCGACCTGCTCCAAAGCCTCGCGAGCGATCGCGACGCCGAGCGCGTGCTCGCGCGCGCGGAGGCGGCGCTCGAAGGCAACTGGCGGCTGCTCGACGGCGTGCAGGCGCGGAGCGGGGCGGGCGTCTGCTGCGTTTGATCCGTCAGGCCATCTCGATTATCTCGATCCGGTACCCATCCGGATCGTGCACGAAGCAGAGGCGCGAGCCGCCCTCCCGCACGCGGTAGGGCGGGCGCTCGGGCTCGATGCCCTGCTCCGCGAGGCGCTGCAGCGTCGCATCGAGGTCTGCGCTCGTGATCGCGATGTGGCCGTAGCCGCTGCCGAGCTCGTAGGAGTCGACGCCGAAGTTGTAGGTGAGCTCGAGGCGCGGCATGTCGCCGTCGCCAGGCTGGTTCATGAACACGTTGACCGCCTCGTCCCTGATCGGGACGCGCCCCGTCTCCTCGAAGCCGAGCGCTTCGTAGAAGGCGACGGAGCGGTCGATGTCGGTGACGCGGTAGCAGGTGTGGATGAGGGCCATCTGCGGAGTGTAGGTCGTCTCGCTTCACTCGCGCGAGCGAGGCGGCAGCAGCCCGCGGGCGATCGGCTTCCGTGCGAGCGAGCGAGCGCGACGCGGCCCGCGAGCGATCGGCTTCCGTGCAAGGATGCCGCCATGATCGTCGAGCGCTCGATGCATCCCCAGTTCCTGTCGAACACCTACCTCGTCGCCGCAGGAGAGGGGAGCGAGGCCTTCTTCGTCGACGCCGGCGGGCCGGTCGAGCCGCTCATCCGGCTCGCCGAGCGGTTCGATCTGCGCCCCACCCACGTGCTGCTCACCCATCACCACTTCGACCACGTGAGCGAGGTCGACGCGCTGCGCAGGCACTGGCCCTCGATCGAGGTCCTGATCCAGCCGCTCGAGCGACAGCTGCTGAGCGACAAGGACGCGATCGGCGAGATCGATGCGGGCAGCGTGCTCGAGATCGGCGGCCTCGAGGTGCGGCCGCTGCACACCCCGGGGCACACCGCGGGGATGCTCTCGTTCCTCGTGAGCGAGTCCGCGAGGGCCGCGGAGCGGCAGGGCGCGATGCGCAGCCAGAGCACCGCGCCAGGCGGCTTCGCCGGCGAGGGCGCCGCCGTCTTCACCGGCGACACCTTGTTCAAGGGCTCCGTCGGAGGGGTGCGCGCGCCTGGGCACACGACCTACGTCGACCTGAAGGACTCGATCATGGGCACGCTGATGGAGCTGCCGCACGACACCGTGATCCATCCGGGCCACTCGGAGCCAAGCACGGTCGGGCAGGAGTGGGAGAGCAACGACTTCGTCCGGATCTGGCGAGGGCTCGATCCCGAGGGCGCGAAGCCCTGCACCGCGATGGGCGAGCGGGCGACGCTCGTGCTGCTGGGCCGCGACTACGACGGCGGCAGCAAGGCCTGGGTGCGCTGGCCTGACGGCGGCGACGACATCGTCCCGGGCTCGCAGGTCGAGGTCGCCTGAGGCCGGTCGCGGCCGCCACGCCGCGAACCTGGACCGCGCCCAGCCCTCCTTCGGTGAAGGTTCGGCGCGCGTGCAGCGCCCTTGGACGGCGTCGCCGCCCCGCGGCCAGTTCGTAGGATTCAGTGCGTGGCAGGCACCGAGAAGATCCCGACGTCCCGAGTGCGCCGGACGGCGACCGTTGGGCGGCTTGCGGCGACCGAGGCGGTGAAGCAGTTCGGCACCCGCGCCGCGAACGTGACGCGCAGCGGGTCCGCCGCCGAGGCTGCGCTCGCCAGACGCCAGCTCGAGACCGCGAAGCAGATCGTCAGCGTGCTCGGGACGATGAAGGGCGCGGCGATGAAGCTCGGCCAGGTGATGTCCTTCCTCGACGTCGGCCTCGTCCCGGAGGAGTTCAGGGAGGAGTTCCAGCGCGAGCTCGCGAAGCTGCGAGACGCCGCCCCGACCGTGTCCTTCAAGCAGATGAAGCGCGTGATCGAAGAGGACCTCGGCGAGCGGATCGGCAGCGTGTTCGAGAGCTTCGAGGAGGAGCCGGTCGCCGCGGCCTCGATCGGCCAGGTCTACAGGGCGACCCTGCGCGAGGACGGGCGTGAGGTCGCGGTGAAGGTCCAGTACCCGGGCGTCGCCGCCGCGGTGCGCGCGGACCTGCAGAACCTCGACATGATCATGCGCCTGATGAAGCGGATGGCGCCGCAGCTCGACGTGAAGGCGCTCGCGGGCGAGGTGCGCGAGCGGATCGGGGAGGAGCTCGACTATGAGCTCGAGGCCCAGAACCAGCGCGCGCTCGGGCGGATCTTCCGCGGGCATCCCTTCATCGTCGTGCCCGAGGTCGTGAGCGAGCTCTCGCGCGAGCGGGTGCTCGTATCCCAGCTGATCAGCGGCGTCGGCTTCGAGGAGCTGAAGGGCTACCCCCAGGAGGAGCGCGATCGGATCGGCGAGATCGTCTTCCGGTTCTTCCTCGGCTGCCTCTATCGCCACCGCCAGTTCTCGGGCGACCCTCACCCCGGCAACTTCCTGATGCTCGACGACGGGCGAGTCGCGTTCCTCGACTTCGGGCTCTTCAAGCGCATGGACGGCGCTGCGGTCGAGCTCGAGCTCGCCTGTCAGCGGGCCGTCTGCGAGCACGACGCGAAGGCCCTGCACAAGCTGCTCGCCGACTCCGGCTTCCTGCCCGAACCAGAGCGGGTGCACCCCGATCACCTGCTCGCCTACGTCGAGGACGCGATCTGGTGGTACACGACCGCCGACGAAGTGGTCGAGCTCAGCCCCGAGATCGCGACCGAGGTGATGATCGAAAGCTCCGATCCGCGCTCGAGCCACTTCAGGGAGATGCGCCATCAGAGCATGCGCCCAGAGCACCTGTTCGGGCGGCGGATGGAGATGCTGACGCTCGCCGTGCTCTCCCAGCTGCGGGCGCGTGTGAACTGGCACCGCATCGCGCGGGAGTGGATGTACGGCGACGAGCCCGTGACCGAGCTCGGCCGCGAAGAGGCGGAATTCTACGGCCACGCCGGTGTGGCGGCCGGCGGCTGAGCGCTCAGACGACCTGGATCTGGACGAGGCTCGTCGTGCCAGGCTTGCCGCTTGGCAGCCCGGCGGTGATGCCGATGCGCTGGCCGCGCTCGCACCAGCCGAGCTCGACGACGCGCCTCGCGGCGTCGGCGATCAGCGCCTCGGTCGTCTCGTGGCGCCGGATCGAGGCCGCCTGGACTCCCCACATCAGCCCGCAGCGGCGCACCGTCTCGCGTCCGGGCGAGAGTGCGTAGATCGGGACCGTCGGCCGGTGAGCGGAGACGAGACGGGCGGACCGGCCTGAGAGCGTCGGCACGACGAGCGCATGCAGATGCAGCTCGCGGGCCGCGAGGCAGAGGCTGTGCGCGAGCGTATACGCGGGGTCTGCATCTCTGCGCAGCACGCGGGAGGCGTTCCACTCCTCGTATGGGAGGACCGCCTCGGTCTGCTTCGCGATCGCGGCCATCATCGCGACCGCCTCTACGGGGTGGGCGCCGATCGCGGTCTCCTGGGAGAGCATCACCGCGTCCGTGCCGTCGAGGATCGCGTTCGCGACGTCGGCGACCTCGGCTCTCGTCGGCCGCGAGGAGTTCACCATCGAGTCGAGCATCTGGGTCGCGGTGATCGCCGGCCGCGCGAGCCTGCCCGCGGTGCGCAGCAGCTCCTTCTGGACGATCGGCACGCGCTCGATCGGCAGCTCTATGCCAAGGTCCCCCCGCGCGACCATCACGCAGTCGGCGACCTTGATGATCTCCTCCGCACGCTCGACGGCCTGCGGCTTCTCGATCTTCGCGATCAGCGGCAGGCGCGTGTGCCCGCGCACGAATTCGACGTCTTGCGGCCTGCGCACGAACGAGAGCGCGATCATGTCGACGCCGATCGACTCGCCGTGCTCCAGCAGTTTCAGGTCCTCCTCAGGCACCGCGGGCAGCTCGTCGACGGGGCCGGGGACGTTCAGCCCCTGGCGGGAGGCGACGGTGCCGCCGACCTCGACCTGCGCGTCGATCTCGCCCTCGCCCGGGCGCGTCGCGGCCACGCGCAGCCGGATCGAGCCGTCGGCGAGGTAGATCACCATGTCCTCCTGCAGCGCGCTTGCAAGACCAATCCAGGAGACGGTCATGCGGCGCGCGTCGCCGACCTCCTCCGCCCCGCCGGAGAGGGTGAGGCGGTCGCCCGGCTTCAGCTCGGCGACGCCGTCCTTCAGCGGCCCGATGCGCAGCTTCGGGCCCGGCAGGTCCTGCAGGATCGCGACCGGCCTGCCCGCTTGGCCGGCGGCCTCACGCACCCGTCGCGCGGTCTCGGCGTGTTCCTCGAGCGTCCCGTGGGAGTAGTTGAGGCGGGCGACGTCGATGCCCGCCTGCACCATCGCGAGCAGCGTCTTCGGGTCCCGCGAGGCGGGGCCGATCGTGGCGACGATCTTCGTGCGGCGCATCGTCGGCAAAGTAGCGGGCGCCGGTGCGGCGTGCTTCGCGGTGTCTCCTGATGTCCTGCCGTCAGGGCGCCGTCACGTCCGGGAAGCGCTCCTCGCAGTGCCTGCGCAGCGCGTCGCGCACGAACGCGCGCTCCTGCGGGCTCGCCGCCCTGAAGCGGGCGAGCAGCTCGCGCTGGCGCTCGATCGGCGCGCCCGCGATCTCCCAGCGCACCGCGAGCCGCTCGAACAGCAGCTCGAACGCGCGCTGGGCGAGGTCCTGCGGCGTCGCCGCGGCGCTCGCGCCTGCGCCCGACAGCGCCTGCGCGTGCTCCCGCCGGGCCCCGATCGTGAGCGATCCCCGCAGCGTCAGCACGTTGCCCTGCTCGTCCGCGTAGTCGACGCTCGGCGCGCTCGGCTCGATGCCGCTCTCACGCCTGCGGGCGCCGGTCGGAGGGGGTCCCGCGTGCGGGCGGCGGCGGCCGCGCCTGCCCTTCGCCAAGCTCAGCTCTCCCTCGCGCCGGCTTCGAGCTGGCCTCGCACGTCGCCGGTGACCGGCTTCGCGTGCCCAGCCCAGGCGGCTGCCGGCTGCAGGGCGGCGAGCTTGAACATGCTCGCCCGCGCCTGCTCGGTGTCGAGGTTGTAGAGCTTCTCCGGCAGGTGCGGCGGGCAGTCGCGGCCCCACATGTCGAGGGTGTAGAAGCAGTCGCTGCAGAGCGCGAGCCTGTCCGACTCGCGCCAGAGGCCGATGAGGCCGGGGGCATGCCCAGGCAGATCGATCACCTGGAAGCCGGCGATCTCGTCGCCCTCCCTCACGGTGCCCGAGATCTTCACAGGCCCGCCGTCCCAGGCGAGGCGGTGCAGGATGCGGTGGACCTGACGCTGCGGGCTCGGCAGCCCTTCGAGGTCGGGCGGCCAGTAGCGAAAGCCGCCGCTGCCCTCCGCGTCCTGCACCTCGTCGGGGTGACAGAGCACCGGCACGTCGAAGCTCGGCGCGGCGCCGCGGTGGTCTGTGTGGCCGTGCCCGAGCACGATCCGTCGCAAGCCCCCGAGCTTCGCGGCCGCGCTCGCGAGCGAACGCACCATCGTGCGGGCGCCGGCGTCGAACATCGTCACGCCGCCTTCGTCCTCGACCAGGTAGACGTTGCAGCGTCCCGGCTGGCCCTGCACGACCCAGACGCCGGTCGCGATCAGCTCCGCCTCGCTGATCGAGATGCGCGCGAGGCGCGTCTTCAGGTTGTAGGCGCCGATCATCCGCCGCTGCAACGGCGAGCGAAGCGGCGGCATGAGGCCGACCGCGCGCGCGAGCTCCATCGTGTCGAGGTAGGAGTCGTTGCCCTGGATGAGGCCGTCGCGGACCGTGAGCAGGTCGAGCCCTTCGAGCTTCACGAGGTCGCCGGTCGGCTGCAGCCCGTTGATGCTGCCAGGGCCCGCGAACGTTCCCGTCAGCCGCCACTGCACCCCGCAGCGATCCTCCTCGGAGGTCGTCGCGAGAACCTCGAAGCGGAGGTCCGGAAAGGCGTGCAGCAGCTCTTCGATCACCGCTCTTACGCCTTCCGGCGCGACCTCCTCGCGCAGGCCGAGGACGCGCTCGCGACCGCCTGACGCCCACAGCGAGAGCGCCGCCTGCACGTCGCGGCGCGCGATCGCCTCGAAGTAGCTGCGCGCGACCGTCTCCGCCTCGCGCCTGCCGCTCCCGCTCGCATGCTGGAGGCGGGCCGCGGCCTCCTGGACCTTCGAGGGCTCGCTCACTGGGTCGAGTCTAGAGACTCACCCTTGGCCTGCAAGGGTCCGGTGGCAGATAGTGTGCGCGCCGTGGCTGAGACGCGAGCAGGCGGCAAGCGCGAGCTCGGACGGGGGGAACGCGTGCTGCCCGGGGCCTTCCGGCTGCGGCTGCCGCTCCCCTGGCCGGGCGTGCCTCACTGCAACGCCTGGGCGGTCGGCCGCGGCAGGGAGTTCGTGCTCTTCGACACCGGCATGCACCAGCCCGGCTCGCTTGCGCAGCTCGAATGGTCGCTGCAGATGTGCGGCCTGAGTCTCGAGGACGCGACGCTCGTCGTCTGCACGCACTCGCACTCCGATCACTGCGGCGAGGCGGCGAGCGTCGTGCGGCGCGCGGGGTGCGAGCTGTGGATGAAGCCCGACGAGGGCCGCATGCGGCGCATGTTCGAGGACCAGGAGGGGGAGTTGCAGCGGCGTCTCGAGATCGCGCGCCAGAGCGGCGTGCCAGAGGAGGTCCTGCGCCGCTACATGGAGCAGCGACTTTCCAACGAGCCTGGGATCGCGGCCGCGATCGATCCGCACCGCCCGCTGCAGCAGGGCGACGCGGTCGAGACCGACCTCGGCCCCTTCGTCGTCCACGAGACGCCTGGGCACGCCCCGAACCACATCTGCCTCTTCCAGCCGCAGCACAGGCTGCTGATCTCAGGCGACCACCTGCTCGGAAGGGTTGCGCCGTACTTCGACTACGGGCACTCGCCCGACCCGGTCGGCGAGTTCCTGCGCTCGCTGCAGATCGTCGACGCGCTCGACGCCCGCCTGTGCCTCGCGGGCCACGGGCGCACGTTCACCGACGTGCGGGCGCACGTGCATGCGAACGAGGCGCTCGTCGCCCAGCGCCTGACGAAGGTCGCGGCCGTGATCGAGCAGGAGCCGCTCACCGCGTTCGAGGTCGTGCCCCGCGCCTACGACCCGAGCCTGCCCGCCGGCAACGGGCCCTGGTTGCTGACGGAGACGCTTTCGATGCTGACGCACCTCGAGCGGGTCGGCCAAGCAGAGCGATTGCCTGGCGAGCCGGAGCGGTGGGTGGCACACTGACCGACATGCGCATCGACGAGATACTCGCCTCCGGCGAGCCTTCGTTCTCCTTCGAGTTCTTCCCGCCGAAGACGGAGCAGGGCGATCGCAACCTCGAGGACGCGCTGAGCGAGCTGCGCACGCTGCAGCCCTCGTTCGTCTCGGTCACCTACGGCGCCGGCGGCTCGACGCGCGAGAAGACGATCGAGATCGTGCGGGGGATAAAGCGCGACTTCGGCCTCGAGGCGATGGCGCACTTCACCTGCGTCGGGGCGACCGTCGACGAGCTGACCGCGACGCTCGACGACATGCTCGAGGTCGGGATCGAGAACGTGCTCGCGCTGCGCGGCGACCCTCCCGCGGGCGAGGAGGAGTGGGTGAAGACGGACGGCGGGCTCGAGTTCTCGAGTGAGCTCGTCGCGCTGATCAGAGAGCGCTACCCGTTCGCGATCGGGGCGGCCTGCTTCCCGGAGACCCACATCCACGCGAGCAGTGCCGAGGACGACCTGCGGCACCTCGCCGAGAAGGTGAAGGCGGGCGCCGACTTCCTCATCACGCAGCTGTTCTTCGACAACGCGCTCTACTTCGACTTCGTGCAGCGCGCACGCGCCGCTGGCATCGAGGCGCCGATCATCCCTGGCATCCTGCCGATCACGCACGTCGGCCAGCTCGAGCGGATGGCGCAGATGTGCGGCGCCTCGATCCCGGAGGGCCTGCGCCGAGAGCTGCATCTGCGCGCCGATAAGCCGGAGGCGGTGCTCGACTTCGGCGTCGCCTACGCGACGCTGCAGTGCTCGGAGCTGCTCGCCTCAGGGGCGCCTGGCATCCACTTCTACACGCTGAACCGCTCGCCCGCGACGAGGGCGATCGTCTCGGCATTGAAGCTGCTGCGCCCCTGGCGGCCGCGGGATCTGGCGGCCACCCCGTCGCCTGGTGGTCTCACGGCCGCCGCGCCGCATAGCATCGCCGGACGTGACTAGATCGCGGGCCGCGGGGGAGGCGCTTGCAGGCGCGAGGACGGGAGCCATCGCTGACACGACGACGAGAGCGATCGAGTACAGCGTGCGCCGCTCCGAGCGCGCGAGGCGCGTGAGCGTGAACGTGAGCGCCGAGGCGGAGATCGAGGTAGTGCTGCCGCAGCGCGCGCCCGAGCGCGCCGCGGCAGCCGCGATCGCCGAGCTGCGACCCTGGATCGAGCGGCGGCTCGCCCAGGTCGCGATCGTGAGGCAAGCGATCGCTGCGCGGGCCGGCACGGTTCCCTATCTCGGGAAGCCGCTTCAGCTCGTGGGCGAGCCAGGGCGTGTGATCGTCCGCCGCGAGGGGGAGAGGCTGCTCGTGCCGGCGGTCGAGCCGAAGCAGGCGCTCGAGCGCTTCTACCGCCGCTCCGCGCGCGACGAGGTCGCTGCGCGCCTCGATGCCGCGACCGCCGCCGTCGGCCTCCGCTACAGCGCCCTTGCGATCAGGGGCCAGCGCAGCCGCTGGGCCTCGTGCTCGGCCTCGGGCGCGATGAGCTTCAACTGGCGGCTGCTGCTCGCGCCCGAGCCGGTGCTGCAGTACGTGATCTGGCACGAGGTCTGCCACCTGCAGATCCGCGACCACTCGCCCCGCTTCTGGGCGCTGGTCGAGCGGCGCTGGCCAAGCTGGCGCGAGCACCGCGCCTGGCTGCGCCGCCACGGGGCGACGCTCGTGCTTTAGCCCCGCTGCTCGATCGGCACGTACTCGCGGTCGCGCCCGCCCGTGTAGACCTGGCGCGGCCGCGCGATCCGCTGCTCCTCGTCCTGAACCTGCTCGAGCCAGTTCGCCATCCAGCCGGAGGTGCGCCCGATCGCGAACATCACCGGGAACATCTCGACCGGCAGCCCGAGCGCCTCGTAGATCAGGCCCGAGTAGAAGTCGACGTTCGGGTAGAGCTTGCGCTCGATGAAGTAGTCGTCCTGCAGCGCGATCTTCTCGAGCTCGAGCGCGATGTCGAGCAGCGGGTTGCGCTTGCCGATCACCTCGAAGACGTCCTCCGCCGCGGACTTGATGATCGTCGCGCGCGGGTCGAAGTTCTTGTAGACCCGGTGCCCGAAGCCCATCAGGCGCTCCTTGCCCGCCTCGACGTCCTTCAGGAAGTCGGGGATGTTCTCCGTTCGCTCGATCCGGTGCAGCATCCTCAGCACCGCCTCGTTCGCACCTCCGTGCAGCGGCCCGTAGAGCGCGGCGATGCCGCCCGCGATCGCCGAGTAGGGGTCGACGCGGGAGGAGCCGACGCCCCTCACCGCCGAGGTCGAGCAGTTCTGCTCGTGGTCGGCGTGGAGGATGAAGAGCACGTCGAGCGCCCGTTCGAGGCGTGGGTCGGGCTCGTACTTCAGCTCGGTCATCTTGTACATCATCGAGAGGAAGTTGCCCGCGTAGGTGAGGTCGTTGTCCGGGTAGACGTAGGGCTGCCCTTTGATGTGCCTGAAGGCGAAGGCGGCGAGCGTCGGCATCTTCGCGATCAGGCGGATCGTCTGGATGTCCCTGTTCTCGGGGTCGCCGATCTCGTTCGCGTCCGGATAGAAGGTCGAGAGCGCGCCGACCGAGCCGAGCAGCATCCCCATCGGGTGCGCGTCGTGGCGGAAGCCCTGCATGAAGCCCTTCACGTTCTCGTGCACGAAGGTGTGGATCGTGATCTGGTGCACCCACTCATCGAGCTGCGCCCTGCTCGGCAGCTCGCCGTGGATCAGCAGGTAGGCGACCTCGAGGTAGCTCGAGCGCTCCGCGAGATCCTGGATCGGATAGCCCCGGTACTGGAGCACGCCCGCGTCGCCGTCGAGGTAGGTGATCGCGCTGCGGCAGGAGGCGACGTTCGCATAGCCGGGGTCGTAGACCATCAGGCCGAAGTCGTCCTCGTGCGTCTTCACCTGGCGGAAGTCGAGCCCGCGCAGGGTGCCGTCTCGCACCGGCAGCTCGTAGGAGCGGCCGGTGCGGTTGTCGGTCACCGTGACGGTGTCGCGTCGCTGCGCCCCGTTCGCTGCCGCCGTCGGAGTGGCCGTCTCGGCCGGTGTCTGCGTGCTCATGTGTTCTCCAGTCGACGGATGGCGATCTCCCTCTCCTCCTTTACCCCGATTATGGTGCATGGCGCCGCTCTTCCCGGCGCCGCTCGCGCATGCGTCGGCGGACGAGGAGGCCCGGCGCCTCAGCTGCGCAGCGCGACCGGCTCCTCGAGGAAGCGGGTGATGTCCTGCAGCTGCAGCAGGCGCTCTGCGATCTCCTCGGGGGTGAGCCGCGAGACGCGCTCGGTGCCCGGCTCTTCGACGTTGAACGAGGCGAGCACGGTGCCGTAGGCCATCGCGCGCTTCAGCGTCTCGTGGCTCACCTCGCCCTCGTGGGCGGCGAGCGAGCCGAGGAAGCCGCCCGCGAAGGAGTCGCCGGCGCCCGTCGGGTCGATCACCGTCTCGAGCGGGAAGGCGGGCAGCGCGAAGAATCCCTCTTCCGTGAAGAGCGCGGAGCCGTACTCCCCCCGCTTCGCGACGACCGCGGTCGGGCCGTGGCTCATCACCTCGCGCGCCGCGCGCAGCAGGTTCGGCTCGCCGGAGAGCATCCGCAACTCGGCGTCGTTCAGCAGCACGCAGTCGACGGCGCTGATCGTGCGCAGCAGATCGTCCCTCGCGGTTTCGATCCAGAGGTTCATCGAGTCGAGCGCGGCGAAGGACGCCTGCCCGCACTGGGCGCGCACCTGCCGCTGCAGCGTCGGCTGGATGTTCGCGAGGAACAGCAGGTCGCATTCGCGCGCCCGCTGCGAGAGCTTCGGCTCGAAGTCCCCGAACACGCCGAGCTGCGTCTCGTCGGTGTGGGCGACGTTGAGGTCGTAGTCGTAGTGGCCCCGCCAGAAGAACGTGCTGCCGCCGGCGACGTGCTCGACGTCGTCGCTGAGCACGCCGCGGCGATGGAGAACCTCATGGTGCTCGGCCCCGAAGTCGTCGCCGACCGGCCCGACGACGTGGACCTCGGTGAAGAAGGAGGCTGCGAGCGAGAAGTGCACCGCCGAGCCGCCGAGCATCCGCTCGCGGCTCGCGAAGGGGGTGGTGACCGTGTCGAACGCGATCGAGCCGACGACAGTGAGGGACATCGGTCAGGACCCTACAGCCTGCATGCCGGCGCGCGGAGCCGGCTGCCGGCGCGCGAAGCCGCCACCGGCCGGCCGCCCTCTTGCACCGGCATCGAGGAGGCGCCGGCGTGCGGCGCTATAGCCTCACCCGTCATGCGCGCGATCCAGATCGAGAGCTTCGGCGGCCCGGAGGTGCTGCAGCTCGTGCAGCTGCCGACCCCGAGCCCGGGGCCGGACGAGGTGCTGATCGAGGTCGGCAAGGCGGGCGTCAACTTCGCCGACATCCATCAGCGGACGAACTCCTACGTGCGCCAGGCGAGCCTGCCGCTCGTGCCGGGCGGCGAGGTCGCTGGCGTGCGGAGCGACACGGGCGAGCGCGTCGTCGCGCTCACGGGCACGGGCGGCTACGCGGAGTACGCGCTCGCACCGCAGGAGCTGACGTTCCCGATTCCCGACGGCCTCGACGACGGCGTCGCGCTCGCGCTGCTGATCCAGGG
>JBAIYK010000137.1:0-6885 GCA_037915935.1 Solirubrobacterales bacterium | reverse complement strand
ACCCGCCGCGCGGCGGAGGCGCTCGGTCCGTCCGGTGCGATCGCTCGAAAAGCCCCGTATCGCCGGGGCTCTTGCGGTCGGCGGCGGCTCTGGCCTCTATCAGTGGTTACACGATCGCGCGGGGCGTGGCGAGCCGCGCATGAGGAAGCGCGCGCTCGGCCTGCTGCTGTCCTGGATCGCGTCCTCGCCCGCGGCCGACAGCGCCTGAGAGCGAAACAAGCGCACAGATCGTCCCTCGACGCCGCCGAGGGCGCTGAAGGCAATCCAAGCGCGCGGATCGCGCCCTGGATGCGGCCGGGCGCCTGTGACGCCGGCTCAGCGCGCGCTCGCGGGCGCTCGACTCGCGAGCGCGGCGGCGAGCAGCTGCGCGACTCGGGCGACCTGCCCCTCGCTCATCTCCGGGAAGAACGGCAGCGCGAGCGAGCGCGCGGCGACGTCCTCGCAGACCGGAAACTCGCCCTCGCGGTGGCCGAAGCGCTCGCGGTAGAAGCTCATCAGGTGGATCGCGGGCAGGTACGGCTTGCTCTGGACGCCCGCCGCGGCGAGGTCGCGGACCACCTCGTCGCGGTCGACCCCGCGCGGCAGCTGCACGACGAAGACGAACCATCCGCGCGTCGCGCCGCGATCGTCGGCGCAGGGCAGGTCGATGCCCTCGAGGTCGGCAAGCGCCTCGCGGTAGAGGCTCGCGACGCGCGCGCGTTGCGCAAGCGTCTGCCGCAGCCGCGAGAGCTGCGCGAGCCCGAGCGCGCAGGCGAGGTCCGAGAGACGGTAGTTGAACCCGAGCCGATCGTGGTCGAGCCAGTCCATGTCAGGCGCCCGTCCCTGGTTGCGCTCCGCGTCGATCCGCTCCTTCAGCGCGCGGCCGGCGAGCGTCACCATCCCGCCCTCGCCGGTCGTCAGCTGCTTGTTCGCGTAGAAGCCGAACACGGCGGGGTGCCCGCGCCCGCCGACCGGCACGCCATCTGAATGAACTGCGCCGAGCGCCTCGCAGGCGTCCTCGACGATCGCGAGGCCGTGCCCGCTCGCGATCGCCTCGAAGGCGGGCATGTCGGCTGGGTAGCCGAAGACGTGCACCGGCAGCAGCGCCTTCGTGCGCGGCGTGATCGCCGCCTCCGCCGCGACGGGGTCGAGGTTGAGCGTCACCGGGTCGATGTCCGCGAACACCGGCCTCGAGCGCTCGTAGAGCGCGACGTTCGCCGAGGCGACGAACGAGAACGGGCTCGTGATCACCTCGTCGCCTTCTTCGACGCCGACCGCGCGCAGCGCGAGGTGCAGCCCCGCCGTCCCGCTGGAGACGGCGCTCGCGAGCGGTGCGCCGACGAACGCGGCGAAGGCCCGCTCGAACTCCTCGAGGCGCGGGCCGAGCGAGAGTCGCCGCGAGCGCAGCACCTCGAGCACGGCCCGCTCCTCCTCGGCGCCGAGCAGCGGTTGGGCGAGCGGGATCGGATCGCTCACGCCGAGGGCCCGCCGGCGGTCGCGGCGTCGCGCCGCCGGTCGGCCTGCATCCCGTACTCGAGGGCGTCGACGAGCGCCTCCCAGGAGGCCTCGATCACGTTCTCCGAGACGCCGATCGTGCCCCAGGTCAGCTCGCCGTCGCCGCAGTCGATCAGCACCCGCGTGACCGCGCCCGTGCCCTTCTCCTCGTCGAGGATCCTCACCTTGAAGTTGACGAGCTCGATGTCGCGCAGGTGAGGGTGGATCTCGCCGATCGCCTCGCGCAACGCCTTGTCGAGCGCGTTGACGGGCCCGTTGCCCTCGGCCGTGCGCAGCAGACGCGTGCCGCTCTCGCGGTCGGGCACCCACAGCTTGATCGTCGCCTCGGTCTGCACGCCGCCCTCCGCGCGCTTCTCGACGATCACGCGCCAGGACTCGAGCTCGAACAGCTTCTCGTAGTGACCCGATTCGCGCCGCATCAGCAGCTCGAAGGAGCCCTCTGCCGCCTCGAACTGGTAGCCGCGGTGCTCGAGCTCCTTCACGCGCTGGGCGGTGCGCTGCGCGGAGAGCTCGTCGAGCTGCACCCCTGCTTCTCCCGCCTTCTCGAGGATCGTCGCCCGCCCCGAGAGCTCGGAGACGAGCATGTCCCTGTCGTTGCCGACGAGCTGCGGGTCGACGTGCTCGAAAGTGCGCGCGTCCGTGCGCACCCCGGCGGCGTGCAGCCCGGCCTTGTGGGCGAAGGCGTGCTTGCCGACGTAGGGCTGGCTCTGGCTTGGAGCGCGGTTGAGGATCTCGTCGACGAAGTGGGCGGTCTGCGTGAGGCTTGCGAGCTGCTGCGGATCGAGCAGCTCGAAGCCCATCTTCAGCTGCAGGTCGGCGATCAGCGTGACGAGGTTCGCGTTGCCCGTGCGCTCGCCGATCCCGTTCATCGTGCCCTGCACCTGAGTCGCGCCAGCATGCACTGCGACGAGCGAGTTCGCGACCGCGCAACCGGAGTCGTCATGGGTGTGGATCCCGAGCAGGAGGTCTGGAAGCGTCTCGCGAACGGTGTGAGTGACCGCCTCCACCTGCATCGGCAGCGAGCCGCCGTTCGTGTCGCAGAGCACGACCCGCTCGGCGCCGGCCTCCGCGGCGGCGCGCACGCATTCGAGCGCGAACGAGGGGTCTTCGGCGTAGCCGTCGAAGAAGTGCTCGGCGTCGAGGATGACGCGCTTGCCCTCGCGCGCGAGGAAGGAGACCGACTCGGCGATCATCGCGAGGTTCTCCTCGCGCGAGACGCGCACGACGAGGTCGACGTGCAGGGGCGAGCTCTTGCCGACGATCGTGCAGACCGGCGCGAAGCAGCCCGCGAGCTCTGCGAGGCCGGGATCGCTCTCGGCGCTTGCGTCGCGGCGGCGGGTCATGCCGAAGGCGGCGATCTCGGCGTGTTGCAGTTTCTCGGCGGCGAGCAGCACGAACAGCTCGCTCTCCTTCGGGTTCGAGGCGGGGAAGCCGGCCTCGATCAGGTCGATCCCGAGCGCGTCGAGCCGGCGCACGATCTGCAGCTTCTCGCGCACCGTGAGGTCGAGGCCGCCACCCCCCATGCCGTCGCGCAAGGTGGCGTCGTATAGCTCTAGCGGCACACTGGCCGGCGCCATGCGGCGTCCTCCCTCCCTCATGTGCTGAAGCACACTTCGGTCGGTGCGTCCTTGCCTGGCTTGGCCATCGAGCCGCTAGACGGCCACGTCATCACGAGCCTGATCACCTGCCGCCTCGCCCGTAGGTGTCTCGAGGCCCGACACGTCCACGAAGTCGAGCCACTCGCGGTAGCGCTCGGAGCGGCCGTGGATCGCGTCGTCGAAGGCGCTCTGCAGCACGCGCGTGATCTCGCCCGGCCTGCCTGACCCGATCGGGTGGTCGTCTATCTCGCGCACCGGCACGATCTCCGCCGCGGTGCCCGAGAGGAACACCTCGTCGGCGAGGTAGAGCTCGGCGCGCGCGATGTTGCGCTCGCAGATCGGGTAGCCGAGGTCGGTCGCGATCTGGATGATCGAGCGGCGGGTGATCCCGTCGAGGATCGAGTTGTGGTGCCCAGGCGTGACGATCTCACCCTCGCGCACGACGTAGACGTTCTCGCCCGTGCCCTCGCAGACGTGGCCGTTGTCGTCGAGCAGGATCGACTCCTCGTAGCCGGCCTTCAGCGACTCGACCTTCGCGAGCACGTTGTTGAGGTACTGGCCGGACGCCTTCGCGCTCGGGACGAGCGAGTCGGGGCTGATCCGCCGCCAGGAGGAGACCTTCGCGCGCACGCCGTTCCTCATCCCCTCCTCGCCGAGGTAGGTGCCCCACTCCCAGGCGGCGATGATGACTTCGACCGGCGCCTCGGTCGGGTTGAGGCCCATCGAGCCGTAGCCCCTGAACACGAGCGGCCGGATGTAGCAGGAGCGCAGGCCGTTGCGTGCGACGAGCTCCCTCGTCGCCGCCTTCAGCTCCTCGCAGCTGAAGGGCACAGGCATGTAGTAGAGCTCGGCGGAGCGCAGCAGGCGCTCGGCGTGCTCGGCGTTGCGGAACACCGCCGGGCCGAGCTCGGTCTCATAGCAGCGCACGCCCTCGAAGACGCCCGTGCCGTAGTGCAGGCCGTGGGTGAGGACGTGGATCTTCGCGTCCTCCCAGGCGACGAAGTCTCCGTTCATCCATATGAGGTCGGTGGGCTCCACGGCTTGGCGCTCCTTGTGAATTGCTGAAATTGACCCGGTCCCCCGGTCGCGGTCCAGCCGGTCTGGCGGGACGCGGTCCTAGTCGAGTTGCGCGCGCACCGCCTGCGCCGCCTGCGCGGTGCCCGCCTCTCCGCCCAGGTCGGGGGTGCGCAGACCCGCGACGAGCGCGCGGTCAACCGCGGATTCTACCGCCGCCGCCTCGCTTTCCAAGCCGAGGCCGTGGCGCAGCATCAGCGCCGCGGAGAGGAACATCGCGAGCGGGTTCGCGATGCCCTGGCCGGCGATGTCCGGGGCGGAGCCGTGCACGGGCTCGAAGAGGCCGGGGCTTCGCCTGGCTCCGCTTCCTTCCTGCGTGTCGCCGTCGGCGGCAGCCGAGACCGCCGGCTGCATAGGGTCATTCCCGATCCCGCCGCCCAACGACGCGCTCGGCAGCATTCCGATCGAGCCCGTGAGCATCGCGGCCTCGTCGGAGAGGATGTCTCCGAACATGTTCTCGGTGAGGATGACGTCGAAGTGCCGCGGCGAGGCGATCAGCTGCATCGCGGTGCTGTCGACGAGGGCGTGCTCGAGCTCGACGTGGGGGAACTCGCGCGAGTGGACCGCGCTCACCACCTCGCGCCAGAGGCGAGAGGTCTCGAGCACGTTCGCCTTGTCGACGCTCGTGACCTTCGAGCGCGCCGCGCCGAACGCGATCCGGGCGATCCGCTCGATCTCCTGCACGGTGTAGGCGCAGACGTCGCTCGCGGCCTCGGCGCTGCGGGTCTTCTCGCCGAAGTAGATGCCGCCGGTCAGCTCCCTGACGACGAGCATGTCGGTGCCCTCGATCCGCTCCCTGCGCAGCGGCGAGGCGTCGTAGAGGGCGGGCAGCGGCTTCACCGGGCGCAGGTTCGCGTAGAGGCCAAGACCCTTGCGCAGCCCGAGCAGACCCTGCTCGGGCCTTGGCGCCTGCGGGTCGGTGCTGTCCCACCTCGGCCCCCCGACCGCCGCGAGCAGCACCGCGTCTGCGGCCCTGCACGCCTGCAGCGTCTCGTCCGTGAGCGGGACGCCGTACAGGTCGATGCAGGCGCCGCCGAAGGGGCGCTCGTCGAACTCGAAGTCGCCGAGGCTGCCGAGCAGATCGAGCGTCGGCGCGATGATCTCGGGGCCGATCCCGTCGCCGGGCAGGGTGACGATGCGGTGTGCCATCGGGGCTGCCCTTACAGCGCCGTCGTCACAGGAATCGGCGGAAAGCGCTGCTCGCGGGCGCGCTCGTATTCGTCGATCGCCTGCTCCTGCGCGAGCGTGACGCCGACGTCGTCGAGCCCCTCAAGCAGCCGCCGCCTGATCTCGGGGTCGATCTCGAAGCGCGCCCTCACCGGCTCGCCGTCCGGGTGGGCGGGATCGCGAAAGCGGACCTCCTGCGCGCGCAGGTCGACCTCGCCCTCGCCGGCCTGCGCGAGCGCGTCGCACTCCTGCTCCCCCAGCACCACCGGCAGCAGCCCGATCTTCGTGCAGTTCGAGTAGAAGATGTCCGCGAAGCTCGGCGCGACGATCGCCTGGAAGCCGTAGTCCTGCAGCCCCCAAGGCGCGTGCTCGCGCGAGGAGCCGCAGCCGAAGTTCTCGCCCGCGACGAGGATCGGGGTGGCGGGCAGGTCCCACCCCGGCTCCTTCGCCCAGACGTAGAAGAGGAACTCCCCGAAGCCGGTGCGCTCCACCCGCTTCAGGAACTGCTTCGGCATGATCTGGTCGGTGTCGACGTCGGCGCGGTCGAGGTGGGAGACCTTGCCGGAGATCGTCTCGATCGGGTCCATGTCAGAGCCCTCCTAGTTCCAATTGCGGATGTCGGTGAAATGCCCCTCGATCGCGGCGGCGGCGGCCATCTGCGGTGAGACGAGGTGCGTGCGCCCGCCGCGGCCCTGGCGGCCCTCGAAGTTGCGGTTCGAGGTGGAGGCGCAGCGCTCGCCTGCGGCGAGGACGTCCGGGTTCATGCCAAGGCACATCGAGCAGCCCGCCGCCCGCCAGTCGAAGCCCGCGTCCCTGAAGACCTGGTCGAGGCCCTCGGCCTCGGCGGCGGCCTTCACCTGCTGGGAGCCCGGGACGACCATCGCGCGCACGCCGCTCGCGACCCTGCGGCCGCCGACGACCTCCGCCGCGGCGCGCAGGTCGCCGATGCGGGAGTTCGTGCAGGAGCCGATGAAGACGCGGTCGACGGCGATCTCGCGGATCGGCATCCCGGGCTCGAGCGCCCTGTACGCGAGCGCCCGCTCGGCGGCGGCGCGCTCGTCCGGGTCGGAGAGGTCGGCCGGATCCGGGACGGCGCCGTCGATCGGGACGACCATGCCGGGGTTCGTCCCCCACGTCACCTGCGGCCGGATCGCCGAGACGTCGAGCTCGAGCTCGCGGTCGAAGACGGCGTCGGGATCGGTGGGGAGGCCGCGCCAGCGCTCGAGCGCGCGCTCCCACGCGGCGCCCGTCGGCGCGCCCGGCCGCCCCTCGAGGTAGGCGAACGTCGTCTCGTCGGGCGCGACCATCCCCGCCCGCGCCCCGGCCTCGATCGACATGTTGCAAATGGTCATCCGACCTTCCATTGACATGACCGCGATTGTAGATCCCGCATACTCGATAACTTGGCCGCTCGCGCCATTGACACCCAGGCGCGCGATAATGGACAGAATCACGTCTTTTGCCGTCACACCGCTTTTCAGCTCACCGTCAATCGAAATTCGCAGTGTTTTCGGCTTGCGCTGCCACAGCGACTGCGTTGCCATCACATGCG
>JBAIYK010000142.1:0-6314 GCA_037915935.1 Solirubrobacterales bacterium | reverse complement strand
CGAGGACGAGCTGAGCTTCCTCGGCGCGGGGATGTACGACCACTACGTGCCCGCGATCGTCGACATGCTCTGCGAGCGCTCGGAGTTCCTGACTCCCTATACGCCGTATCAGCCCGAGGTCTCCCAGGGGGGGCTGCAGGCGATGTTCGAGTACCAGACGGCGATCTGCGAGCTGACGGGGCTGCCCGTCTCGAACGCCTCCGTCTACGAGGGCCCGAGCGCGCTCGCCTCCGCGGGCTACATGGCGAAGCTGCACAACGGCAGGGGGCGCTTCGTCGTGAGCGCGGGCATCCACCCGCACAGCCTGCGGACGCTGAGGACATACGCCCAGGGCTTCGGGGCGGAGGTCGTGGAGGTGCCGCTGCGCGACGGCGTGACCGACGAGGACGCGTGGGCGGCGGCGATCGATCACGACACGGGCGCGGCGTTCTTCGCGCAGCCGAGCTTCTACGGCGCGGTCGAGGACGCTGAGCGGCTGGTGAAGATCGCGAAGGGGTCAGGCGCGGGGGCGGACGGCGCGGGAGTGGACGGCGGCGCGGGCGGCAGGACGGGGGGAAATCTGGTCACGATCGCCCAGGTCGACCCGATCACGCTCGGCGTCCTGCGCTCGCCGGGCGAATGCGGGGTCGACGTCGCGGTCGGCGAGGGTCAGCCGCTCGGCGGCCGGCTCGACTTCGGCGGCCCCTCGTTCGGCTTCTTCGCCGCGAGAGAGGAGTACCTGCGGCGGATGCCAGGGCGGATCGCGGGCGAGACGGTGGACGTCGACGGCCGCCGCGGCTTCGTGCTGACGCTGCAGACCCGTGAGCAGCACATAAGGCGCGAGAAGGCGACCTCGAACATCTGCACCGCCCAGGCCCTGAACGCGCTCGCGGGGATCGTGTACCTGTCCTGGCTTGGCCGCGAGGGGATCGTGCAGCTCGGCGAGCTGCTGCTCGCGCGCACCGCCTACGCGCGGCGGCGGCTGTGCGAGATCGAGGGCGTGAGCGCGATGCACGAGCGGCCGGCGGTGCGGGAGATCGCGCTGCGGCTCGACTGCGACGTCGCGGCGGTGAAGCGGCGCTGCCTCGCCGCCGGCGTGAACCCAGGCGTCGACGTCCGCGCGCTGAGCAGGCGCGAGCGCGACGAGGGCCTGCTGCTCGTCGCGATCACCGAGCGGCGCGGCAGGGCGGACATCGACCGGCTGGTCGAGGTGCTGGGCGCGGCGGTGGCCGGGAGCCGCGGCGAGGCTGCAAGCGCGCGGTCCGAGACGGAGGCGTCCGAGGCGGAGGCCGCTCGGGCATGAGCACGGTCGGCGACAGGGGCGCGACGACGGCGCCGATGGGCGAGACGCCGCTGCAGCGCGAGCGCGCGGTGACGATCTTCGAGAAGGGCGCGGCAGGCAGGCGCGCGTTCGTGTGCCCCGAGATCGACGTGCCGTCCGCCGACCCGCAGGAGCTGCTGCCGGCGCGGCTCCGGCGCGAGCGGCCCGCGAAGCTGCCGCAGGTGTCAGAGCCGGAGATCGTGCGCCACTACGTGCGCCTGAGCAAGCGCAACTTCGACCTCGACTCGGGCTTCTATCCGCTCGGCTCGTGCACGATGAAGCACAACCCGCGCCTGAACGAGCGCGTCGCGGCGCTGCCCGGCCACGCGCGCCTGCACCCCCTGCAGGAGGCGTCGCGGTCGCAGGGGGCGCTGAAGCTGATGTGGAATCTGCAGCGGGCGCTATCAGAGATCTCCGGCCTGCCGCACGTCTGCCTACAGCCCTCCGCCGGCTCCCACGGCGAGCTCGCCGGCGTGCTGCTGACGCGGGCCTACCACGAGGACCGGGGTGAGGACCGGCGCAAGGTGCTGACCCCTGACACCGCGCACGGCACGAACCCGGCGACCGTGACGATGGCCGGGCTCGAGGTGGTGAAGCTCGCGACCGACGAGCACGGCGGGATCGACCTGCACGACCTGCGGGCGAAGGCCGACGACCAGGTCGCCTGCCTGATGCTGACGAACCCGAACACGCTTGGGATCTTCGACCGCAACATCTCAGAGATCGCGGAGATCGTGCACGGCGCGGGGGCGATCCTCTACTACGACGGCGCGAACCTGAACGCGGTGATGGGGCTCTCGCGGCCGGGGGACATGGGCTTCGACATCGTGCACTTCAACCTGCACAAGTCCTTCACCCAGCCGCACGGGGGCGGCGGCCCAGGGTCGGGGCCGATCGCGGTCTCCGACCGGATCGAGCCCTACCTGCCCGTGCCGGTGCTGACGGCGCGGAATGCGGAGGACGGGCTCTGCTTCGAGCTGACCGAGGACCGCCCGAAGTCGATCGGGCGCCTGCGCGGCTTCCACGGCAACTACGGCTGCTTCGTGCGCGCCTACGCATACATCAGATCGCTGGGCGCGGAGGGGCTGTTCGACGCCTCGCAGGCGGCGGTGCTGAACGCGAACTACCTGCTCGCCCGGCTGCGGGAGCTGGGCGTGCTGGAGCGCCTGCCGCTCGCCTACGGGCAGCTCTGCATGCATGAGTTCGTGCTCTGCGGCGCGCCGATGAAGCGCGAGCTGCAGGTGAGGACGCTCGATCTCGCGAAGCGGCTGCTCGACTTCGGCTACCACCCGCCGACCGTCTACTTCCCGCTGCTGGTCGAGGAGGCGCTGATGGTCGAGCCGACCGAGACCGAGACGCGCGAGACGCTCGACGAGTTCGCGGAGGCGCTCGCGAGCATCCTCGCCGAGGCGGAGCAGGACCCGCAGATCGCGCGCACCGCGCCCCACAGCACGCCGGTGCGGCGCCTGGACGAGGTGACGGCCGCGAAGCGGCCCGTGATCAGGCAGGCGCTGTAGCGTCAGGCTCGCGGCCTCGCTCAACACAGGTCGCGAAGTGGTGTACCGCGATCGAGTTGCTCGGAACGGCCCGGTTGGAGCGCATGTCGAGACCTGGGGACGGCCTGCGAGCCGCGAGGTGTGCCGATAGCCCCCGTGATCTCTTCGGTCGCGCCCATGCGATCGTCTCGATTCAAGCAGATCTGGCGCAAGCTGGCTGCATGGCCAGATGTGGATCTCGAGGTTGGAATCGCTTAGCAGCCCTTACCAATCCACGCCAAGCTCGAATGAATGGCACCCCGAACGCTCATATCTTCCTCGAATTGGCGCACTCGCCCTGAGTTGGTGCGTTATCGTGAGTGATGGGAGGAGTTTCTCAATGAGTGATGGTGCTGCCTCGCACGCGGGAGACCGCCGAGGAGGCTATGAAGTCGGATCGCGCGCCCGTCGGTGCGCCTCTCGCCAGGCCGTTGTCGTTTGTCGTGCGCCAGTCTCGCTACGGAAGGTATGACGGACATGGCGAGTCAATCGACACACCCTTCTGAGTTTCAAGCGACACACCCTTCCGAGTTCGATCCTACTGAGGTCGAGGCGATCGAACACTATGGCTATAAGTCGGAACTCCCGCAGACCTTGCGCTTCTTCGCAAGCTTCGCAGTGGGCTTCTCATTCATCTCGGTTACAGCGGGCGTATTCGGCTCGTTTGGCTTTGGTCTCGGCTACGCGGGCGGCTACATCACGTGGGCCTGGCTCGCCGTCGCAATTGGCCAGACGCTCGTGGCCCTCGTATTCGGTGCTCTTGCCACCAGAATGCCGCTCGCGGGGTCCTCGTACCAATGGGTGTCTCGCATGGCGAATCCCACGCTGGGGTGGCTCCAGGGCTGGTCATTCATCACGTTCGTCGTCATCTCCCTGCTGGCCGTCAACTACACGCTGGCACAGACGATCCTACCGGCGCTCTTCGGCTATCAGGCAACGACCAGCGCATCAGTCGTGGGTGCCGCTGCCGTGTCAATCGTGCAACTGGCGATCCTGGCGATCTCGACCCGGGTGGCGTCGCACGTGAACAACGCCGCGGTCGTTACCGAGATCTTGGGCACGGTCGTGCTGAGCATTGCGCTGATCGTTGTGGTGGCTATCACTGGTCACTTGCATCTGCATAACCTCTTTACGCCGGAGACCGGTCACAAGGGGCCCTACGCGAGCCTGGGAACCCTCAATCGCCCGGGATGGTGGCAGTTTGCGCTGCTCATGGGCATCTACGCACAGTGCGGTTTTGAGGGCTCTGCCGACATGTCCGAGGAGACGAGACGCGCCGCGCACTTCGTACCGCGAGCGATGTGGAGGTCGATGGCGCTATCCGGCGTCGTCGGCTCGCTGTTCATCGGGGCTCTTGTTGTCAGCACGGCGCATCTTGGGCCGCTCGCGTCGTCGGCGACGCCCATTGCGGACATTGTCGAGCCAGTGCTTGGCAGCTTCGGATCCCATGCATTCCTGGCGTGTGTGGCATTCTCGGTGTTTGCCTGCGGGCTGATCATATTCATGGACACCACGCGCATCGTCTATTCGATGGCGCGGGACGAGCGCCTTCCGGGCTCTCGGTTCCTCCGGCGGGTTCATCCCAGTCTTGGAACCCCTCTCCACGCGATCATCGTGGTGGGTGTTCTGGACCTGATCGTCCTAGTCCTGTTTGGGCGCAGTCAAAGCGCGCTCGACAAGATCGTGGCGATTACGACCGTGATGCCGCCGATAATGTACGGCGGGCCATGCTTGGTAGCCCTGTTCGGGATCAAGCGTCTACCCAAGGCCACCGTGTGGTCGCTCGGACGGCTCGAGATGGCAGTTGTGGTTGCCGCCGTCGCGTGGATCGTGATCGAGCTGACATGCCTCCGGGATGCCTCGCTGAAGATGGGATGGGAGTACGCCGGCGGCGCGTTTGCGCTCGGGGGCGCGTATCTCGTCTGGCGAAGGGTCGTTCGTGGACCGCTCCCTGCATTGCCAGAGGTACGGCCGCTCCCTGCGGTGCAAGAAGTGGAGGTTGGCAAAGCGGTGGTGTGAACCCGTCAATCCACGGAGTAAGTGTCAAGCGGCACACGCACGTCAGAGCGCCACCAAATTCTTGAAGGAGACTGTAATGTCCGAAGTCCAACGCTTTATCCCTGACCGGCAGCCGACGACTGGCGATGTCGACCGACCGCTCCAGCGGTTGAGCGGACTGAGGGCCATCGTGACCGGCGCGTCCAGGGGTATCGGGCTTGCGATAGCCGAGAGGTTCGCCAAGGAGGGCTGCGCCGTCGCGTGCCTCGGCCGGGACGTAGAGCGCCTGCACGCCTGCGTCTCTGCGATCACATCTGCTGGCGGCAATGCCCTCGCCGTCTCGGGCGATCTGCGATCGGAAGGCGAGATCGAGAGGCAGGTCGCAGAGGCGGTCGAGGGCTTGGGCGGGCTGGACGTCGTCGTGAACAACGCCGGAACGGACGCCGACGATTGGGGTAGCGTCCATGAGTGGACGGCGGAGAATTTCGACGAGATGATGGCTGTGAACGCGCGCGCGCCGTTCCTCGTTGCGAAGCACACCCTGCCTCGGCTATTGGATGGTGGTGGAGGCTGCATGCTGCACATCAGCTCGATATGTGCGGTCACCGTGTGGTCGGGTGACTTCGCATACGGGATGTCGAAGGCGGCGCTCAACATGCTGAGTGACCACATCGCAGTCGAGTACGCGACGCGGGGGATCAGGTCGAACACGATCATGCCAGGCGCGATCCGCACGGATATGTTCGAAGACGTTGTGGCAAATCACCCCGCGGGGCGCGAGTTCGAGCGCGATGTGCTGGCTCGCCATCCGGTCGGGCGCATGGGCACCCCCGCTGAGGTCGCTGCACTTGCGGTCACACTTTGCTCGGACGAGGTTCGGTTCATGACGGGCTCAAACGTCGTCATCGACGGTGGCTACAGCCGTCTCTAGCCGATCGCGCACAGGCTCGCGGCGCTACAGCAATGAGTGAGGAAATGACTACGACCACACGACCGATCCGCCCCGTTTACACCGGCTCCACCGAGCTCGCGTTGATGGACCGGTACTGGCGCGCGGCCAACTTCCTGTCCGCCGCGCAGATCTACCTGCTGGAGAACCCGCTGTTGCGCGAGCCGCTGCGGATCGAGCACATCAAGCCGCGCCTGCTCGGCCACTGGGGGACGACTCCCGGCCTCAACTTCATCTACGTGCACATGAATCGCGTCTGCCGGCAGCGCGATCTCGACGCGATCTTCCTGGCCGGCCCAGGGCACGGTGGCCCCGGCGTGATCGCGAACGTGTACCTGGAGGGCACCTACAGCGATCTGTATCCGAGCGTCGGCATGAACGAGCTGGGAATGCGCGAGCTGGTGCGCCAGTTCTCCTTTCCCGGTGGCGTGCCGAGCCATGTCGCGCCGGAGATCCCCGGCTCGATTCACGAGGGCGGTGAGCTCGGGTACGTGTTGGCGCACGCGTATGGCGCGGTGTTCGACAACCCGCA
>JBAIYK010000033.1:0-39306 GCA_037915935.1 Solirubrobacterales bacterium | reverse complement strand
GACCAGCTCGTCAACCTGGCGATCGACCGCTTCCTGGCCTAGCCGCGAGGCCGGGTCGACGTAACCGCGCGCCGCTCCTTCCGGGGCCCGCTCTGTGCTCCAGTCCTCTCGTAATCGTCAACCATCGCCGGCCTCTCACGCGGCAGCCCGCGTTCGTGGCGCCCCCCGGCGGGGTTGTGTATACTACCGCGTTGCCGAGCGGGTGTAGCTCAGTTGGCTAGAGCGTCTGCTTGCCATGCAGAAGGTCGAGGGTTCGAGTCCCTTCATCCGCTTGAAGGAAAGCCCTGCTAATCGGAGGGGCTTGCTTGTCTTGAGGGTGGGCCGGGCGCTTCGGGTCGGGCGCGGGTACCGTTTGCGGGTACCAGATGGCGTCGATTCGTGCGGCGCGGTGACCTTCGCCTCGGCGTGAAAAAAAGACCCGCTGGCTGGTTTGGAAGGCGTCTCGTGACGATCGCCTCGGTGTCGCGAGGGGCCTTGCGACGCGTCGAGGCTGACGCTCGTCGGAGCGCGGGTCAGCTCAGCGCTTGAGCGCGAGCTTGGCGACCGGCACCTGGACGAAGTCGAGCGCCTTGCCGGCCTCGCCGGCGATCTCGACGAGGACCGTCTCGCCGTAGTCGCTGACCACTGTTCCGATCGTGCCCGCCGGCCAGCCGTGGGTCTCCTCGCGGAGGCTCACGACCGAGTGTTCGGCGATGGCATTCATGGCGTCGCGGGCGCTCTAATGAGGCGCAAGCTCGGGCAGCAGCGTGCGAATGGTGCCGTCGGCGTAGACGAGCACGACTGCGCGGCCTTCATCGGCAGCGCGGCGGATCTCGGCGCTTGCATACGGCTCGTCGGCATCGATGAACGCGGCCTTTTCGGGGTACGGAGAGCGTTCTTCGATCGCAAGCTCGATGGCTTCGTCCATCACCTTGGCTGCGGGGGATCGGGTCTTGTCTGTGCTCACTGCTTGTCCCAGGATTCGATCATCGCCTCATAGCCGCTCTCAGCCTCTTCGATCGCGACTCTCATGCCTTCTCCAAGGGTACCGCGATGGAAGATCTCGGCGGCATCCTTGCCGGTTCGCCTGCTGTATCGGTGCAGCTCGTTCACGCCATGAGCGCCGTCGTAGACCCGGATCGTCTCCAGACGGTCGTCGATTTGAATGAGCAGCACGATCGCGTAGTCGATGACGTCTCTTCGATCGGTCGTGAACTCGACGTGCAAGAAGACTCGGCGAAGGCGATCGATGAGGCGTGTGTAGTTGGCGCTCACGCGACCTCCGTCGAGTCGGCGGTGATCGCGCCTGGCAGGTCGCTGCCGAAGATCTTCGTGAGCTTCGCGGCGTCCTCTGCGGCCGGTCTTGCGTGCAGATAGCGCGCGGTCGTGCGCGAGTCGGCGTGGCCCATCATCGCCTGCACGTTGACGAGGTCGAAGCCGCGTGCTGCGAGGGTGCCGAACGTGTGGCGGAGGTCGTGGAAGCGCAGCGAGGGCATGTCAGGGTCGTTCTCGATCGCGGCGTCGCGGGCGGCCTTGTAGCGGCGCCGCAGCGCGGAGAAGTCGAGGTGCTCGCCCGTGCGCGAGCAGAACACGAGATCGCCAGCCTTCGTGAACATCGGCCGTTGCGAGAGGCGCGCGAGCGCCTGGGCCGGCTGCTGCTGCAGAGCAGCTGCCGATGCTGGTTGACAGAACGGGGGGACAGCAGCGGGTCGCGTTCGAGCTCTTGCAGCCACGCTGCGATCTCGCGGGTCGTGATAGAGGCGGCGGGCCGTCCGCCGAAGCGGGCCATGATCCGTGCCCTCGGCGGGCGTCCGCGCTTCTTCGGCGTCTCGTCCGGCCGCAGCAGCATCGTCCTGTAGTGGTTGATGGTGCTGCGCTTGATCCCGACGACGCTCACCCTGTGGCGAAGCCACGCTTCGGCGATCTCCTCGAAGCTGACGACGCGATCCCGCTCGCGCTCCTGCTGCTCGCGCTGCTCGGCCTGCTTCGCGTCGTAGTCGGCGAGCACGCTTGGAATGAGCGCAAGCGCGGCGTCTTCGCTCAGATGCCCCTCAGGGGGGCGGCCGCGGCGCTTCACCCAGCCGCGATGGCGGGTGCGTCGCCACTCGCCGGCGGGATCAGCCTCGCCCTTCTCGATCCACGCCGGCCCAAGGCGTCGCTTCACCTGCTCGCCATCTCGCCGCCACTTCGCGTAGTAGACGGGTCCGGCGTCGCGCTCGACGACGAGCTGGGCGGCGGTGCGCTGTCTGGGCATTGGAGGCTCCTCGGTCGCAGTTTGTCCCAAAACGTTTTCCGACGCCGTCCTCGCCCAGCCACGCAAAGATGAGCTGGTAGGCAAGCTCATCCAAGGCATTCGTGCTGGCACGTGCGAGCGACCGCCGGGGGCGGAGTCGAAAACACCCAGAGAGTCGAAGACGTCAGGCTGGTGGCCGAAGAGGGCTTCGTTTAGCTCTCCGCGGTTGGGGCTTGACTGCCGACCGTGGTAGACAAGACGTCCCTCGCCTGTACAGACCACCACTCGGGTGTCTGCGCTGGCGGGAAGAAACGGGTCCACGATCGCCATGGATGGCGGAGAGCCAGGAGAAGGCCATGGATAGCTTCGGTCGCGGTGGCATGCGCGCCGCAAACAGAACGGGTTTGCTGGCGCAGCCCAACTTCCCTTCGCCGTTGAGACGGGGTCGTCATGGTTGGAATGGTCCGAGCGAACGGGAGATCGGCGAGCACCAGCGCGCCAGGCTGCAGGCGGCGATGCTCGCGGCGGTGGGCGAGCATGGATACGAAGCGCTCAGCGTGAGCCAGCTCTGCCGGCGAGCGGGCGTCTCGAAGACGACGCTGTATCGCCACTACAAAGGCGGCATGCACGACTGCTTCCTCGCGCTCTACGAGCAGGTGCTCGATGCGCTGATCGCGCGGCTGGTCGACGCCTGGCTTGCCGGGAACGAGCCCGATCGGCGGCTCTCGAACGTGGTGGCCGAGCTGGTGCTCACGGTCGCCGGCGAGCCGGCGGCGGCGCGGCTCGTGTTCCGTGAGCCGTTTGCGGTCGGTCCGCGCGCGGTGCAGGAGGTCGAAAACGCGCACGGGAAGGCGCGGGATCTGTTGACGGCGGCCCTCGAGGGGCAGGGCGCCCGCCCGTCGGACACGGCGGTGGGGGCGATCGTCGCCGGGGTGATCTCCGTCGTGCGCGCCCGCGTGCTTGCCGGCGCCCACGCCGACCTGATGCAGGAGGGCGCGGAGCTTTCGCGGTGGGCGCGCCTCTGCCTGCAGGCGCCAACTGCGGATCGTCGCGCCGCCGGCCTGCCGTTCGCGTTTCGTCCCAGTGAGCTGCTGCTCGACCGGGCCGGGCGATTATCGGAGCCTTCGCGCGCCCGCGTCGCCGCAGCGACGCTTTCGCTGGTCGCCGAGCGCGGCTGTGCGGGCGTGAGCGAGCAGGCGATCCGCGGCGCCGCGCATGTCACGTGCGCCGAGTTTCGCGAGCACTTCGGCGGCGTGCAGGCCGCTCTTGGGCACACGGTGGAAACACTTTGGACGGAGGCGTTGCGGTACGCCGCGAGGGTTGGGAGCACCGCGAGCCAGTGGCCACAGGGCGTTGCCCGCGCCACGCTTGCGCTGCTCAGCTGTCTCCTCGCCGATGAGACCTTCGCGCACATTGCGTTTGTCGAGATGCCCTACACGGGCGGAAGTGGGGCCCTCGCCGAGCGCATCGGGCTGCTTGGCAGAGTCGCGGGCACGCTGCAAAGAAGCGCGCCGAAACGGATGAGGCCCAGCCGCACCGCAGCGGAAGCGAGCATCGCCGCCTGCTGGGCGATCGTCCGTGACCGTGTCAGGCGCGGCGAACGACACGAGCTGGTCAAGGACGCGCCCACGCTTGCCTTCATCGTGCTGGCGCCAGCGATCGGCGCCCAAGAGGCCGCCCTGGCGATCGACGATGCTCTGAGCGGGCTGCAGAGCAGCCGGCGCTTGCCGCGGACACTCGCCTGAGCGCGATCGTCCGCCTGCGCCATCCGCCGGCCGCGATCGCGCCTGCAGACCGAAACCCGAATCGGGCTGCGGCGCGGGGACAATGGGCTACGCCTGTTGCGAGCGATCCCGCCTTGGCGCAGACATCCAGCGGCAACTGCCGGCGTCCTGTATCTAATTGTGTACCGATTGCGTCACACCCCTTCCAAAATCGCTGGAGGTGAGAGAGGGTGTAGGCGTCGTACCCGTCTCGCTTGGCCTACCCTCTAACCCGAGGGCGGCAGGGCAGGCGGGCGATGGGGCCGCTAGTGCTGGGCCTCGACCCACAAACAACGAACAATCAAGAAAGGAGCTCATCGAAGATGAGACTTCAACTGAAGCGGATCATCGGTGTCCTTGTGCTTCCGGCGCTGGCAGCGATGCTCGTGGCAGCGGCGGTAGGGACTCCGGCGGCCGGCGCGTTCGTCGCGAGTGAATTCAAAAGTGCATCGTTCCCTGTGACGTCATTAGGCGAAGGCTTAGGTGCCTCCAAATTCTTATCGGAAAACTTAAACTCGGTCACCTGCCAAAACAGTCACGGCAAAGGTGAAGTTAAGGGTAAAGCGGACGCCACGGGGACCATCACGTATTTAACCGGCTGTGAACTCGTCGTCGAAAACTCGTCGATAGGCAAATTCAAAGAATCGTGCCCGACCATCACGACCAAAGAACTCTTAATCGTTCCCCTCTCCTTACTCAATTTAAATTCAGCCAATGCGGGCGTGTTAGTCTTACCTGTCACAGGGACGGAACTTGCTAACTTCACCTGCACTGGTTCAAATAAAGTCAACGTCAAAGTCCTGGGATCGGTCATCTGTGAATCGACGCCCACCGGCAAACTGAGCTTCGAAGGCGAGATCGTCTGCAAAGAAGGCGCGAAACACGGCGAACAGCAATTCACCGACGGTAAGAACCCACAAGGAAAATTAGTTGAATCCAAACTGACGGCAGAAACGACGGCTTTTGGCATCTTCAAAACTACCGAAAAAGATGCTCAAATAACAACTGAAAATCTAAAATACAGCCAGGAACTCGAACAAACCCTGGGAGGTTAGTCGAACAAACCGCATAGTCGCTGGACACAACTAGCAAGGACCACGGGGTCGGCGCGAAGGTGCGCCGACCCCGCTGGCCTTCCTGAGCGCGACTTGCCGCCTGCGACATCCGCCAGTCGCGATCGCGCCTGCAGACCGAAACCAGATCGGGCTTGCAGCACGGGGACAATGGCGAAGCCTACTGCGAGCCAGCCCTGGCGCGGGAGAACCAGCGGCGACCTGCCAGCGTCCTGTATCGATTGGGTACCGATTGCGTCGCACCCCTTCCAAAGTCGCTTGAGGTGGGAGAAGGTGTGGGCGGGCGTCGTACCCGTTCGCTCGGTCACCTCTAATCGAGGACGGCGGGGCAGGCGGGCGATGGGGCCGCTAGTGCTGGGTCTCGATCCATATATAACGAACGATCAAGAAAGGAGCTCATCGAAGATGAGACTTCAACTGAAGCGGATTATCGGTGTTCTTATGCTTCCGGCGCTGGCAGCGATGCTCGTGGCAGCGGCGGTAGGGGCCCCGGCGGCTGGCGCGAGTGAATTCAAAAGCGCATCGTTCCCTGTGACGTCCTTAAGCGAAGGTTTAGGTATCTCCACGTTCTTATCGGAAAGCTTAAACTCGGTCACCTGCCAAAACAGCCACGGCAAAGGCGAAGTTACTAGTTCTACGTTAGCCAAGGCGATCGACTTATATTTAACCGGCTGTAAACTCATCGTCGAAAAATCGTCGATAGGCAAATTCACCGACACATGCGTCCCGGACATCACGACCAAGCAACTCGATATCGTGCCTCTCTCCAAACTCAATTTAGGTACTAAGACAGGCGTGTTAATCTTACCTATCACAGGGGCGGAACTTGCTTCATTCAGGTGCGGCACAGAAAAAAAACCAAACGAAAATGAAGTCGAAATCAAAGTCAAGGGATCAGTCATCTGTGAATCGACGCCTATCGGCTCACTGGTCATGATTAGCAAAATCATCTGCGCAGCAGGCGCGACACACGGCTCACAGGAATTCACCCACGGTACAAACCCACAAGGAAAAATCGTTGAAGCCCACCTGACGGCAGAAACAACGGTTTTTGGCATCTTCAAAGCTACCGAAAAAGATTCTCAAGAAACAAATGAAATTGTAAAATACTCGCAATTGATCGAACAGACCGCATAAACTAGCAGTAGTCGCTGGACACAACTAGCAAGACCGCGGGGTCGGCGCTAAGGTGCGCCGACCCTGGCGGCCGTCTGCGGGGACGTATGCGAGAAAGGAACGCGGCCATCTGCAAATCAACTTCCATCGGCGGACCAACTCTCGCGTTCGTCTGGTATTGTGTTTGCGAGTAGCGATACAAGGGTCGAGATGGAGAAGGCTGGAGAAGGCTGGAGAAGGCGAGGGAGAGGGTATGGGCAGACGGGATAGGCGCGCGAAGCGCAGCGGGATCGCAGGAAGGAGCGCGGCGACGGCGTGGATGGGCACTCTGCTGCTGGCGGTGTGTCTGCCGGCAGCGCCGGCGGTGTCCGCCGAACGCTTCTGCGCGAACGAAGCGCGTCGCACCGAACAGTCCTCGAGCTACCTTCCCGACTGCCGTGCCTACGAGCAGGTGACGCCGGTCGCCAAGGACGCCGGTGAACCGGCGGCAGTGGTGGCCGGCCTAGCAGAACGAAATGCGTTCGAACCGACCAAGGGCGCGCGCGCTGCGGTCGACGGCGACCGGATGGCGTGGGTCTCCGAATACAGCCTGCCAGGCGTGACCGGCCCGTCCACGCTGGGCGTGGACTATCTTTCGACGCGCGGCTCGGAAGGCTGGAGCACCGAAGCGACGCTTCCGCCGCAATCGCCTGAGAACGGCTTGCTGTGCCCGGAGCTGAACGGGATCGCGGGCTGGTCGAGTGACCTCACGAAGGGCATCCTGAATGACGGCGATGCGCAGGAAGAGGAACTGGTGGGCAGGGAATTCAGCACGTTCTTTGAACAAGGACACGCATGCGGCCATGCCGAACCGGCGTTGAAGGAAGCCGACGGCGCCGAAATCACAGAACCACGCGGTTTCCAGAACCTGTTCCTGCGCGACAGCGAAACCGCGACCTACCAGCTCGTCAACGTGACACCGGCCGCCGCGCCGCATCCGACGCCCAACGAAGGCATCGAACTAGTACAAGTTTACTTCCCGCCAAACTTCCTGGCCGGCTCCGCCGATCTTGGCGATGTCGCATTCGAAGACGAACTGCCACTGAGCGAAGAAGCGGAAAAGCTCAGTCCGGCGGTCGAAGCGGCTTGTAAAGAAGAACCGAAGGGCCGTGCCTGCTGGGAAGGCCACGACGACCTGTATGTTTGGAGCAAGGCGTCTTCGCCTGCGGTGCGGCTGGTGACGGTGCTGCCCGAAGGCGATCCCGTGGAAGGCGCGCTGGCGGGCTCGACGAGAAATGCCGGCGTGGGTGATCCTGGGGTGGAAATCAACAACGTCGCCGACTATCGTCACGCGGTCTCAGCGGACGGATCCCGCATCTTCTTCGAAGCGGAAGGCAATCTCTATGTGAGGGAGAATGCCGGTGAGCCGCAGAGCGCGCTTGGCGGCAAAGGCGAATGCACCGAAGCGGCGAAGGCGTGCACGATCCAACTCGACTTGCCGCAGGGCGGCAAAGGCAGCGTTGGCGGCGGCGGCAAATGGCTCGGCGCAAATGCGCAAGGGACGAAGGTGTTCTTCACCGACGAAGCGTCCAGGGGGCTGACTTCGACGACGATCGAAGGCAGCGGCGCCAACCTCTACGAATATCGGCTGCCGAGCGTGCCGGACACGCCCGGCACGCTTGTCGATCTGACACCGGCAGTCAGCGCTGAAGTGCTTGGCATGAGCGGCGTCAGCGAAGACGGCTCGTATGTCTACTTCGTCGCCGAGGGCAAGCTCGCCGGCAATTACGATGTGGTCGGCAGAAGCTCCGAACAGCCCGAACCGAGCGAAGGCAAGGACAACCTCTATGTCAGCCACGAAGGCGCCATCACGTTCATCGGGACGCTCAGCGGCGAAGACCTCTGCGATTGGACCTCGAACACGGGCTGCAACGTGACAAACCCGGAAATCCCGTCGGAGAGCGGGTTGACCGCTCGTGTCTCCGGCAACGGTCGGTACCTGGTTTTCAACTCGGTCGATCAGCTCACCGGCTATGACAACACCGACGCGGTGACCAAGCAGGCCGATGAGGAGATCTTCACATACGAAGCCGAAGCCGGGCGCCTGGCCTGTGTCTCCTGCAATCTGAACGGCACGCCATCTGCCGGTGGCGCGGCGATCGACTGGCCCGCACCGCCGGACACCAATGCCTTCATGAGAGGCGGCTATCCGCAGCGCAACGTTTCCGAAGCGGGCGAGGTGTTCTTCGAAACCTCAGAAGCGCTGCTTCCCCAGCAGGACACCAACGGCCTGCGCGACGTCTACGAGTACGAACGCGGCGCGCTGCACCTGATCTCCGGCGGCACGAGCAGTGCGCCCTCTTACTTCCTGGACGCGACGCCGAGTGGCAGCGACGTCTTCTTCGCGACGGCTCAGAAACTGCTGCGCCGCGATACGGAACCAACGTATGACATCTACGACGCGCGTGTGGGCGGAGGGTTCGCCGAATCGCTGTTGCCAGCGCCGCCGTGCGAAAGCGAATGCAAAGGCTCGGCGGGCGCGCCTCCGGCCTTCTCAACGCCATCCAGCACGACGTTCACGGGAGCGGGCAACGTTGTGCAGACGAAGACCTCGACCAAACCCAAGCATCGCAGGGCCAAGCTGCGGCGAGAGTTGCGGGCGTGCAGGAAGCGCTACCCCCGCAACGAGCGCAGGCGAACGCGGTGCGAACGGCGCGCACGAGTCTCTGGTAGCGCAAAACCGAGGCGGGCTTCCGTGAGTGCAGGGGGGGTTGGACGGTGATGGGCGCAACCTGGAAAGGGAGGATGAGTCGCCACGGCGAGGGAGGGGAGACGGTGCAAACGCAGACGGCAAGCGGGTTGGGCGCTTGCAGGGCCAGCAGAGGCGGTTCGACGCGACGCTGTGTCGTCGCGGGAGCGATCGGCGCGCTCGCGTGTCTGCTGATGGCGGCCTCGGCAGGGCAGGCGCTGGCGCACTGGGGCGTTCACAAGAGCTTCGGCGAAGGAGTCAGCCACCAGCCCATCGGAGTCGCGGTCGACGAAGCCGGCAACGGCCACGTTCAAGCGGGCAGCATTTACGTTGGGAGCTTCGAACCGGGGCTGGTCGGCTTCGATCTTGCGGACGAACTCGTGTCGCCGAACTCGTTCTTCGTCGGCGGCGAAGCGATAATGACCGGTGTGGCAGTGAATCCGGTGAACCACAACGTATACGTCGTGAACGCCTTCGAACACGAGCTCGAGACGTTCGACCCGAGCACCGGCGCACGGGTGGCTTCGTTCGCGATTCCCGGTACCGAAAACCTGTTCGGCTTGACGGTGGTGTTGATCGCTTCGGACTCGCACGGCAATGTGTATGTCCCCGACGCGCCCGGCAACAAGATCGAGGTCTTCGACGAAACGGGCGGAGAACCGGCGGGTGGTGTGGCAAAGGAAATCGGCGTGGGCGAACTCTCAGAACCGGAGGGCGTCGCGATCGACCCGGCGGGGAACGTGTGGGTGGCGGACACCGGCGCCGGCAAGATCGAGGAGCTCTCGCCGAACGGCACGTTCATGAAGGAAATCGCCAGTCCGCAGGTGCAGGCCGTGGCGCTGGATGGCTCCGGCGATGTGTTCGCCTCGATCGGCGGCGAAGAACCGCACGTGATCGAGTACGACCCCTCGGGCACCGTGCTCGCGGAATTCGGGAAGGGCATTCTCAGCCAGGTGGCCGGGCTTCCGGATGGCATCGCCGTCGACCGCGCGCGCGAAATCGTCTACGTGGCGGACAACAGCAACAACGTGGTCGACCGGTTCGTCAGCTGGACGGTCGCCACGGCGTCGCCGAGCAACGTGGCGGAAGGGCAGGCGACGCTGAACGGGCACGTCGAAGTCGAACCTGGGACCTCCGTCTCGACATGCAAGTTCGAATACGGCCCGACCGCGGCCTATGGGAGCAGCGTGTCGTGTGCGCCGGGTGGCCCCTACACGGCGAACACCGCTGTCAGTGCGACGCTCTCTGGGCTGGCCCCTGGTGACTACCACTACCGGATCTCGGCGACCAACGCGGGTGGTCTCACGCAGGTCGGGAAAGACCAGGTGTTCGGTCCGCCGACGATCGACGGCGAGTCCGCCGAAGCGATCGTCACCAGCGCGACGCCGCGAGCGCACGTCACGATCGCCGTCGAAGGAGAATCGACGTGCAGCGTCCAGTACGTCGACGAAGCAGAATTCACGGCCTCCGGCTATGCGAACGCCACGGCGATTCCCTGCAGCGCGCCGATCGGCAGCACGCCGGGCGAATACTCCGTTGAAACCAACCCGATCAAAGGGCTGCAGCCGAACACTGTCTACCACTACCGGTTCCTGGCGAGCAACCAGGCCGGCACCATGACCGGGCCGGACGAAACCTTCGCCACCTTCGGGGTGAGCTCGTTCGCGTTCGATGCGCTGGGCCAGGCCGGCGAACCGCTCACGCAGGCCGGCGCGCACCCGGCGGAAATGACCGACACGTTCCGCCTGAACACCTCGACGCACAGGACCTCGAACGGCGCGTGGGCCGGGTTGGCGACCGACGCGAACCCGAAGGACGTGATCACCGAACTGCCCCCCGGCCTGATCGGCAATCCCGACGCGACGCCGAAGTGCCTACCGTACAACGTCGCGCACGCCGACTGCAGCGGCGCCACGCAGGTCGGCGTCTTGCAGGTCTACACTCAGGGCCTGACACCTACGTCACCTGTCCCGATCTACAACCTCATGCCGCCGAAGGGGTTGGCCGCGCAGTTCGGCGCGCGCTTCAACGGGTTCGTGACAGTGCACATCGATGCGCGGGTGCGTACCGGCGGTGACTACGGCGTGACCGCGGAAGTGCTCGACAGCTCCGCGGGCGAAGGGCTGGTCATTCCCATCGTGACGCTGTGGGGCGTGCCGGCCGCGGAAAGCCACGACGATGCCGAATGCGCGCACAATGAAGAAAGGTTTTTTTGCGGTCGGTTCTGCCCCTCGCCCGGCAAAATCAACGAGGTGGGCCCGTGCTCAGAACGCGGCCCGCTGGTCCCGTTCCTGAGCAACCCGACCTCCTGCACCGGCGAACGCGAAGTACGCATGACCGCCGAACCGTGGCAGGAAGACGAACCGCCCGTGGTCGTGCCCGCCTCGACCACGATGCCCGCGATCACCGGCTGCGGCCGGCTCAGCTTCAAACCCTCGATCGCGGTCGTGCCGACCTCGAAGGCGTCCGACTCGCCGAGCGGGCTGGACGTGGAACTGAAGGTGCCGCAGAACGAAGACCCGAACGGGTTGGCCACGCCCGACCTGAAGGACGCGAAGGTGGTCCTGCCCGCGGGGGTGACCGTGAACCCGTCCTCCGCGGGCGGCCTGGCCGGCTGCCCGCTGCTGAGCGGCAAAGAAGGTCATCCCGGGCAGTCGGGCATCGATCTCGAAAACGGCGAACCCGCGAACTGCCCGGACGCCTCGAAGGTCGGCCGGGTGAGGATCAAGAGCCCGCTGCTCGAAGAAGAACTGGAAGGCGGCGTCTATGTGGCGCAGCAGAACGCCAACCCGTTCAAATCGCTGCTGGCGCTCTACATCGCCGTGCAAGCGCCTGAACGGGGCGTCGTGGTGAAGCTCGCCGGGCATGTCGAGCTGGACGAACAGACAGGGCAGCTGACGACCACGTTCGACGAAAACCCGCAGCTCCCGTTCGAAACGTTGAAGCTGGACTTCTTCGGCGGCGAACGGGCGCCGCTGGCGACGCCTCGGAGCTGTGGCTCCTACCAGCCGACGGCGCTGCTGGAACCCTGGTCGCACCAGGGCGCAGGCGGCGAAGAAGGCACTCCGAACGCCGAACCGCACATCGACCCCTTCGAAGTCAGCAGCGGGCCGGGTGGGTCGGCGTGCGGCGGGTCGCCCTTCGCGCCGTCCTTCGTGGCCGGCGCGGTCAACAACCAGGCGGGCGCCTTCGGCTCCTTCGCGATGACGCTGCAGCGCAAGGACGGCGAACAGCGCTTCAGCACCGTCTCGATCACGATGCCGCCGGGCCTTGCCGGGATGATCTCGAAGGTGAGCCGGTGCGCGAACGCGCAGGCCGAAGCGGGCGACTGCCCGGCCGCTTCGAAGATCGGGCACGTGAACGCCGAGGCGGGGGTCGGCGCCCAGCCGGTGACGCTGCCGGAAGCGGGCAGGCCCGAAGACCCCGTGTTCCTCACCGAAAGATACGACGGGGCGCCGTTCGGTCTGTCGATCGTGGTGCCGGCGCAAGCGGGGCCGTTCGACCTCGGCACGGTCGTCGTGCGGGCGCGGATCATGGTCGATCCGCACACGGGACAGATCTCGGTGATATCCAACCCGATGCCGACGATGCTGCAGGGCATTCCGCTCGACGTGAAGGCGATCCACGTCGAAGTGAACAAGCCCGGCTTCATATTCAACCCGACGAACTGCAGGGAACTGCACGTGGACGGCACGATCGGCTCGGCCGAAGGCGCGAGGGCGGGAGCGTCGAGCCGCTTCCAGGCCGCCAACTGCGCCGCGCTGTCATTCAAGCCGACGTTGAAGGCGGAAACGCACGCTCACCCCACGCGCAGGAAGGGCTCCTATTTGAAGGTGACGATCAGGGCGGCGCAGGGGCAGGCGAACCTTGCGAAGGTGCATGTGACGCTGCCAAAGAGACTGCCTGCGGACGTCGCGACGCTCAAAAAGGCGTGCGCCGCAGCGCAGTTCGAGGCGAACCCGGCGGGCTGTCCGAAGGCGTCGACCGTCGGTAGCGTGGTCGTGCACACGCCCGTGCTCTCGAAACCGTTGACCGGCCCTGCGATCTACGTGAGCCACGGCGGCGCGCGGTTCCCGGACCTGGCGCTGGTGCTGCAGGGCGAAGGCATCACGATCATTCAGGAAGGCACGACGAACATCAGCAAAGGCTTCACGTCCAGCAGCTTCGACGCGATCCCCGACCTGCCGGTGTCGAGCATCGAAGTGACGCTTCCGGAAAGCGCGACGCCGGCGCTTGGCGACAGCGGCCGCAACCTCTGCAAGCGAACCGTGATCAAGCGCGTGAAGGAGAAGGTCCACGGCAGGACCGTCTACCGCAAGCGGCGCGTCAAGCGACGGCTGAAGCTGGTGATGCCCACCACGATCACCGGCCAGAACGGCGCGGTGATCAAACAGAAGACGACTGTCGTCGTGCGCGGTTGCTCTGCCCGCTAGCAAGGAGAAGAAGGCCGAGCAATAAACGGGCAGCGCCGTCGACTGTCAGAATGCCGTCGTGGCAGGATGGGGCGATGCCGTCGAGCCGCGAAGGCGGCGAACGTCGGATCGCGACCCGCGCGCCGACCCGGCGCGCACGGCCGCTACGGCGATCAGAGCCGTCGTCAGCGGCGACGTGCAGGGCGTGGGGTTTCGCGCCGCGACCGTGAGAGCGGCAGATGACCTTCGCCTGAAGGGCTGGGTGCGCAACGGGCAGGAGGGCAGTGTGCAGGTCCATGCCGAGGGATCGCAAGATGCCGTCGAGGAGCTGCTGAGGTTCCTGCGCTCCGGCCCGCCGCTCGCGCGCGTGCGCGAGGTGCAGTCGGAGCCGGTGCGGGTCGAGGGGCACGAGCAGTTCGCGATCCGCGGCATCGCCGCAGGCGCGTTCGTCGTCCAGGAGCACGCCGCGACCGCCCACCACTTCGACCTGCGGCTCGAGGTGCAGGGCGCGATGCGCTCGTGGGCGCTGCCGAAGGGGCCCTCGCTCGACCCCGCGGTGAAGCGCCTCGCGGTGCAGGTCGAGGACCACGATCTCGTCCGCAACGACTTCGAGGGCAGGGAAGGAGACGGTGGCGTGATCGTGTGGGACCGCGGCGCCTACGAGCAGGGCGGCCGCGTGCCCTGGCCGCAGGCGCTCGATCGCGGGCACGCGGTGTTCGTGCTGCACGGAGAGAAGCTGCATGGAGGCTTCGCGCTGCAGCGCACGGAGACGCCGGCGCGCCGAGGCACGCCGCGCCGGGGCTCGCCGGCGCGAGCAGGAGCAGGATCGAAGCCGCAGTGGCTGCTGGTAAAGCGCCGCGACGAGCACGCGAGGCCGGGCTTCGACGTCGTCGCCGAGCGCCCTCAGTCGGTGCTGAGCGGCCGCACGCTCGCGCAGCTGCTCGGGTGAGCGCCCGAAAATGGGCGCCTCACTGGTGCGGTCCGCCTGCACGAATAGTCCCCAAGGCCAGCGCCGGAGCGCGTGAGCGCCGCCGCCCTGGGCAATACGCTCAGACGATGGGCAACGAGCAGCGCCTCGCCGTCGTCGACCTCGGCTCGAACTCCTTCCGGCTCGTCGTGTTCACCGCCGGAGAGGGCTCCTGGCAGCGGACCGACGAGATCTACGAGCCGGTGCGGATCGGCGAGGGGCTCGCGGCGAGCGGCAGGCTGAGCGCGAAGCCGGTCTCGCGGGCGCTCGCGACGATCGACGTGTTCGCGCACTTCTGCAGGGCGAGCGGCCTGCACGGAGACGAGGTAGACGCGGTCGCGACGAGCGCGATCAGGGACGCGGAGAACTCGCAGGAGGTGCTCGCCGCCGCGCGCGATGTCAGCGGCCTGCCGATCAGGGTGCTGACGCGCGAGCAGGAGGCCCGCTACGGCTATCTCGCGGCGGTGAACTCGACGACGCTTGCAGACGGCGTCGTGCTCGACCTCGGCGGCGGCTCGCTGCAGCTCGTGCGCGTCGTTGAGCGCGACGCGCGCGAGGTCGGCTCATGGCCGCTCGGGGCGGTGCGGATGAGCGAGCGCTTCGCGCTCGACCCGGACCCTGACGGCCCCGCGCAGCCGAAGCGGATCGCGGCGCTGCGCAAGCACGTCGCCGCGGAGCTGGGCGAGGCGTCCTGGCTTACGCAGGCGGGCGCGCGGATCGTCGGGATGGGCGGCGCCGCGCGCAACCTCGCCGCCGCCGCGCAGCGGGCGGCCGGGCTGCCGAGCACCGGCGTGCAGGGCTTCCTCGTGAGCGCGGAGGCGCTGGCAGAGCTGATCGACCGGCTCGCGGCGATGCCGGCGAGGGAACGCGCGAAGGTGCCGGGGATCAAGCCGGCGCGCGCCGACCTCATCCTCGCGGCCGCGATCGTGATCGAGGGCGTGCTGCAGGCCGGCGGCTTTCAGGGGATCGAGGTGACCGAGGCGGGCCTGCGCGAGGGCGTCTTCTTCGAGCGCCATCTCGGCGGCGGCGGCGCCCGGCCGCCCCTGTTCGAGGACGTGCGCGCGGCGAGCGTGCTCAACCTCGCCAGGCGCTACGGGATGGACGCGCCGCATAGCCGCCACGTCGCCGAGCTCGCGCTCGGGATGTTCGACGAGCTCGCGCAGCTTGCCGTGCACGCCGGCGACCCAAACGAGCGCGAGCTGCTGTGGGCGGCCTGCATGCTGCACGACATCGGCATGTCGATCGACTACGACGATCACCACAAGCACTCGCGCTACCTGATCCTGAACGGGGGCCTGCCAGGGTTCTCGCCGAGCGAGGTCGCGATCGTCGCCCAGGCCGCCCGCTACCACCGCAAGGGCATGCCCGAGCCGGGCGACCTGCAGCCGCTGTTCGGCGAGGGCGACCGCGAGCGGCTCGACCGCTGCGCGGCGCTGCTGCGACTCGCCGAGGACCTCGAGCGCTCGCGCGACCAGCTCGTGAGGGACACGCGTCTCGCGGCCTGCAACGGCAGCGTCAGCCTCGCGCTGCATGCCGACGGCGAGACCGCCGTGCCGCGCTGGGCCGCCGGGCGCGAGCGCGAGCTGTTCGAGCGCGCGTTCGGGCGGCGGCTGAAGATCGCCGCCTGAGCTGCGCCGCCCACAGCTGCGGCGCACGCCCGCCGCAGTCGTAGAGGACGATGCTCGACTTCGAGGTGTGGATGCCGCCCCAGACGCGGGAGGGGATGTAACGGCAGGCCCTGAGCGTCGCGACGGTCGCCCCGTTGCCGCCGCGGCTCGAGTAGGGGCCGCCGAGCAGCACGTAGCGGGCTTCGCGCCGTTCGACGAGGTGGGCGAGCCCGCCCGCGCTCAGCGCCGGGTCGGTGCCGCTGTAGCCGCCTAGCGCGGCGGCTCTGCTGCCCATCAGGATCAGCGGCGCGGCCGTCACGGAGGAGACGGTGAGCACCGAGAAGCGCCTCGTCTCGCGATGGGCGCGCAGGTAGGCGATCAGGTTGCGGTAGATCGGGATTTCCTTGCGCTGCAGGCCGACGCCGCCGTAGCCGGGCGCGCCCCAGGGCCCCGCGACCGGGAAGGTGCCCTCCACCGGCGCGCCCCAGGTCGCGGCGGCGAAGCCCGTCGGCGCGACGAGCAGCGCCGCGAGCGCGGCGGCGATCGCCGAGGTCGCCCACCTGCGCGCGAGCGCGGCGACCGCGATGCCGCCGAGCCCTGCGACGACGAGGATCGGCAGCATCCAGCGCATGTATTCGCTGCGGTTCAGCAGCACGATCTCGGTCGCGACGGCGCTGCCGATCGCGAGCGCGAGCAGGGCGACCCAGCGCCGGTCGCGCCGCAGCCGCGCGTCGAAGGAGACGGCCCCGGCGCCGACCATCGCGCAGGCGCCGGGCGCGAGCGCGGAGGTGTAGTAGGGGTGGACGATCCCTTTCGCGAGGCTGAGCAGGGTCGCCTCGACGAGGAACCAGCCGCCGAGCACGATCAGGCCCGCTAGTCGCGGGTCGCGCCGGCCGAGCGGCGGCCGCCCGTTCCCGTCCGCCTGCTCGCGCGCGCCACCGGCGCGCCGCCGCGAGCGCGCGAGCAACGCGGCGACCGCGATCAGGCCGCAGAGCGAGAACGGCAGGAGCCAGCCCGCCTGCGCGCCGATCCCTTCCTCGAGCAGACGCAGCGGCCCTGGCGCCACGCCGAACGGCGTCGGTTTCGTCGCGCGCCCGTTCGGCAGCACTTCGGGCGGCGGGGGCGGCCTGCGGTGCCCAGGAGGGCCGAGGATCTGCTTCATGCTCGGCACGAGGAACGGCAGCTGCCTCACCGCCTTGCGCAGCGGCGCGAAGACGCGCTGCGAGAGCTGCCGCAGGCGCTTGCGGGTCGCGAGCGCTTCCGCGCGCGCGTACTGCGGCGGCAGCGGCGCCTGCGCGCCCGCCTTCGCGGGGATCGAGCCGGGGCCGCCCGTCTGGCCGCCGATGCGGCCGAAGCCGTTGTAGGCGAAGGTGACGCCGAGCTCTGAGTTTTCGAGCGACCCGCCGACGTAGGGCCTGTGGGTTGCCGGCGTGAGGTCGACGAAGGCCATCCAGGAGATCGAGACGACAGCGAGCACGACGCCCGCGACGGCGAGCCTCCCGACCCGGGCGCGCAGCGGCCCAGGCGCGCAGACCAGGTAGCCGAGCGCGATCCCAGGCACGACGAGGTAGGCGGCGAGCGCCTTCGTCTCGAACGCGAGCCCGACCGCGACCGCGCAGGCGATCAGGGAGCGCCAACGCCCGCTCTCGATCGCCCTCAGTGCGAAGAGGCAGGAGAGCGTCATCAGCAGGATCAGGAGCGCGTCTGGGTTGTTGTCGCGGCTCACCGCGACGAACGCGGGGAAGACGGCGAGGCACAGCGCGCTCAGCAGCGCCGCGAGGCGCCCGAACGGGCGCAGCACCGCGAGGTAGAGCACGCCGACGCAGAGCACTCCCGCGAGCGCCTCTGGCAGCAGGAGGGAGAGCGGCGCGAACCCGAACAGCTTCGCGCTGCCCGCCTGCGCCCAGACCGCAAGCGGCGGCTTGTCGAGCGAGATCAGGCCGCCGGGGTCGAAGGAGATGAACAGGAAGTTGTGCAGCGAGAGCAGCATCGACTTCACGCCCGCGGAGTAGAAGTTGTTCGCCCAGGCGTTGCGGGACAGGTCGTAGGTGTTGAGGGCCGCCGAGAGCCCGAGGATCGCGGCGAGCGCGAGCCGGTGCGGCGCGAGCGGGCTCAGCCGGCGCGGCGGAGTGCGCAGGCTCGGTCGCCCGGCGGCGCGCGCGATGGCAGTCCTCGGCTGCTGCGATGTCGCGTTCATCCCGAGAGGCAGACGATACGGACGATCAGATCAGCGCGTCGATCAAGCGCTCGAGGTCCCGCTCGTCGTTCCAGGCGCCGACCGAGGCCCGCAGCCAGGGGCGGCCGGGGATGTCGCGCAGGATCACGCCCGCGCCCACGAGCGCCTCTCGCTCCTGCGAGGCGTCCTCGCTGCCGAACGAGACCAACGTGCCCGCCGAGCCGCTCACCACCTCGCGGCCGGCGTCCTGCAACATCTCGGTCAGCCGCCTCGACAGCGCCTGCGCGCGCTCGTGGACCGCCGTCCAGCCCTGCTCCTGCAGCGTCCTCGTCGCGGAGAGCGCGCAGGCGAGCGTCTCCGCGCTCAGCGAGAGCGCGTCGAGGCGGCGGCCGTCCTCGTGCAGGCGCGCGTTCATGCCCTCCTCCGGGTCGGCGAGGTTGCCGTAGCCGCGGCGCTTCGCCGCGAGCCTCGCCCGCAGCTCCGGGGTCGTGTAGAGCATGCCGCAGCCGTCCGGCCCGCAGAGCCACTTCTGGCCGGCGCCCGCGTAGGCGTCGCAGCCGAGCGCGTCCACGTCGACGGGCACCGCGCCGACGCCCTGGGCGCCGTCGAGCAGCAGCGGCACCTCGACCTCTCCGAGGCTTGCAGGGCAGACGCGGCCGGTCATCCAGCTCACGTGCGAGCAGGCGATCAGGCGCGTGTGCTCGCTCACGTGGTCTGCGACCTGCAGGAACGGCGCGACCCTCACGCTCACGCCGCTCACCTGCTGAGCGGCGGCGAGCGCGCCGAGCAGGCCGGGGTGCTCCTCGTCGCTCGTGAGGATCTCGTCACCTGGGCTGAGACCCAGTCCGTCCACGACGATCGCGATCCCTTCGCTCGTGCAGGTCGTGAGCGATACGTCCTCCGGCGAGCAGGCGAGCGCGGTCGCGTAGGCGGCGCGCAGCTCGGCCGCGAGCCCGAAGCGGCGTTCGAAGTGCTCCTTCGCGCGCCCGCGCGTCGCCTCCTCGCGCAGCTCCGTCTCCGCGGCGACGACGGCGGCGCGCGGCAGCGGCCCGTCCGTGCCCGCATTCAGGTAGGCGAGCTCGTGCAGCACCGGGAACTGGGCGCGAAAGTCGGCGTGCTCCACGGCGGCGGAGGATACCCCGGAAGGAGTGACGGCCGTCCGCGTCGAACAAAGCCGCCGATGAAGCGCGCCGCGACCACAGCCCCGCCGGGCCCGCTGCACGGGCTCGACGGCCACCTCACGCTCTCCACCTACATCCAGTCCCGCTTCGAGCAGTGCTCGCGCTCGCAGAAGGACGTCGCCCAGTACATCGTCGACCATCTCGACGAGGCCGCCTTCCAGACCGCGGAGGAGCTCGCGCGGCGGGCGAACACGTCGAGCTCGACGGTCGTGCGCTTCTCGCAGGCGCTCGGCTTCGAGGGCTTCCCCGAGCTGCAGGCGGCCGCGCGGGAGGAGTACCGCCGCGCCCACGACACGCACTCGGGCGGCGTGGGCAACGGCACGGGCCACGGCGGCCCGCTGTTCTCGCTCGACCAGACCCAGTTCGAGGCGGCGATCGTCGCCGACCACCTCAACATCGAGCAGACCGCTCGCAAGGTGACGAGACGCCAGATCGACGAGCTCGTCGAGGCGATCGCAGACTCGGGCAGGATCCTCGTCGCGGGCACCGACCAGATGGCGTTCTTCGCGAGCTACCTGCGCCACCTGCTGATGCTGCTCGACCTCAGGGTCGAGCTCGCAGCAAGCCCCTCCCAGGAGGTGCTCTCGCGGCTCGGCCGGATCGACGGCGACACGCTCGTCATCGCGCTCTCGACGAGCAGGCCGCACCCGCTCGTCGTCAGAGCCCTCAAGCTCGCCCGCCACCGCAAGGCGCGGACCGCCGCGATCACCGACGCGACGCTCTCCGAGGTCGCGAAGCTCGCCGACGTCAAGCTCTACTACTCCTCCTCGACCCCGTCCTTCGTGCGCTCGCACACCGCGCTGCTGTCGGTCATCCAGGCGATCGCCCACGCCGTCTACGCGCGCGACAGCGACTCCTACGAAGACCGGATCAAGGCTTTTCGGTTGAAGTAGAGGTGCCAGGGCGGCAGCGCCCGCGCTGGATAGACTCCTCAGCAATGAGAGACGAGGCAACGTTCAGAGTCAAGTCGGGGCTCGCGGAGATGCTGAAGGGCGGCGTGATCATGGACGTCGTCACCGCGGAGCAGGCGAAGATCGCCGAGGACGCCGGAGCGGCGGCCGTGATGGCGCTCGAACGGGTCCCCGCGGACATCCGCCGGGACGGCGGGGTCGCGCGGATGTCCGACCCGGAGATGATCGCGGAGATCCAGGAGGCGGTCTCGATCCCCGTGATGGCGAAGGCGCGGATCGGGCACTTCCTCGAGGCGCAGGTCCTCGAAGCGATCGAGGTCGACTACGTCGACGAGTCCGAGGTGCTGACGCCCGCCGACGAGGCGAACCACATCGACAAGTGGGCGTTCAAGGTCCCGTTCGTGTGCGGGGCGACGAGCCTCGGCGAGGCGCTGCGCCGGATCGGCGAGGGCGCCGCGATGATCAGGAGCAAGGGCGAGGCGGGCACGGGCGACATCGTCGAGGCCGTGCGCCACATGCGCCGCATCACGGGCGAGATCAAGGCGCTCGCTGCGCTGAGCGAGGCGGAGCTGCCGACCGCGGCGAAGGAGCACGGCGCGCCGCTCGAGATCGTGAGAGAGGTCGCGAAGGCGGAGAAGCTGCCGATCGTGCTGTTCTGCGCGGGCGGGATCGCGACGCCCGCGGACGCGGCTCTGATGATGGCGCTCGGCGCCGAAGGCGTGTTCGTCGGCTCGGGGATCTTCAAGTCCGAGGACCCGGAGGTGCGGGCGAAGGCGATCGTGCAGGCGACGACCCACTGGCAGGACCCGGCCCGCGTCGCCGCCGCCTCGAAGGGCCTCGGCAGCGCGATGGTCAGCCTCGAGAACGCGAAGCTGAAGCCGGAGGAGCAGCTCGCCGCACGCGGTTGGTAGGAGGGCCGATGGCCCTCGACGCTCCTCACCGGCCGACGGCGAGCGGCCCACTGATTGGCGTCCTCGCGATCCAGGGCGGCTTCGAGGCGCACGCGCGCGTGCTGAGGCGGTTGGGGGCGAACGTGCGGGAGGTGCGGACGGTCGCCGACCTGGACAGCCTCGACGGGCTCGTCTTGCCTGGCGGCGAGTCGACCGCGATCACGCTCGGGCTCGAGCGTGAGGACCTCGTAGAGCCGCTGCGGAAGCTGATCGGCGGCGGGCTGCCGACGCTCGGCTCCTGCGCGGGCCTGATCATGCTCGACAGGGACCATCTGAGCGTGATGGACATCCGCGCGAGCCGCAACGCGTTCGGACGCCAGCTGCAGAGCTTCGAGGCGGACCTGGAGGTGAAGGGCCTCGACGGGCCGCCGCTGCGGGCGGTGTTCATCCGGGCGCCCTGGATCTCGGAGCGCGGGGAGGGCGTGCAGGTCCTCGCCGAGGTTGACGGCCACCCCGTCGCGGCGCGCGAGGGCGACATGATCGCGGTGTCCTTCCACAGCGAGCTGACCGACGACGACCGCGTGCACCGGCTGCTGCTCGAAGCGGTCGCGCGCAGACGAGCGGCGGCAGGCGAGCACGAGGAGGCGCGGGCGCGATGAGGGTCGCGGTCGTGGCGGATACAACGGACCGACCTATAAACGCTTATCCACTGGTATCCAGTTTTTTGGATAACGACAGGAGCTGAAGCGTTGAGAATCGCTATCGCAGCCGACGAAGTGACCGGTGTCGCCGAGAAGGTGGTCGAGGAGTTGCATAAGCGCGGGCACGAGCCGATCGTCCACGGCGCGCTCGCGGAGGGAGAGCGCGACGACTGGGCGTGGGCGAGCGAGGCGGCGGCCCGCGATGTCGCGGAGGGCAGGGCCGATCAGGCGGTCGTGTGCTGCTGGACGGGCACGGGCGCCTCGATCGCGGCGAACAAGGTGCCCGGCGTGAGGGCGGCGCTGTGCGGCGACGCGGCGACGGCGGAGGGCGCGCGCCGCTGGAACCACGCGAACGTGCTCGCGATCAGCCTGCGGGCGACCTCGGAGGCGGAGCTGGGGGAGATCCTCGACGCCTGGTTCGCGGGGCAGCCGAGCGCGGAGCGCGAGGACGTCGCGAACGTCGAGCACATCGGGGAGATCGAGCAGGATTAGGCATGCGGGCCAGGCGGCGTTGCAGGGAGGCTGCGGCGGCGAGGTAATGAGAGAGGGGAAGCGAGAGTCGCTCCCCCAGGTGTTGCACTGCATGCACGCGTGCTACACTGACCCCATGCCCACGACACGGCCTCGCCACATGATCACGGAGACCGAAGAGGTATCGCGTGCCCTTGCGGATGCGGCGCGACGGTGGCCCCAAGACCGCAAGCGGCCCTCGAAGCTCCTACTCGACCTCGTGCAAGAGGGGCATCGCTCGATTACCGAGCAGGCGGATCGTCTGGTGGCCGACCGCCGAGCGGCGGTCGAGCAGACCGAGGGAGCGCTGACCGGCGCCTATCCGGCCGGCTACCTCGCGTACCTGCGAGACGACTGGCCGGCGTGATCGTCCTTGACGCGAGCGTCTTGATCGCGCACCTCGATCGGGACGACGCCCTCCATGCGCAGGCGACTGCTCGTCTGATCGAGCTCGCCGGCGAAGACTTCGGGTCGAGCGCGATCACGCTCGCCGAGGTGTTGGTCGCCCCGACGCGCTCAGGTCGTCTGGCCGCTGCGAAGGCGGCGCTGCGAACGCTGGGTGTGCAAGAGCTTCCGCTCCCGCAGGATGCGTCCGGGCGGCTTGCGAAGCTGCGGGTCGAGACGGGGCTGAAGCTGCCCGACTGCTGTGTGTTGCTGACCGCCGAGTCCGTCGACGGGACGGTGCTGACGTTCGATGACCGGCTCGCCCGCGAGGCTAGCCGGCGGGCTGCTGCTCGACGATCATGAGCTGGTTGCCGTCCTGGTCGCCCTTCCGACCTGCGTGATCTGCGGCATGGGATTTCCTTTCGAGGGTCTCGGCTGGGGCGACGGCCGCCTGCTCTCGTCCTGCCGAGCGGCGGCCCAAGCGCAGAGGGTAGAGGGCTCGGCTAGACAGCCTCGAACCGCACGACCCCGCCCTCCTCGACTTCGCCCACCTCGCCGCCGTCGAGCAACAGGTCGACGTGCCCAAGCACCTCCGAGAGCGTGAGGTAAGCCTGCGTGACGGCGACGTTGCCCCACAGCTGCTGCGCGATCTCGTGCGCGGTCCGCGGCTGCTCGGCGATCAGGCGGTGGATCTTCTCCGCTCTGCGGGCGTGCATCCGCAGGCGTTCCTCGATCAGCGCCCTGTGGTCTGTGATCGGCGGGCCGTGCCCTGACAACACGAGGTCGAGGTCGAGCTTCGCGGTCTTCTGCAGCGAGTCGATGTAGGAGACGAGCGCCTTCGGGCGCGGGCCGTCGTAGTCGGGGGGCGCGCCGAGCGGGCGCGAGATCAGCGGATTCGAGGAGATGTGCTCGAGCAGGTGGTCGGCCGCGAGCAGGGTCCGTCGCTGCTCGTCGTGGAAGAGCGTGTCCGAGGGGCTGTGCCCAGGGCGGTGCAGCACGCGCAGGGCGCGGTCGCGCAGCACGAGCGTCTCGCCGTCCTTCAGCGGTTGCGTGACGTTCACCTTCGCGCCCCATCCCCTGAAGCTGCCGGAGACCGCTCTGAGCGCGGTGACGACGTCCGGCGGGATGCCGTGGCGGCGCATGATCGCCTGCGCGTATGCGTCGTCGCGCTCGGCTTCCGCGCCGAAGTCGCGCAGGTAGGGGGCGAGCTGGTGCAGCGCGGCGACCTCCGCGCCGGAGCGGCGGGCGAGGATCGCGGCGAGCCCGAAGTGGTCGATGTGCTGGTGCGTGACGACGAGCAGGCGAAGGTCCTCGATCCGGCGCCCGTGGCTTGCGAGCGCCTGCTCCATCTCGTCGAGCGCCTTGCCCGAGTTCGGGCCCGAGTCGATCAGCGTGAGCGGGTCGTCCTCGATCAGGTAGGCGTTCACCCTGCCGACCTGGAAGGGCGTCGGGATCGCGAGCCGGTGGATGCCCTGCTCGGCGGCGTCTCGCAGCGCGGCGCGCTCGGCCTGCGCCTCGGCGTCGTCCTCGGCGGTGAAGACGGCAGGCGCCTCCGCATCGGCCGAGGGGCCGGCGCGAGAGCCTGCTCGCTCAGGCTCGGCGGCCGGCGTGGGCCGTTCCCGGCCGCCGTGGCCGCTCGCGCTCAAGAGCGGATCAGCTCCAGCACCTCGTCCCGGCGCCGTTCCATGTCCTCCCGCGAGCGCAGCGACTCGAGGCACAGCCGCAGCAGCGGCTCGGTGTTCGACGGTCTCACGTTGAAGTGCCAGTCCTCGTAGTCGATCGAGATCCCGTCGAGGCGGCTCTGCTTCGCGTCGGCGTAGCGATCCGCGATCTCCTCCATCTTCGCCTGCTGGTCTGAGACCTCGGAGTTGATCTCGCCGGAGATGAAGTAGCGCTCCCGGAAGGGCGCGAGTAGCTGCGACATCGGCCTGCCCTCCTTGCAGAGGTGCTCGAGGATGAGCAGTGCGGGCAGCGTGCCGGAGTCGGCGCAGTAGAAGTCCCTGAAGTAGTAGTGCCCTGAGACCTCGCCGCCGAACAGCGAGCCCTCCTTCTTCATCCGCGTCTTGAAGAACGCGTGCCCGACGCGGTTGACCTGAGCGACGCCGCCCGCGGCGGAGACGGCGTGGGGCACCGCCCATGAGGCCCTGACGTCGTAGAGGATCGTCTCGGGCATGCTCGGGTCGTCTCGCTTGCCGAGCAGCGCCTGCGCGAGCAGCGCGGTGAGGAAGTCGCCGTCGACGAACTCGCCCTGCTCGTCGATGAAGAAGCAGCGGTCGGCGTCGCCGTCGAAGGCGATCCCGAGGTCCGCTTCGGTCTCGCGGACCTTCTCGATGATGAAGGTCCTGTTCTCGGGCAGCAGCGGATTCGGCTCGTGGTCGGGGAACTCGCCGTCAGGGGTCCAGTAGGTCTCGACGAGATGCAGCGGCAGGCGCTCCAGCAGCGGGCCGACCATCGGACCGGCCATCCCGTTGCCGCCGTCGAGCACGACCTTGAGCGGCCTGACTTGGTCGGGGTCGATGAAGCGCATCGCCGCGTCCTGGAACTCGGCGTAGATGTGAAGCTCCTGCAGGCAGCCGCGGGGCGCGGATGGCTCGGGCAGGCCGGCCTCGATCTCTCGCCTCATGTCCTGGATGCCCGAGTCGCCCGAGAGCGCGAGCGCGCCCTCGCGCACGAGCTTCGCGCCGGTGTACGCCTTCGGGTTGTGCGAGGCGGTGCACATGAGGCCGCCGTCGAGGTTGCGCGACCCGACGAGCCAGTAGAGCATCTCGGTGCCGACTTCGCCGACGTCGAGCACGTCGGCGCCCTCGGCGAGGATGCCCTCGCGATACCGGACCGAGAGCTCCGGCGCGGTGAGGCGCATGTCGCGCCCGAGACCGATCTTCAGGCTCTCGACGGGCTTGCCGGAGAGGCCACCGAGCACGCGCGCGAACGCCCGTCCGATCTGCTCCGCGAGGTTCCCGTCGATCTGCTCGCCGTAGATGCCCCTGACGTCGTATGCCTTGAAGATGCCAGGGTCTAGCGCGACGGCCATGCCCTCGCATCCTCTAGGCCGGCTCCGCCGGCCGGTCAACGATGGCTGGAGGCCATCGTTTGGATCAGACGCGGGCCTGGATGGCCCGCGGAAGTATCTTTTGATCCATGTCGGGACATTCCAAGTGGGCGAGCATCAAGCACAAGAAGGCGATCGTCGACTCGCGTCGGGGCCAGCAGTTCACGAAGCTCGCGCGTGCGATCACGGTCGCGGCGCGCGACGGCGGCGGCGACCCGGCCGGCAACGCGGCGCTCGAGAACGCGATCGCGAAGGCGAAGGCGGCCTCGATGCCGAAGGACAACATCGAACGCGCGATCGCGAAGGGCACCGGCGAGGGCGCCGACGCGGGCGCGCTCGAGTCGGTCCTCTACGAGGGCTACGGCCCCGCGGGCGTCGCCCTGCTCGTCGAGACGCTGACCGACAACCGCAACCGCACCGGCGCGGAGGTGAGGAACCTGTTCACGAAATTCGGCGGCAGCCTCGGCGAGCCGGGGTCGGTCGCCTATCTCTTCGACAAGAAGGGCGTGATCGCGATCGACTCCGCCGTCGCGAGCGAGGACGACCTGATGGTCGCGGTCGAGGCGGGCGCGGAGGACGTGCTCACCGACGAGGACATCTTCGAGGTCGTGACAGAGCTCGCCGACTTCGCCGCGGTGAGGAGTGCGCTCGAGCGGGCGGGGATCGAGATCGAGAGCGCCGAGCTCGTCTACCGGGCCAAGAGCGTCGTGCCGATCCCGCACGAGGGCCAGGTGAGCAAGCTGATGCGGCTGATCGACGCGCTCGAAGACAACGACGACGTCTCGGCCGTGCACGCGAACTTCGACGTGCCGGCGGAGATGCTGGAAAGAGTCGCCAGCTAATCAGGGTCGGCGTAACGCGCGACCGTGAAGCCGATGATCAGCGGCACGTCGAGCACGAACACGAGCAGCATGCCGGTGAGCACGGCGAGCGTGCCGCCGCGCACGCCGTCGTAGACGAAGACGTACTCGAGCATCCCGACGATCACGACGTAGGCGAGCAGCGTCCAGCGGAACACCTGGAGGAAGCGCGGCCAGGCGAAGCCGTGCGCGCGGCTGAGCATGATCGCGTTTGCGATCAGCAGCGCGGCGGCGGCAGCGAGCAGCCCGATCGCCGGCGCGAGCGTGACGTGCGCTGGCATTTTCGAGGCGAGGTAGATGCCGCCCGCGACGATCAGCGCGAGCGTCGCGACCGCGACCTGGGTGACCGGCGGCAGGCCCGTCGCGCCGCCGTCCGCGGCTGCGGGATGACCCGCGCCCGGGTCGGCCTCGCGGTCGAGGGCGCCAGGCGAGAGGGTGCTCATCCGACCGCGAGCTTCGTCATGATCACGAGCGTCGCGACCTGCATCGCGCCGGTGATCCCGGCCGTGTAGATGAAGCGCCTCATCAGCTTCTCGATGATCGCGCCGTTCGGCTGGGGCTTTCGCATCTCGAACAGCACCGCGACGTTCGCGGGCTCGAGCAGCCCGAGCGCGATGATCGTCATCACGCCGACGACGACGTAGGAGGCGACGAGCCAGCCGTGGTTGGCGAAGCCGGCGTCGAGGTTGCCGAGGTGGCGTGCGAGCTGCCAGCCGGCGCCGAGCGTCATCGTGACGAGCGTCGGCATGAGCAGAGCCATCTTCGGCATCAGCCGCGAGGAGAGCTCGATCCGCGCGGGGATCGAGAGCCGTCCCATGATCGGCCCGAGCAGCAGCCCGAGGAACAGGTCGATCGCGGTCCACAGCGCGCCGCCGACGACGTGGTAGAAGTCGAGCGCCCACACCGCGTTCGTCGCGATCGCGGCGACCATGCCGCCGATCACGACCGCGACGATCGGCAGTCCGCTGAGCGGCACGATGCTCCTCGGCACCGAGGGACGCGGCAGCGCGACCGCCCCCGCGGGGGGAGCCGCGACCTCGTGCACAGCCTGGGCCATCCGACGCCTCCTTCCGTCCGCGCCCGGTCGCGCCGAGCGCCCTCCGCCTCTTTGCAGATCGTAGTGGCTTGGGGGGCGGAGCGCGAGTGCTCTTCTGGGAGACGGAGCGCGCGCCGTCTCCCGCCGCCCCAATCTCCGGCTGTGGCGAGGGATCAGGCTGTGGGCCAGGGATCAGACTTAACGCAACAGTCGTGTTTACCATTAGGCGCTTGGCGCCCTCGACCCTGACGCCGCCGCCGATCGCGCTCGCGGACCGCTGGAGCGAGCGGGCGCAGGGCGCGCTGATGTCGGGCGTGCAGGCGATCGTGAGGGCGCTGCTCGACCAGCGACGGGACGACGCGCGCGCAGGGATCGCCGGCGCCGCCTTCGTCAGCGGCTATCCAGGCTCGCCGCTCGCGGGGCTCGACAGGGAGCTGCAGCGCCGCGCAGCCGAGCTGGCAGAGGCGGGGATCGTCTTCCAGCCGGGCGTGAACGAGGAGCTTGCGGCGACCGCGATCTGGGGCTCCCAGCTCGCGCACCTGCAGCGCGGCGCGACCGTCGAGGGCGTGCTCGGCATGTGGTTCGGCAAGAGCCCCGGCCTCGACCGCGCCGCGGACGCGCTGCGCCACGCGAACGTCTGCGGCGTCGGCCCTTCCTCGGGCGCGGTCGCGGTCGTCGGCGACGACCCCGCCTGCAAGTCCTCGACGCTGCCGAGCGCGAGCGAGCGGATGCTCTCGAGCCTGGCGATCCCGGTGCTCGCGCCGGCCTCGGTGCAGGACGTGCTCGACCTGGGCCGGCACGCGCTGCGGCTCTCGCGCGCGAGCGGGCTGTGGTGCGCGCTGAAGGTCGTCGCGGACGTTGCCGACGCCTCGGCGAGCGTCGTGCATCGGGGCGGCCTGCAGCCGCCGCGACGGCTCGTGCAGCACACCCCTACGGCGCACCTCCTGGGTCCTCCCGCCGTCGAGATCGAGCGCGGCCTGTTCGAGCAGCGGCTGCCCGCCGCGCTCGCCTATGCGGCCGAGCACGAGCTGAACCAGACGACAGTGCGCGGCGAGCGCGACGAGATCGGGCTGATCGCAGGCGGCGCCCCCTACGCGCTGCTCGAGCGGGCGCTGCTGGACTTCGGCCTCTGCCCAGAAGAGCTGCGAGCGCTCGGCGTGCGCGTGATGAAGCTCGGCATGCTCTGGCCGCTGCACCGCGATGCCGTGCGGGCGTTCGCGCGCGGCCTTCGCACCGTGCTCGTGATCGAGGACAAGCTGCCGGTCCTGCAGGCCGAGGTCGAGGCCGCCCTCCACGGCGAGGCGGCGGCGCCGCAGGTGCTCGGCAAGCACGACGCGGAGGGCGGGCCGCTGCTTCCCGCCCACGGCGCGCTCGACGCCGACGAGATCGCGCTCGCGCTCGGGCGCGTGCTCGGCAGCCGTCTGCCCGCCGGCACGCGCGCCGCGCTGCGGCTGCAGCGGCTGGCGGACGACTCAGAGCACAGCCGAGGAAGCGGCGCCGTGCCGCTCACCGCGCGCACGCCTTACTTCTGCTCGGGCTGCCCTCACTCGACCGCGACCGCGACGGCGCCGGACAGGCTCGTCGGCGCGGGCATCGGCTGCCACGTGATGCTCGTCCAGGACGGCGAACTGCGTGGGGGAGACGTGATCGGGCTCACCCAGATGGGCGGCGAGGGCGCGCAGTGGATCGGGATCGCGCCGTTCGTCACCACCGAGCGCTTCACCCAGAACCTCGGCGACGGCACCTTCCACCACTCCGGCTCGCTCGCGCTGCGCGCCGCCGTCGCGGCCGGCGTGAACGTCACCTACAAGCTGCTCTACAACGACGCGGTCGCGATGACGGGCGGCCAGCTGGTGGAGGGCATGATGCCGGTGCGGGAGCTGACGGCGATGCTGCTGGCCGAGGGGGTGGCGAGGATCGCGGTCACGACAGAGGACCCACGCCGCTACCGCGGCGTCCGCCTCGCGCCCGGCGTGAACGTCTACGACCGCTCGAAGCTGGCGCAGGTCGAACGCGAGCTGGCGGCGGTGAGAGGCGTGACCGTGATCGTCCACGACCAGATGTGCGCGGCCGAGCGCCGTCGCCTGCGCCGCCGCGGCGAGCTGCCGGCCGCGCCGGCGCGCCCTTGGATCAACGAGCGCGTCTGCGAGGGCTGCGGCGACTGCGGGCAGAAGTCCGGCTGCCTCAGCGTCGAGCCGGTGCAGACGCCGCTCGGCCGCAAGACCCGTGTCAACCAGGACTCCTGCAACGAGGACCTGAGCTGCCTGCGCGGCGACTGCCCGGCCTTCCTGACGGTGGAGGCGCGACCGGGGGCCAGGGCGCGGCGATGGGCGCGCAGGCGCCTTTCCTCAGATGCGGCGACTCGCATGAGCTCGCCACCTGCGCCGCCCCAAGAGATGCCGCTCCCTCACCCGCCGGCTCCTCACTCCCCGGCGCCCGACGACGGGCGCGACGCGGCCGGCTCGGCGACGATCAGGATGATCGGCATCGGCGGCACGGGCGTCGTGACCGCGGCGCAGACGCTCGCGCTCGCCGCCCACCTCGAGGGCAAGCCCGTCTCCGTGCTCGACCAGACGGGGCTCAGCCAGAAGGCGGGCTCGGTCGTCTCCGACGTGCGGATCGGCGAGGTCGCGACGCCGCACGCGAGCGCGCGCGCCGGCAGGGCGTCGGTTGACCTGCTGCTCGGCTTCGATCTGCTCGGCGCCGCCGACCCGCGCCTCGCCGCCGCCTGCGACCGGCAGCGCACGCTCGCGGTGCTCTCGACGGCGCTCGTCCCGACGAGCGAGACCGTGCTCGACGCCCGCGCTCGGCCGCTCGACCGCGACGCGCTGCTCGCCGCGGTGCAGCGCAACGTCGCCGCTGTGGGAGCGCTCGCCGACGCGCAGCTGATCGCGCGGCGCGCCTTCGGCGAGGAGCAGCAGGCGAACATGGTGCTGCTCGGCGCCGCCTTCCAGACGGGCGCGCTGCCCGTCGGCTGGGAGGCGTTGAGGCGCGCAGTCGAGCTGAACGGGGTCGCGGCACAGGAGAACCTCGCCGCGTTGACGTGGGGGAGGGCCGTCCTCGCCGATCCGGAGGCGGTGCGACGGCTGATCGGCGAGTCGGAGCAGCCGCCCGCCGCCGGCGAGGAAGCGCTCGCGCAGACCCGTGCGCGCAGGCTGCCGGCGCAGCTGCACGACCTGATCGCGTGGCGCGTAGAGGACCTGCGCGCCTACGGCGGGGGCCGCATCGCCGACCGCTACCTCCACGAGCTCGAGCGCATCGCCGTGGTCGAGTCCGAGCGCGCGCCCGGCCGCGTCGAGCTGACGGAGTCGGTCGCGCGCCAGCTGCACAGGCTGCTCGCCTACAAGGACGAGTACGAGGTCGCGCGCCTGCACCTGCTGCCGGAGGAACGGCGCCGGCGCGAGCTCGAATTCGGGCAGGGCGCGCGGACGTGGCTTCACCTGCACCCGCCGCTGCTGCGCGCGCTCGGCCTCTCGCGCAAGATCCGCCTCGGACGCTCCGCACAGCCGCTGCTCCACGTCCTGCGAGCGGCTCGGCGGCTGCGCGGCACCCCGCTCGATCCCTTCGGATACACGCAGGCGCGCAGGCTCGAGCGCGCGCTGCCAGGCGAGTACCTGTCGCTGCTGCAGGAAGGGATCGAGCTGCTCGACGAGCGCAGCCACGCCGAGGTGCTCGCGCTCAGCGAGCTCGCCGAGCAGGTGCGCGGCTACGAGCGGATCAAGCTCGCGAACGTGGCCGCCTGGCGCGAAGCCTGCGCCGCCTCGCTGCAGCGGCTGCGGCGCTCGCACGGCGGCTGAGCGCGCCGGGGTGCAAGCCGGCCTCTGCCGTACGTCTCGAAGCGGGGAGCGAAGCGCGCTCGTCGCGCGGCATAATCCGCGGCGAATGAGCCTGGAGGCAGCCGCGGCCTCGCCGCCGCGCACCGTCGAGATTGACCGGGACCCGCCCGGCCCGCCCGGCCCGCCTGCCCGGCCCCCAGTCGTCGTCCTCTGCGGCGGGCGCGGCACGCGCCTGCAGGAGCACACGCGCGAGATCCCGAAGCCGCTCGTCGAGATCGGGGGCATGCCGATTCTCTGGCACGTGATCCAGCTCTACGCCGCCCAGGGCTTCGCCCGCTTCCTGCTCGCCACCGGTTACAGGGGAGAGCTGATCGAGCGCTTCGTAGCCGGCTGCGACTGGCCGGCGGGCGTCGAGGTGCGATGCGTGAACACGGGCCTCGACACCCCGACCGGAGGGCGGATCAAGCTGCTCGAGCCCGACCTCGGCGGGGAGCCGTTCTGCGCCACCTACGCGGATGGCCTCGCCGACGTCGACCTCGCGGCCCTGCTCGACTTCCACGTCGCCCATCGCGCGCTCGCGACCATCACCGTCGTGCGGCCGCGGCTGCAGTTCGGGGTCGCCGACCTCGACGGGGAGGACGGCAGGGTGCGCGGCTTCACCGAGAAGCCGCGCAGCGAGCACTGGATCAACGGCGGCTTCTTCTGCTTTCAGCCGGGCGCGCTTGCCTACATGCGCCTCGACTCGGCGCTCGAGCGGGAGCCGCTGAGCGCGCTCGCGCGGGACGGCGAGCTGCGCGCCCATCGCCACGAGGGCTTCTGGGAGTGCATGGACACCTACAAGGACGCGGTCGCCCTCAACGATCTCTGGGCGGCCGGCGACGCGCCCTGGCGGCTCTGGGATCAGGCGACGGCCTGCTCCGGCGAGCAGCGCCGAGCAGACGCCGACGCGGTCGCGGTGCGCCGCTGAGGCGGCCGCGGCGAATCAGGCCGCCGCGGTCAGCCGCCTCGCCCTGTAGAGCGGGACCGGCTCGCGCACGCCGCGCAGCCGCCGCTCGCCCGCATAGGACCAGCGGTAGCGCTCGCCGGCGGACTCGCGCACCTCGCGTTCGGTCAGCAGGCTGCCGGGACGGGCGACCTGCGTCACGCGGCTCGCGAGGTTGACCGGACGCCCGAACCAGTCGCCGGCGCGGTGCAGCGCGGGCCCGATCGTCACGCCCGCGCGCAGCTGCGGGAACTCCTGCCCCTCCGCGTCGGCGGCCTCGATCAGGGTGAGCGCGGCGTCGAGCAGCGGCTCCGGCTCGGGACAGGTGAGCATCGCCGCGTCGCCGATCGTCTTCACGAGCTGCACGGGCGGCTCCGCGACCGCGCCCGCGAGCTGCTCGAGCCGGATCGCGAGCCGCGAGAGCTCGTGCGGGGGCACCTCCTCGCCGAGGCGCGTGAAGCCGACGAGGTCGGCGAAGCAGACGGCGACCTCGCGCGATCCGGGCAGCCGGCCGCCGACGCTCTGGGCGGCGTCGATCGCCTCGCTGTCGGCCATCTGGCGCAGGTGCAGCGTGAGCAGGTTCGTGACGAGCGGTCCGAGGGTCGGCGTGAGCTGGGCGGCGGTGAGCGCGAAGCGCTGCGCGAGGTCGTGCTCGCCGACGCCCTGCTGCAGCACGAGCCGCAGCCCGAGCACCCTCATCGCCTCCGCCGACTGGGCGAGGCCGCGGCCGAGGATCCGCAGCACCTCGAGGCTGTCCTGCTCGGAGATGCCCGCCGCCTTGAAGATCGCCGCCATCCGCAGCGCCTCCAGGTCCGCGTCGATGTAGGCGCGCTCGTCCGGGTCAGGGACCGGCAGCCCGATCGCCCGCCGCGCGGCGAGCAGGAACTCGACGCTCTCGCCGGCGAGCTGCGCGATCTCGGCGGCCGTGTAGCGGCTCGAGCCGCCGATCACCCGCTCCGCGGGCAGGAAGAAGATCGTGCCCTCCTCGGTGTGGCGGCGCAGCTCCTCGAGGGTCGCGCCTTCGGCGGCGAGCGCCCGCAGCAACAGCAGCCGCTGATCGCGCTGCTCTCCGTCGAGATCCTGAAGCAGCCCCTCGCGCTCGAAGTCGATCTGCTCCCCGGCCACGCAGGCAGCCTAAGGCAGGCAGGCGTCCGGGGCGATGCGGAGAATCCTCACGACATGATCGTGCTGGGCATCGACCCCGGGCTTGCGAGCACCGGCTACGGCGTCGTGGAGCGCCGCGGCGGGCGCCTGGTCGCGCTCGACGGCGGCGTGATCGAGACCCGTGCGCAGCTGCCGCTAGAGCGGCGCCTCGCGCTGCTGCACGGCCGCCTTCGGGAGCTGCTCGACAGTCACCGCTGCGAGGCGATCGCGCTCGAGGCGCTCTACTTCGGCCGCAACGCCCAGAGCGCGTTCGCGGTCGGGCAGGCGCGCGGGGTGTGCATGCTCGTAGCGGGACAGATCGGGCTGCCCTGCGCCTCCTACACCCCTCAGCAGATCAAGGGCGCCGTCTGCGGCCACGGGCGCGCGAGCAAGGACCAGATCGGCAGGATGGTGCAGTCGCTGCTCGGCCTGAGCGCGCCGCCGGGCAGCGACCACGCAGCCGACGCGCTCGCGGTCGCCGTCTGCCACCTCAACGCCGCGCCGCTGAGCAACGCGATCGCGGCCGCGACCGCGGGGAGGGGCGGATGACCGGGACGACAGGGCGGACGAGCGATCGTGCGCGTCGGGGCCGGCGGATCGTCGTGGGCGCAGGAGCGGGCCGATGATCGCGCTGCTGCGCGGCGAGGTCGCGGTGCGCCGCGGCGACCACGTCGTCGTCCTCTGCGGCGGGGTCGGCTACCGCGCCGCCGTCTCGACGGAGACGCTGCGCCACGTGCCCGCCGTCGGCGGCACGGTCAGCCTGCACACCCATCTCGTCGTGCGCGAAGACGCGATCTCGATCTACGGCTTCCACTCCGAGCAGGAGCGCGACCTGTTCCTGATGCTGCTCGGCGTGCAGGCGGTCGGCCCGAAGATGGCGATGGCGGTGCTCTCCGGCGGCAGCCCGCGCGAGCTGCTCGCCGCGATCGCGGCGGGCGACGCCGCTCGCTTCCAGGCGGTGCCCGGGATCGGCAGGCGCACGGCGGAGCGGATCATCGTCGAGCTGCGCGAGAAGGCGAGCCTCGAGACCGGCGCCGCCGCCGTACCGGCCTCCGCCCTGACCGCGGCCGCCGACGAACCGCTCGCGCTTGCGCGCGAAGGGCTGCTCGAGCTCGGCTACAGCGCCGCCGAGGCCGAGCGGCTGCTGAGCGGCGCGCAGGGCGAGAGCGCCGAGGACCTGATAGCGCACGCGCTGCGCGCGGCGAGAGCGGCATGAGCGAGCGCGACGCGATCGGCGAGCGCGGCACGGCTGAGGAGCGCATTCAAACTCCCTACGCCCTGCCCGAGGAGGAGCTCGACCGCTCGCTGCGCCCGCGCAAGCTCGCGGAGTTCGTCGGCCAGCAGACGCTGCGCGAGCAGCTGCAGGTCGCGATCGAGGCGGCGGCAAGCCGCGGCGAGCCGCTCGACCACATGCTGCTCGCGGGGCCGCCCGGGCTCGGCAAGACCTCGCTCGCGCAGATCGTCGCCGCCGAGCTGGAGGTGCCCTTCGTGCAGACGGCGGGCCCCGCGCTCGAGCGAAAGGGAGACATTGCGGCGTTTCTGACCGCGCTCGAGCCGCGCAGCGTGTTCTTCGTCGACGAGATCCACCGCCTGCCGCGCGCGCTCGAGGAGGCCTTCTACCCGGCGATGGAGGACCGGCGGCTGCCGATCACGGTCGGCCAGGGCGCGGGCGCGCGCGTCGTCACGCTCGAGCTGCCGCCGTTCACGATGATCGGCGCGACGACGCGCACGGGCCTCTTGACGACGCCGCTGCGCGACCGCTTCGGCATCCAGATGCGGATGCAGCCCTACGGCGTCGCCGAGCTCGCGGCGATCGTGCGCCGCTCCGCGCAGATCCTCGACGTCGCCCTGCACGAGCAGGGAGCGCGCGAGATCGCGGCCCGCAGCCGCGGCACGCCGCGGATCGCGAACCGGCTGCTCAAGCGCGTGCGCGACTACGCCGAAGTGCGGCTCGACGGCGTCGTCGGCGGGCAGGCGGCCGCGCAGGCGCTGCGCCTGCTCGAGGTCGACGAGCGCGGCCTCGACCGCCTCGACCGCGACATCCTGACGGCGGTCTGCGAGCGGTTCGGCGGCGGCCCGGTCGGACTCTCCACGCTCGCCGTCGCGGTCGGGGAGGAGCAGGACACGATCGAGGACGTCTACGAGCCATACCTGCTGCAGGAGGGCCTGATCAAGCGCACCCCGCGCGGCCGCGTCGCGACCGCCGCCGCCTACGAGCACCTCGGCCTGGAGGCGCCCGCAACGCCCCAGGCGAGCGTCGATCCAGCGCTCTTCTGAGCGGCTGCGACGCTTGACCCGAGCGGCGATCGCCCGCGCCCGTCCCGCGCTCCGTAGAGCGGCCGCGATGCTTGATCGGCCGCGCCCGCCGCGCGCTCCTCGGAGCGGCCGAAACAGGCGCCGCCATCCGGCGACCTTCGCCCATCGGCTTCCCTACTCTGTCTGTCGTGACCCGTCCTTATATCTGCCCGAACTGCGGCCACCGCACGAGCGGCAGCGACCGCAACGTCGGCTTCTCGCGCAACCCGAAGGGCTGCGAGAAGTGCGGCTTCGCGTTCCTGTTCGAGCTGCTGGACGACTACTACCCGGCGCCTGACGCCGCATTCTTCGTCTGCGATGGCAAGGGCCGCCTGATCGGCTGCGGCCGCAACTCCTTCGCCTTCACCGGCCTCGAGGAGGAGTCGGTGATCGGCCAGGACGTCGAGCAGGCGCTCGGGCTCGAGTTCGCCAACGGCGACGACCCCGTGAAGACGGTGCTCGAGTGGGGCGTGAGAGCGCTCGAGGTGCCCGTCCGCGTCAGCGGCGAGCGCGATCAGGCCGCGAGCGCGAAGGCGGACATCTTCCCCGCCTACGACGACGAGGAGGGCGGCCTGTTGCTCGTCCTCACCCCCGAGAAGTAGGCTGCCTGGATGCGAGACCGCCGCCGCAACACGCTCGTCCTGCTGATCGTCGCCGGGCTGATCGCCGCGTCCCTCGCCGCGATCGCCTTCAAGCCGACGCGCCTCGGCCTCGACCTCAAAGGCGGCGTCTCGCTCGTCTACAAGGCGCAGCCGACCGCGCAGGCGAAAGTGAGCAACGAAACGATGGCGCGGACGATCGAAATCATGCGCAAGCGCGTCGACCAGCTCGGCGTCGCCTCGCCCGAAATCCTGCGCAGCGGCGCTGACGAAATCACCGTCTCGCTGCCGAACGTGAGCAACGCGAAGCGCGCCGAAGAAGAGGTTGGCAAGACCGCACAGCTGCACTTCTACGACTGGGAGCCGAACGTGATCGGTCCGAGCGGCAAGCCCGAACCGAGCGAAGCGGGGGTGACCGGCGGCGCGACGGCGGCTACGCCTGCGAGCGGGATCTCCGAGTACGAAGCGGTGCAGAGGGCGGCGAAGCGCCCGCCGGAACTGCGCAGGAACGACACGACCTGGCGGCAGGGCTGCACGCTCCAGCAGAGCGAATCGAAGACGGGTCCGAAAGCCGAATGCATCTACGGTCAGTGGTACCTGCTCGACACGACGACGAAAACGGTGGTCGGTCCGCCGGAGGCCCAGAGGGCGAACCTCTTCTCCGCAAAGGAAGGCCACAAGGTCCTGCCGGGCACGAAGACGAAGGTCGTGCACGTCAACCCCGGCACCGTGATCGTGCGTTCGCTGCCGGAAGAAAACAGGCTCGGCAAGGTGACGAAGGCCGAACCGGACAAGTTCTACGTGCTGAAGGACGCCCCGGCCCTCACCGGCGAAAACATCCGCAACCCGCGCGCGGAAACCGAAAGCGGCAGCGGGCAGCTGGCCGTCGCGTTCGAATTCTCAGGCTCCGGCGGCTCGACCTTCGAACGCGTCACGCGCGAAATCGCCAAACGCGGCGAAGAAGCGCAGATCGGCCTCTCGCGCGAAAACACGCTGCAGCACTTCGCGATCGTGCTCGACGAACAGGTGATCACCGCCCCCTCGGTCAACTACAAGCAGTATCCCGAAGGCATCGACCCGATCAACGGCTCCCAGATCACGGGCGGCTTCACGAGCACCACCGCCCAGAACCTCGCGAACGAGCTCCAGTCCGGCGCGCTGCCGATCAAGCTCGAACCGATCTCCAACTCTCAGGTCTCCGCGACGCTCGGCAAACAGGCGCTGAGCGAAGGCGTGAAGGCGGGCCTGATCGGCCTGCTCGTCGTCTGCGTCTTCCTGCTGATCTTCTACAGGGTGCTAGGCGCGATCGCGATCGGCGGCCTCTTCATCTACGGCCTCTACGTGTTCGCGCTCGTGAAGGTGATCCCGATCACGCTCACGCTGCCGGGGATCGCCGGCGCGATCCTCACGATCGGCGTCGCCGCGGACGCGAACATCGTCATCTTCGAGCGCGTGAAGGAGGAGATCCGCTCAGGGCGCTCGGTCGTGAGCGGGATCGCGACCGGCTACAGGCGCGGCTTCGCGGCGATCGTAGACGCGAACGTCGTCACGTTCATGACCGCCTTCATCCTGTTCGCGCTCGCGACCGCCGAAGTGCAGGGCTTCGCCTTCATGCTCGGCATCGGCACGCTCACCTCGCTGTTCACGGCGGTGCTCGCGACGCAGGCGGCGCTCACCGCGATGAGCCGCTCGCGGCTCGTGACGCATCCGGCGGCGCTCGGGGCGGGCCGCAAGCGCGCTCAGTGGCGGTTCGACTTCATGGGCGCCTCGCGCTGGTTCTTCTCGCTCTCGGGCGCGATCCTCGCGATCGGCGCGCTCGCGATCGGCGGCAAGGGCCTCAACTTCGGGATCGACTTCAGGTCGGGCACCCGGATCGAGACCGCGCTCATCAAGCACGCGAGCACCCAACAGGTGAGCGCCGCGCTCGAAGCCGCGAAGTTCAAGGGCGCGGTCGTGCAGGCGATCAAGACGAAGGGCGTCGGCGGCGCCGGCTACCAGATCTCGATCAAGCGGCTGCCGCCGCAGCGGCTGCAGAAGGTGAAGTCGACGCTCGAAACCAACTTCGGCGTGAAGAACTTCAACGACACCTCGATCGGCCCCACCTTCGGCCAGCAGATCGCGAACGCGGCCGTGATCGCGATCATCGCCTCTCTGCTCGTGATCTCCGCCTACATCGCGCTGCGCTTCGAGTGGAAGTACGCGATTCCCGTGCTGATCGCCCTCATGCACGACCTGCTCATCACCTCCGGCGTCTACGCGCTCACCGGCAGGGAAGTGACGAGCGCGACGGTCGCGGCGCTGCTCACGATCCTCGGCTACTCGCTCTACGACACGATCATCGTCTTCGACAGGGTGCGCGAGAACGTGCCGCGGATGCCTAGAGCCGCCTTCTCGCAGATCGTCAACCGCTCTATGTCCGAGGTTCTCACGAGGTCGCTTGCGACGAGCTTCTGCACGCTGCTGCCCGTGCTCGCGCTGCTGCTCTTCGGCGGCAGCACGCTGAAGGACTTCGCCTTCGCCTTGATGGTGGGGATCGCCTCCGGCGCCTACTCCTCGATCTTCATCGCCTCGCCGGTGCTCACGCACTGGAAGGAGCGCGAGCCGGTCTACCGCAACCGCAGGCTGCGGATGCTGCGCGAGCTCGGCGAGGTCCCCGCCTACGCGACCGTGGGAGCGGCCGGCACCGAGGAGGAGCCGCAGGCCGAGCGCAAGCGCCGCCGCCGCGGGATCATGCGGGCCGAGGAGCCCGGCGAGCAGCTCTCCCAGGAGGAGTTCGAGGAGCTCGTGCGCGAGCTCGACGTCGAGCCTGACGGCGGCGTGGGCGAGCCCTCGCCGCGCGGGCGCACGGCGCTCGCCTCGCGGCGCGCTGCCGCGCCGAGCGGTCGCGAGAACGGCGGCGAGCGGCGTGCCGAGGCCGGTCCGCGCGCAGGCGCCG
>JBAIYK010000031.1:0-2271 GCA_037915935.1 Solirubrobacterales bacterium | reverse complement strand
GCGGAGGCGATCTGACCCCGCCGACGCCGATCGCCGTGGGTGGCCTGCCGGGCCTGGTGGGCAACGCGCGGCGCGGCGCTCTATTCCCGACAAGCGCCGTCGCCTGATTCGCAGCGCCTGCTTGCCGGACTCAGCCTGACGCGAAGTCGCGGTCGAGGACAACGGCGAGGTCGATCCAGCTGGCGGGCTGCGGGTAGAGTGCGAGCCAGCGTTCTATTCCGGCGGTGATGAGCTCGAACTCGTTGTGGTCTATGCCATAGACGAGGATCGCCCCCGCGTGAGAGCGTTGCTGCTCGGCCCATTCGCGCAGGATGCTGGGGAAGTCGGCGATGTTGTGTGTGACGAGGATGCGCTGCTCTTCGGCTGCAAGAGCGAGCACGCTCTCGTCGTCGAGGCCCTCGAGCGCGGGTTCCTGGTCGAGAGCGCGAACGTCGTGGCCTGATGTCTGCAGCTTGGCGCCGACTCGCGGGCCGGAGACGTGCGCGTCGAGCAGCAGCCGCACAGGTGTCTGCTAGGCCGACTTCGGAGCTGTTCGGAGGAAAGGGTAGAGCTCGCGCAGCTGCGCGAGAGGACGTTGGCTGTCGGCGAGCATCGTCTGGATCTCGACGGGAAAGCGCTCGGCGTAGGCTTGCGCGGTGCGGAGATGCCTCGCGCTCAGTGAGGGATGGCTTTCGAGCAGCGCGGCCTCGTCGTCGTGGTAGGAGCGCAGCATCTCGATGATCTCCCAGACGTCGAGGCCGCTGCCGATCACCCAGGCTCTGCGGGGCCTGCCCCGAAACGCAACGCCAGGATGCAGCCGCATCTTCGCCGCCTCCTCGGTCAGTTCCTCGACGACGGCGCTCCGAGAGTGCCCGGAGCGCCGCATCTCCTCAGAGACGAGCGCGCTCGCTTCCGAACCAAGCCGTATCGAGAAAGGCTGTGTCCTGGCAGGATGGGCGGCCATGCCACTACATTGTAGCGGACGTAGTGCAGCTCTCGTTGGCGCGTCGAGGTCGCCTGAGCGTCCGGTATCGCGACTCCGCGAGCCCTATCGAAGCTCGACGCCGTGGCGGTCCAGCCACCTGCGAATGCTGTCGATCAGGCCAGGGAGCGCATCGCGCAATCGTTCCACGGCGTTGCGAACTTCCTCGGCGTCGACGTCCGGGGAGGCGTGCTCGAGCCGGCCCTCGAGCACGTAGAGCTCGTTCAGCAGGCTGGCCTGGTCTGCTGTCAGTCCGCCGTCGGCAGTGACGGCCGCGAAGACTTGGTCGGCGTGCGGGCGGCGGTGGGGCAGCAGCCCAATCAGCCGTGAGCCGGCGCTTGCCCTCAGAATCTCGACGTAGGCATTGAGCATCGCTGAGCAGTCGCCGGTGACGACCATCGTCCGGTTCGCGTCTTGCGGCTCTGCGGACTCGAAGGCGCGCCTCCATTCGGCAGGATCGAGTGTGCCGCCGAAGTCCTGTTCGATTGCGAGGTCGAGCGCCTTGTGGTGCTTGTTGATGGTCTGAAAGAGCCGCGCCAGGCGTGCCTGCTCGGCCTTCAGTGCGCCGCGGCTGGCCTGTGGCGCTGGCTTGTCGATCACGCAGTCAGTTCCTCGATCGCGCGTGCGGCGTCGGCCATCTGGCTGCGGTGGGAGCGCAGCGCGCGGGCGTGGATCTGTGGGCGGCGCTCGTGCAGCGTGCGCCACTGCTCGTCTCGGTCGATCAGCACACGCCCCTCGTCGAGCACGCGGTCCAGCAGCAGCGGCGCACGCGCTTCCACTCGCTCCAGAAGAGCGACGTCGACATGGCGATCGGCGACCTTCTGAAGGCGAGCGCTCAGCCGGGAGCTAGCCAGCGGCTGACCGTCAGCGAGCGAGACGAGAAGGTCGACGTCGGAGCCGGTGTCCTCGTCGCCGCGTGCGAAGGAGCCGTAGAGAACCGCGAGGCGGACGTGATGCTCGGTCCGCAGAGCACGGCGAAGGCTTGCGATGAGCGGCCAATGCGCGCGCAGGTACTCACGCTCGCCGTCCGCCAATCGAAGCCTCCGCGGCCCGAGGCGACTGGCATGCAAGGCGCCCTGCGCAGCCGCGCGACGCAGCGTGCGCTCCTGCACATGCAGATCAGTGGCGAGCTCCTGGATCGTACCCATCGCAGAGAGGAGCGTACTACGCCGTATGTCCGTTACGGCGTTGCGGAATTGGGATGCTTCTGTCGGGAAGAGACCCCACGCGACCTCGGCTTCGGATTTCGTGGAACCGGTGATCTGAGAGTCAGCCGGCAGCATCTGGTGTTGAGCGGTGGCGGTCGATCT
>JBAIYK010000062.1:0-40011 GCA_037915935.1 Solirubrobacterales bacterium | reverse complement strand
GGCGCCGCCGCCGAGCGCGCTCGCGCCGGACGCCGCGGAGGCGAGCCCGCCGCGCAGGCGCCGCACGCCTTCGCCTGCGCGCAGCAGCCCCGAACGCAGGCGCCTCACGCCGTGGTCGGCGCCCTCGATGCGCTCCGGCGCGGAGGCGAGCGCGGCGTGCGCCCTGTCGAGGGTGTGCGTCGCGCCCGCGATCGAGCCGGGCCCGAGCACCGCGGCGACGTCGGGCTGCCGCTGCACGTCTTCCTGCCAGCGGACGATCGCGCGCAGCCGCTGCGGGGTCGTGATCGCGCCGCTGTGAGAGGTCGCGACGATCACGAAGGGCGCCGACCAGCCCGCGCCGACGGTGCGTTCGATCATCCGCACGGCGTTTCGCGCAGGGCTGGAGGCGGGCAGCTCGGCGGCGTCCGGCGGCCCCATCCGCAGCGCCCCCGCGGGCGCGGCGAGCAGCAGCATGCCGGCGAGGATGAGCGGCGCCGAGACGGCCGGATGCGCGATCAGGCGTTCCGCGAGCAGGCCGGCGCGACTGCGGCGGCTTCCGCTGCGGCGGCGAAGCGGGATCTGCCAGCGGTCGAGCGAGGGGCCGAGCAGGCGCAGCAGCGCGGGCATCGCGCCGAGCGCGAGCGCGACGCTGAGCAGGCCCGAGATGACGACGCCGATCGCGACCGGGCCGAGCAGTCCGGGCGTCGCGACGAGGCTTGCCGCGAGCATCGTGAGCGCGAGCGTGCCGCCCGCGGCGGCGATCGTGCGCCCCGCGGAGCGCGTCGCGATCGCGACGGCGGCCTGATGGTGATGGCCCTGCGCGACCTCCTGGCGCACGCGCGAGACCATCAGCAGCGCGTAGTCGACGCCGAGCGCGAGGCTCATCATCGCCGCGATCGCGACCCCGAGCGAGTTGATCGGCGTCAGGAAGCTCGCGAGCCACAGCAGGCCGCGCCCTGCCGTGACGGTCGCGCCGCCCGTCAGCAGCGGCACGAGCGCCGCGACCGGCGAGCGGAAGACGAGCAGCAGCACGAGCACGAGCACGGGCAGCGCGACGATCTCCGCGCGCTCGGTGTCCTTCAGCGTCTCGGCCTGGATCGCCCGCCCGATCACCGCGATGCCGGTGAGGTAGCTGCGCACCGGGGCGTGGATCGTGCGGCGCAGCGCCGCTTCTGTCTGCGGCACTACGTCGAGCGTCTCGCTCGCGGGCCGCACGTAGTCGACGAGCACGAAGGCGGCGTCAGGGTGCGGGCGCAGCGCGCTGAGCGTCGTGGGCGGCGCGCCCGGCTGCAGCGGCGAGCGCTGCCAGGGGGAGAGCACCTGCGCGCGCCTGATCCGGCCGAGCCTCGCCGCGAGCGCCTTGCCCTCGCCTTCGAGCTGGGCGGGCGGCCCCTGCAGCAGGATCGCGATCGGGACGGTGTTGCCGAACTTGCTTTTGAGCATCGCCTCCGCCCGCGCGGAGGGGGTGCCAGGCACTTCGAGCGACATCGGCGCGAGCCGGCTCGCGATCCCGATGCCGAGCAGCGCGAGCGCGACGATCGCGACCCCCCAGGCGCAGAGCGTCGCCCAGGAGCGCCGCGAGGAGCCGGACGGACCGCCCGCGGCGTCGCCCAGACGCGTCGACCCGGCATCGGCCCGTTTCGGTCTCGGTCGCAGCGGGTGGTTGCTCGAGGTGGGCATCTGTGGCGCTCTCGTTTCGCCCTCTCGGCGAGGACGTGACCCCCAACAGCTCCCTGATCCCTGCGACCATCGGCCGCGAGCTACGAATGGATAACAACCATTATATAAATAATAATGATTATCTGTGCGTTAGGTCACGCGGGCAGCCCACGAACCTGCTACGCGCGTCTTGCGACCTGCTGCGGGAAAGCCGCATCGGCTCCTCGTAATGGCTACGGATGCGACCCTCGCGCCTGGCGCGCAGGCTTGCGCGCTTGGGCGCGCGACAGGCGCGTAGGTAGTTTCACAAGGTCTCTGGAGTGGGCCATACGGATGGCCGCGAGCCTGTGGGCGGGTATCCGTACAGGTTGGGAAATGAGCGTGATCGAGACAGCGATGCGCGAGGACGCGAGCTCGAGCCTCTTCACTGCCGCGGCCGCCGGCCCCGTGCGGCGCTGGATGGAGCGCCGCCCCGTCGTGCTGACGAGCGCGGTCGCGCTGTTCGTCGCGATCTTCCTGACGCGGGCGCTGATGTCAGGCACGGGCAACGGGGTCAGCCTGCTCTACGTGATCCCGATCGCGCTGGTCGCGCTCGAGCTCGGCATGCTCGCGGGCGTCGTCGCGGCGCTCGCGGGGTGCGCCGCGCTGTGGGTTTGGATCGCGACGAGCGACCCCGACCTCGGCACGGTCGGCGTGATCGCGCGCGCGGCGATCTTCCTCGCCGTCGGCGCGATCGCGGGTCGCTTCAGCGACAGGATGCAGGCGAACAGCGCGCGCGAGGAGAGCCTGCTGCGCTCGGGGCTCGACCTCGCCCGCCTCGACGAGAGCGAGGCGCTCGTGCCGCTGCTCGCAGAGCACGTGAGGCGCGCGGTGCCCGTGTCCTCTGTGAGCATCGAGCTGGCGGGAGAGCCGCCGCTTCGCCGCGACGGTGCGGCGGCAGAGCCTGGAGGAGCGCGCGGCGGGGAGCTGCGCGGCGGGGAGCGCCGCGACCGGGACGGCGAGCTGTTGCGCGTGCCGATCCTCGCGCGCGACGTCCCGATCGGCTTCATCGAGGTCGCCTCGCGGCGTGGGCGCCGCCTCTCGGCCGAAGACCGCCTGACCGTCGAGGCGATCGCGGTGCAGGCGGCGGTCGCGAGCGAGAACCGCAGGGTGCTGCAGATGGAGCGCGAGCAGGCGGCGCTGCGCGGCGAGGTCGAGCGCATGCGCGGACGCCTCGGCGATCAGCTGCGCAACGCGAACGAGCTGATCGAGCGCCACGAGCGGGAGCGGCGCGGGATCGCGAAGCAGCTGCACGACGAGGCGGCCCAGGCGATGGCGGCCGCGCTGCTGACCGTCGGGCTGCTGGAGCGCGACGGAGACGGCGAGCTGAACCGCGTCCAGCTCGAGCAGGTGCGCGGCGAGATGAAGCAGTGCATCGCCGACCTGCGGCGGATCGCGAGCTCGCTGCGGCCTCCGACGCTCGACGAGCTCGGGCTCGCGATGGCGCTCGAGCGCTTCGCGGACGTCGAGGCCGAGCGCGGCGAGCGCTCGCTGACGTTCGCGCTCGAGCGGCTGCCGGACCGGCTGCCGCCGGAGGCCGAGACCGCGACCTACAGGGTGATCGAGGACCTGCTCGAGGGCCTTGCGGGCGCGAGCTGCGTGACGATCGCGGTGAGCGTCAGGGGGCAGGCGGTCGAGATCGTGCTCGAGGCCGAAGCTCCCGCAGCCGCGGAGGACGAGCCGCAGGCGGCGCCGAAGCCCGCGGGGCCGTTGGCGGGGGCCGCGGCGACGGCGGAGGGGGCCGCGACGGCGGAGGCGACCGCGACGCTCGCGCAGGCGCGCACGCGGACGGGCGTATCGATCGACCTAGCCGGCGCGCGCGCCCGCGTGGAGTTGATCGGCGGCTCGCTACAGCTCACCTCGACCTCAGGCGGCGGCAGGCGGGTCGCCGCCGAGATCCCGCTCGTCGCCGAGCCCGCCTGAGCTCAGCGGCCTCGGCGGGCGAGTCGGTTGCCCAGCGGGGAAGTCGGTGGCCCGCTCGCCCGGCGAGTCGGTGGCCCGGTGGGCGACTCGGTCGGCGACTCAGCGGCCCTGCCAGCGGGGGGCGCGCTTCTCAGCGAACGCCCTGACGCCCTCGCGCATGTCCTGCGAGGCGAAGGAGGCTCTGCGCAGCTCGATCAGCTCCTGTTCGACGTGAGGGTCGAGCCTGTCCCTGAGATCGAGCAGCGCGGCTATCACGCGCTTGTTGCCGCGCTGCGCGAGCGGCGCGTTGCTCGCGAGCTCGGTCGCGAGCTCGAGCGCAGCCTGCTGCAGCCGCTGCGGCTCTGCGACCTCGTTGACGAGGCCCCAGCCGAGCGCGGTCTGGGCGTCGATGTGGCGGCCGAGCAGGAACAGCTCCCTCGTCCGCGCGGCGCCGATCGCGTCGATGAAGCGCTGCAGCCCGGTGTGGGAGTAGACGAGCCCGAGCTTCGCGGGCGGCATCCCGAGCCTGATGCCGTCCTGGGCTAGGCGCAGGTCGCATGCGAGCGCGAGCTCGAGGCCGCCGCCGATCGTGTGCCCGGGCAGCACGGCGAGCGTCGGCTTCGGAAACCGCTGCAGCGCGTCGATCGCCTCCGTGAACGGATGCGCGACGAGGCGCTCGGCGCGCTGCTCGAACTCCGCGTCGGGGATCTCCCCGATGTCGTAGCCGGCGGAGAACATCCCACCCGCGCCCGTGACGAGCACGCAGCGGGCCTCCTCGTCGCCGGCTAGCTCGGCGAGCGTCTGCGCGATCGCGTCGAGGATCGGATGGTCGAGCGCGTTGCGCTTCGACGGGTTGTCGATGAGGAGCCGCACGACGCCTGGCGCAGGCGAGTCGAGACGCAGCTTGCCATGCGCAAGCGCGCAACGACTGTCGGCGGACCCGGCCATGAGGCCGACAGGCTAACCGACCGTCTGCGCAGGAGCGCGCGTGCCCGTCTGCGCAGGAGCGCGCGTGCCCATCTGCGTAGGACTGCGCGTGCCGGAGACGTGTACGCGCGGTTCCGTCAAGACCGTTTGATGTACTTCAGACCGTTTGATGTCTTGGAACCGATCGTGCTCATAAGTGCAGATGCGACCAACAGACGAGATCGCGGGCGCTGGCAGAGGCGGCCGGCAGAGGCCGGAGCGCACGCTGCAGGCGACCGTGAACTGGGCGGTGCTTGGGCTCGTGATCGAGAAGCCGAGCTACGGCTACGAGATCGGCCGGCGCTTCATGGCGCGGTTCGGCGACCTCGTGCCCGCGAGCCTGTCGAACATCTACACGACGCTCGACCGCCTCGTCCGGATGGGCCTGGTGGAGCCGACGCACTCCGAGCCCGCGTCCTCGAGCGGGCGCCAGCACAAGCTCCACTACCGCGCGACGAGCGAAGGCGCTCGCGCCTACCGCGCCTGGCTCGCCCGCCGCCTGCGCAGCGGGGAGCAGCGCTCGGAGCTGTTGCTGCGGCTGCTGTCCGTCTGCCTGCGGGGAGTGAGAGCGCTCGACGAGCTGCTGGGCCGCTACGAAGGCGAATGCCTCGAGGAGCAGCGCGCGCTTCCGAGCGCCCCGCCGCAGGACGCGCCCGACCCGGAGCTGATGCCCGCGCTGCTCTCGCGCGTGATCGACGCCGAGCGGCGGCAGATGCTCGACGCTCAGATCGCCTGGGTGAGGTCGACGCGCGCCGAGCTGCGCGAGCACATCGAGCGCCAGCGCCGCCGGGCGGTCGCCGCGATGCAGGGCGAGCAGGCGCCCTGAGCCTGAGCGAGCCGACTGCGTTGGTCCGGCCAGCTGGATACCGCGAGTCCGCGCGCGCCGGCCAACCGCGAGCGATCGCCAAGGTCAGGCCTGGGCGAGGCGGTATTGGCGCGAGGCGGGATCGCGTTCGAGCAGGCCCGCCGCGAGCAGCGTGCTCACGTAACGGTGGATCGTGCTCGTGCGCATGTCGAGGCGGCGCGCGAGATCGGCGATCCCGAGCTCGCCGCCGCCCGCGGGAAAGCAGGTGAGCACGAGCAGGCCGGCGACGAGCGAGCGCGACAGCCGGCGGTCGCCGAGCAGCGCCCGGTAGCGCTGCTCACGCGCGCTCGAGAGCTGCTCCTCGGTCAGCACCCCGCCGACGGCCGGCCTGCCGCCGCTCGTGACGGCGCGCAGCACCTGTTCTATCTGTGCGGGGGAGAGGGTGAGCATCACCGCCTCCTCTCGAGCGGCCCTGCGCCTGCTGCTGCTGCTGCTGGCGTTGCGCTTGCCCTTGTCCCCAGTCGCGTGGCGCCTGCTCGCCATCATCGCTCCCCTCCTCGATCCGTTGTGCCCGACGTTTGCCGGCTGGGGCCGCCGCATGACGCAAGCGGACGGCATGTGAGGATTTGGCAGAGTTCCAAGTCCAGAGTCGATTCTGTTAGATCGTACTCGCCGCGGAGGATGTCCGCAAGGCTTCGAGCGCGCCGAAACGCTTGTTTCGGCATGTGGAAGGTGGCGAGGCTCTCGCTGTCCGGGGCTACTCGAGCTCGATCAGCGGGTCGCCCTCGTTCACCGCCTGGCCCTCCTCGCAGAGGATCCTAGCGACGACTCCTTCGTCTTCGGCCTCGACGGGCATCTCCATCTTCATCGACTCGAGGATGACGACGGTGTCGCCCTCCGCGATCGCGTCGCCGACTGCGCATTCGATCTTCCATATCGTGCCCGTGATGTGGGCCTCCACATGAGCCATCGGCAGCCTCCTGGTCGTGCGAGCGCGACAGCGGCCTGTGCCGGCGCCTGCGATGATCGGCGCGGCGTCGCCGCGCAGGCGAAGCTTACGCGACCGCCGGTGGGGAACTTGGTCGGCGGGTCGCAGGCGAGATGGCCGGTCGGCGGGTCGCAGACGGCGCGCGCCCGAATCGGCGGGACGCCGCGATGATCCTCGCGATCGACGCGGGCACGACCGCGATCACCTGCCTGCTCTTCGACGAGCGCGGCGAGCCGGTCGGCCGCGCCCAGGCGGAGCTCTCTCAGAGCTTCCCGCGGCCAGGCTGGGTCGAGCACGACCTGCAGGAGATATGGGCGCTCGTGCAACGGCTCTCGATTGCGGCGCTGGAGGACGCCGGCGTGGGAGCCGAGGAGGTGCTCGCGGTCGGGATCGCGAACCAGCGCGAGACCGTCTGCGTCTGGGACCCGGCGGACGGGCGGCCGTTGCACAGCGCGATCGTCTGGCAGGACAGGCGCACCTCGCAGCGTTGCGAGGAGCTGCGGCAGCAGGGCGTCGAGGAGCTGATCCGCTCGCGCACCGGCCTCGTGATCGACCCCTACTTCTCCGCGACGAAGATGCAGTGGCTGCTGCAGCGCGTCGACGGGCTCGCGGAGAGGGCGGCCGCCGGGCGCGCGCTGCTCGGCACGATCGACTCGTGGCTGATCTTCAAGCTGACGGGCGAGCACCTGACCGACCCCTCGAACGCCGCGCGCACGCTGCTCTACGACCTTCCGAGCGGCGACTGGGACGAGGATCTGCTCGCGCTCTTCGGCGTGCCGCGGCGCGCGCTGCCTGCGATCGGCGCGAGCGCGGGCACGCTCGCGGCCGTGCGCCCGCAGGCGCTCGGCGGGGTGAGCGCGCCCGTCGCGGGGGTCGCCGGCGACCAGCAGGCGGCGCTGTTCGGGCAGGCGTGCGTCGACCCCGGCATGGGCAAGAGCACCTATGGCACCGGCTGCTTCGTGCTGCTGCACGCCGGCTTCACGCCGCCGCCGCCCGCCCGCGGCGTGCTGAGCACGGTCGGCTGGGGGATCGGCTCGCCGTCCTCCCGCTGCTACGCGATCGAGGCCTCGATCTTCGCCGCCGGCGCGGCGGTGCAGTGGCTGCGCGACGGGCTTGGCATCATCGCCGCCGCCGAGGAGACGGAGGCGCTTGCCGCCTCGCTGCCAGGCAACGAGGGGGTCTACTTCGTGCCCGCTCTGACGGGCCTCGGCTCGCCGCACTGGGACCCCGACGCGCGCGGCACGATCGTCGGCCTGACGCGGGGGTCGGGCAGGGCGCAGCTCGCGCGCGCGACGCTCGAGGCGATCGCCTACCAGACCTGCGACGCGGTGCGGGCGATGGAGGACGCCTGCGGGCAGTCGCTGAGCGAGCTGCGCGCCGACGGCGGCGCGAGCGCGAACCGCTGGCTGATGCAGTTCCAGGCCGACGTGCTGGGGGTGCCCGTGCTCGTGCCGCAGATCGCGGAGACGACCGCGCTGGGGGCGGCCTTGCTCGCCGGCGTGGGGATCGGCGCCTGGACGGTGCAGGACGTGCGCGGACGCTGGCGCGAGCGCGCCCGCTACGAGCCGTCGATGAGCGAGGACGAGCGCGAGGGCCTGCTGGCGGGGTGGCGGGCGGCGCTTCAGCGGGCGCGGTCGTCGAAGCGCGTAACCTGATCGTTGCGGGGAGGTACAGGAAGCGGTGAGAGTCGAAGAGGAGCAGCGGCCGGCGAGCCCCGACCTCGCGCCGATGCGCGCCCAGGTCTACGCCGACCCGCGCCCAAAGGAGCACTTCGACCGCTTCCACCTGCGCGCGCGCACGCGCGAGCCGGATTGGGCCTACGAGCTCACGCGCCTGATCACCTCGACCTACGCCTACCTGCTGCTGAGAGCGCGCACGATCACCTCGGAGAACGTGCCCGGCCGCGGCGCGGTCATCCTCGCCCCGAACCACTTCTCCTTCATGGACCACTTCCTGATGGGCTGCGGCATCCGCCGCAAGGTGCGCTTCATGGCGAAGTCGCAGCTCTTCAAATGGCCGATGCAGTTCATCTACAGCCACGGCGGCGTGTTCCCTGTGCGGCGCGGCGCTCGCGACGAGGAGACGTTCATCACCGCCGAGACGATCCTGAGCCGCGGCGGCGCGGTCGCGATGTACTGCGAGGGCGGTCGCTCGCGGACGGGCAGGCTCGCCGAGCGGGCGAAGCCGGGCATCGGGCGGCTCGCGCTCAGCACCGGCGTGCCGGTGATCCCGATCGCGATCCACGGCTCTTCCCACATCCGCAACTGGAAGCGCCTGCGCCTGCCGAAGGTGACCGTCCAGTACGGGAAGGCGATCCGCTGGCAGAGCGTGGCGGATCCGACGCGGGAGCAGCAGCAGGCGGTCGCGGACGCGATCCTCGAGGAGATCAAGGCGCTCTACGACGGCCTGCAGCGGCACGGCCGCAGCGGCGTCCTGAAGCGGGTGCGCGCGCAGCGCCGCAGCGAGCGCCGCGCGGCGAGCGGCGCGGCTGCCTCTTAGCGGAATGTCGAGCACGTCCGCGCCGAGGCATATCGTGGCGCTGGCGAGATGACGTGCATGCGCACAGCGCAGCAAGCTGAGAGGAGTGGGCGGTGAGCGGCCCGATCGACCTCGGCGCGGTGATCAGGAAGGTGTTCCGGATCTACGTCGACGAGGCGTCCGTGTTGATGCCGGCGGCTGCGGTCGTGTTCGTGATCACGGGTATAGTGACCGCGCTGATCGTCGCGACCGGCTCGGGCGTGCTCGTGCTGCTCGCGTTCGCGATCGACCTGATCGCGGGCATGCTGTTCACGGGCATGGTCGTCGAGCTCGTCGCCGACGTGCAGGACGGACGCCGCGACGCGACCGCCGCCCAGCTGCTGCGGGCGGTCACGCCAGTGCTCGGCGAGCTGCTGTTCGTCGGGCTCGTCGCCGGCGTGCTCGAGGCGATCGGGTTCGTGCTGATCGTCGTGCCCGGCCTGATCCTGATCACGATCTGGTCCGTCGTCGCTCCTGTCGTCGTCGTCGAGCATCCGGGCGGCCTGCGCGCGCTTGCCCGCAGCCGCGAGCTCGTGAGGGGCCACGGCTGGCAGGTCTTCGGCGTGATCGTCGTGCTCGTGATCGGGGTCGCGATCGCGAGCGGCGTGCTCGACATCGCCGGCGCGGCGGCGGGCACCGCGGTCGGCCTCGTCGTGAGGGTGGTGGTCGGCGTGCTCGCGGCGCCGATCTCCGCACTGGCGGCGGCCGTGCTCTACTTCGAACTGCGCGGCCGCGAGCGCCCACCGGTCCCGGCTGGCGGCGTCGGACACGATTCAGATGCCTACTGACGCCCGGGCGGTCCCGGCGCACCCGACCAGATGAGAGAAGTCTATTTTTCGCGTGATCGAGGGTATGCCACGATGACCGCATGCCCTTCTCGCACGCTGCAAAGAACTGGGACCGCCACGTAGAGCACGCCGAGCAGGTCGCGCGCGGCGCCGGCTTCAGGGCGCTGCGCGACCGGATCGTCGCGCTGGCCGCTGCCGAGCCGGGATCCGTGATCGTCGACGTCGGCTGCGGGACCGGGCTGCTCACGCTCGCGCTCGCCGACGGCGCCGAGAGGGTCTGGGCGATCGACAGTTCCGCCGCGATGGGCGAGTACCTGCGCGTGAAGGCCGCGAGCGCGGGCCACGCGAACGTGCAGACCGTGCTCGCCTCCGCGACGAGCCTGCCGCTGATCGACGGCGTCGCGGACGTCGTCGTCTCGAACTACTGCTTCCACGAGCTGCGCGAGCCGCAGAAGCGGCAGGCGCTCTCCGAGGCCTTCAGGGTGCTGCGCCCCGGTGGCAGGGTCGTGATCGGCGACATGATGTTCTCGCTGCGCGCCGGCGAGGCTCGCGACCGCAGGCTGATCGTCGAGAAGGCGCTGACGATCGCAAGGCGCGGCCTGCCCGGGCTCTGGCGGCTGGCGAAGAACGCCGCCCGCCTTGCGCTCGGCCGCTGGGAGCATCCGGCCGACGCCCGCTGGTGGCATGCGGCGCTGATCGAGGCGGGGTTCGCGGACGTCGCCGTCGAGACGCTCTGCCACGAGGGCGGGATCGCCTGCGGCGCGCGTCCGGCCGCCGCTATCGATCTGCCTGCAAGCTCGAGACGCCTGCCACGCTCGCTGCCGCGGTCATCGCCGCAAGCGAGCCGCTCCGCTGCTTCAGGTAGCGGTTGAGGAAGTCGACGCTGACCCGCTCGACGATTCGCAGCTGCGGTTCTTGGGTCGTGTAGGGCGGCAGGTGCTCGGCGCCGAAGAGCGTGAGCAGATACTTCGGGCGCGAGGCGGCCTCGAAGTAGGCGGCGGTTTCGGAGGGGCGGTTGACGAGATCGGCGCTGCCCTGCATCGCGAGCAGCGGCGGTCCGCCCGCGGGGAAGGCGAAGGCGGCGAGCGCCGGCATCTCCGCGCCCGAGAGGACGACGGCCGCCTTCACTTCACGGTCGCGGATGCCTTCGCTTTCGTCGTAGGCGACCGCGAGCGCGGTGTCGCCGCCGTCGGAGTGGCCGGCGACAGCGACCTCTTCGGTTTCGATCAGGCCGCCGAACGGGCCCTGCCCGCTGCGCGATGCCGCCTGCATCTGGGAGATGACGAACTTCACGTCCCCCGGCTGGTTTGCGAGGTCGCCCTCGTCCGGGCCGCCGGGCGCGTCGTGGTTCTCGGCCGGGAAGATCGGCGCCGCGACGACGTAGCCCGCGCGCGCCCAGGCGTTCAGCAGGCGCCAGTAGTCGACGGGCAGCAGTTCGTAGCCGTGGCCGAAGACGACCAGCGGGTAGGGGCCCGAGCGACGCTGCGGGGGCGCGTCGAGGACCGCGTGTTCGCCGCCCTGCCCGCTCGCCGGGTAGCGCACTTCGGTGTTGAGCACGCGCGGGCCGCTCGCGCCGTTGCGGTAGTGGACCGTGCGGCTGCCGTCTACGAAGCGCAGCGTGCGCACGCCGACCGCGAACGGCGGGCCAGGCGGGGGCGGCGCGCTCGTCGTCGTGCTCGTGAGAGAGGGCCCTTCGCCGGGAGTCGTGTGGTGGGAGCCGCCGGTCGAGGCGGGGGACCCTTTCAGCGCGGGCACGAGCGCGAATACGATTGCGGCGAGCATCCCCGCCCCTGCGAGCAGCGCGAGGACGAGCGCGATCGACCGTTGCCGCCTCAGCGCGCGCCTGCGCCGCTCGCGCTCGTGCGCGCGCCGGCGCTCCCGCTCGGCCGTCGGGCCGGCCGCCGAGGAGCCTGCCGGGCGAGACGGCGGCGAGCGCGGGGGATCGGACGTCGCCAAGCTCCTCGCGGTCAGCCGGTCATGCCGCCGAACATGCCGCCGGTGATGTGCAGCGTCTGGCCGTGGACGTAGTTGCTCCAGGGCGAGCAGAGGAAGAACACGCCGCCCGCCGCCTCCTCAGGGCTCGCGGGGCGGCCGAGCGGGATCAGCATCGAGGCCATCTGGCGCAGCTGCTCGGGGATGCCGAGCTGGACCTTCTCGCCGTGGATCTCCATCTCGTTGCCCTCGACCTTAGCCTGCGTGAGGCGCGTGTCGATGAAGCCGAAGGCGACCGCGTTCACGTTCACCTTGAACTGGCCCCACTCCTTCGCGAGCGTCTTCGTCAGCCCGACGACGCCCGCCTTCGCGGAGGAGTAGTTCGCCTGGCCGGCGTTGCCGAAGGTGCCGGAGGTCGAGGAGACGTTCACGATCTTGCGGAAGACCTCCCTGCCCTCCTCGCGCTCCTTCTTCGCCGGCTCGCGCAGGTGCGGCGCGGCCGCTCTGATCACCTTGAAGGGCACGACCGTGTGGATGTCGAGCATCGCCTGAAACTGCTCGTCCGACATCTTGTGGATCGGCGCGTCGACCGTGTAGCCGGCGTTGTTGACGACGATGTCGATCTTGCCGAACGCGTCGATCGCCGCCTGCACGAGCTTCTCGGGAGTGTCGCCGCTCGTCAGGTCGCCGGCGAACACCGCGGTCTGCCCGTCGATCTCCTCGGAGGCCTGCTTGGCGACGTCGGTGTCGAGGTCGTTGATCAGCACCTGCGCGCCCTGCGAGACGAGCAGCTCAGCCGTCGCGCGGCCGATCCCGCGCGCCGAGCCGGTGACGATCGCCGACTTGCCCTCGAGTACTCCCATAGCTCTGTTCTCCTCGGTCGTGGTGTGAGCGCCGGGGAGGTTATACGGCTGGCTATCGGCGGGCTCAGCCCGTCACGATCACGCCGAAGTCCTGCGTGTAGATCGCGCCCGGCTCGCCTTTGCCGACCGAGCGCGGCAGCTGCGCGAGCACCCCGATCGCGGTGTCCTTGTAACGAGCGTCGAGGATGTTCGCGCGGTGGCCCGGCGAGCTCATCCACGCTTCGACGATCGCGCTCGGGGTCGCGAGGCTGAGCGTGCCCCAGGCGATGTTCTCGCCGACTTCGTAGCCGACGTTGCCGCGGATGTAGCCGGCGGCCTTCATCCGGCTCGCGGGCCCCGCCCCCGAGGGCGCGAAGTGGCTGAAGTAGTCGCCCGAGACCATCGCCTCGGTGTGGCCCTGGGCGGCGTGCTGCAGCCTGCCGTTGCCCTGCAGCGGGCGCTCGCCGCGGGCGGCGCGTTCGCGGTTGATCAGGCACAGCGTCGCGGCGCGCACCTCCGCGAGGTTGCTCGCGTTGGGCATCAGGTTCGCGTTTGCGCACGCGACCTCGGCCCGCGTCGCGTTGCGGCGGGGCGAGACGAGCCTGCGGCCGAGGCGATGGCGATGGCGGCGGTGATGGCGAGCGCGAACGCGCACGGCGTGGCGCATGCGATGGCGGCGGTGGTGACGGTGGCGATGATGGCGGCGATGACGATGGTGGCGGCGGCGGTGGTGGCGCCGTGGCGTACCGCGATGCGACCGCGCGCCGCTCGCGATGGCGGCCGCCGTCCTTCCGCCCCCGACCGCGGCGGGCGCGGGCGCGGAGGCGAGCAGCGCGGCGAGCGCGGTCGCGACCGCGAGCAGGACAGCGAGCATGCGCCTCATGCAGCTCGCATCGGCCCTCGCACGCCCGCTTTTAGCCCTGCAAGCGGTCTTGGACTTCTCGGCAGCGGCGAGCCCCGTCCCAGCCGCCGCGTAGACTGCCTGCGCAGATGGACGACGCAGGCAGGGGTTCGCTGGCGCGCGATGCGACGGACGTCGACCGGCAGGTCGGCATCGCAGGCACGGAGGAGGCCGATCCCGGCCGCCCGCGCGGCGTGCCGCAGTCGCGGGGCGGGGTGCCGCACCCGCAGTCTCGCGGAGGCGTGCTGCCCGCGCAGTCGCTGCGCGAGGCGGTGCGGCAGGAGTGGATAACCGCCGGCGAGTGGCGCATCCCGCCGCAGTCGATCCAGCCCGCGAGCATCGACCTGCGGCTCGGCGAGCGCGCCTGGGCGCTGCGCTGCAGCTTCCTGCCGGACAGCCGCTCGAGCGTCGAGCAGAAGATCGAGGACCTCGCCTTCGACACGGTCGACCTGCGCGACGGCGCGACGCTCGAGCGCGACCGGCCCTACCTCGTGCCGCTGATCGAGGAGCTGCACCTGCCGGCGGAGATGAAGGCGAAGGCGAACCCGAAGAGCTCGACCGGCCGCCTCGACGTCTTCACGCGCGTCATCACCGATCGCAACCATCGCTTCGACGAGATCGCGCCCGGCTACGGCGGCAAGCTCTATCTCGAGGTCGTGCCGCGCTCGTTCGCGATCCGCGTGAAGACGGGGATCGCGCTCAACCAGGTGCGCCTGCTCTCAGGCGAGGCGCGTCTCACCGACGAGGACCTGCTCGCGGTGCACGAGGAGTTCCCGCTGCTCTACCTCGACTCGCACCCGCTGCGCGCCTCGGAGCTCTCGCTCGCGGGCGGGCTCTTCCTCAGCCTCGACATCAGCGGCCACAGCGAGAGCATCGTCGGCTACCGGGCGAAGCGCAACAGCCTGCCCGTCGACCTCACGCGCAGAGGCGGCCTGCGCTGGCAGGACTACTGGGAGCCCGTCCACCCCGAGGCGGGCGGCAAGATCGTGCTCGAGCCGGAGGTCTTCTACCTGCTGCTCTCTGCCGAGGGCGTCAGCATCCCGCCCCCCTACGCCGCCGAGATGCTCGCCTACGACCCGACCGCGGGCGAGCTTCGCACCCACTACGCCGGCTTCTTCGATCCCGGCTTCGGCTACTCGCGCGGCAGCGACGCCCACGGCAGCAGGGCGGCGCTCGAGGTCCGCGCAAGAGACGTTCCCTTCATGGTCGAGCACCGCCAGCCCGTCTGCAAGCTCGCCTTCGAGGCGATGGCGGCGCAGCCCGACGTCCTCTACGGCGCCGAGCTCGGCTCCAACTACCAGGGCCAGCAGACGATGCTGAGCAAGCACTTCGCTGCGCAGGCGGCGGGCGTCGCGTCCTCCGGCTGACCGTTGGCTGCGGCGGAGCGGCCAGGCGCGAGCCTCGGCTGGAGGAAGGCGCTGGCTGCTCCGGGCGGCGAGGGCTCGACTGCGAGAGCGATATATAGAAACATCTTCGGCGGGCTTCCAGAGAACTGCGGGGCCGGTGTTTCTATCGCAGGATTCCGCACAGTAGAGCGGGATTCAGGGGCTGGCAGGGCCCTCCGGTTGACATAGCTGAGGCTCCGTGCTTGACGCGGTCGGCGTCTTGGGTAATCATCGCAGTGCCCGCCGGTTGTGCCACTGTCTGGGTACGCGGCGGGCGAGGCTCGGATCGACCGAGCCGGGTCCATTAGAACAACCATCCGGAGTGTGCGGATCGGCAGGAGAGCAGCATGCAGCGGTTGAGGAGAAGACTGCGGTCGCCGGGGTCCAGCGAGCACGCCTCGCCGGCCTCTGCCGCGACGTCGAGTGGGAGACACCGCTTGACGGTCTTCACATCTGCCGGCTAGCGTGCTCGCGTCTCCTGTCGGTCCGAGTGCTGCGGATCGATAACAAGGAGAAGTTCAAATGAGAAGCATCATCAAGATGCTGGGGCTGGCGTTCATGGCGACGCTGGCGTTCAGCATGGTCGGAGCGCTCGGCGCTGGTTCTGCGTCGGCGTTATTATTCTTAGTGGCAGGCGGCGCTTCATCGGAAACGTTCACCGTCCAAACTTTAGGTGCAGAACAAAAGCTCGAAACCCCCAAAAATTCAGTCAAATGTACGTCTGTCGAAGGCAGCGGCACGATATTAAACAAAACCGACGTAGTCGACAAAGCGTCATTCACGTTCCATAAATGTTCGTCGACGTTCTCGGGCGAATGCACGTCCGCTGGACAAACGACGAAAGGATTAATCAAAACCTTAGCGCTGGACGGGTTACTCGTGACGCTATTAGGTACGACGGAACACAAATATGGTATTGTGATGTTACCTGAAAAATCAACAGATGACGCGGAATTCACCTGCACGAACGGCCTCGTAACCACAAAAACAGTTGTCAAAGGAAGCGTGGTCGGCGAATTCAAGGAAACACAAGCAGAATCAGAAACCTCGAAAACTGCAGCAAAGATCGCCTTTGAAAAGGGTACCAACGCTGGCGAAGCGAAGATCAAGGACTACGAAACGTTACAGGGTGTCAAAGCTGCGAAGTTGGAATCGACGATTGAAAATATTGAATCTAACGTTGAATCGAACGAGCAGGCCGAAGGCGACATCACAACAACAAACGGAATAACGTTGTGTCACAAATAGCATGACGTAAGGGACTAGGGTGGCCCGCTCATGAGCGGGCCACCCAGGTCTAAGCGCGTCCATCGAGGTGCCTGCGGTGAGCAGCATTCGGGAAGAACGCGGTAGGAGTGGATGAGAGGAGTGCGAGCGTGAGGGTCAGTCGGGGAGACGGGGGATCGGTGGAGGGGCGGTTCGAGGGCTACAGGCAGGCGGTCTGCATAGGCGTTGCTGTGGTTCTTGCGTTCGCGTTGACGGGGTCGGCCCGGGCCGTCGAATTCGGCAAAAGGGGCACTGGCGCGGGAGAAATGTGGGAAATCGGTGGGCTTTCGGTGAGCGCGGCAAATGGCGATCTGTACGTGCTCGACAAAGGCGTCAATCACCGCGCCGATCAGTTCACGCCGGACGGCGCATTCTTGCGGGCCTGGGGTTGGGGAGTCGCTGACGACGAAGAAAAGCTCGAGACCTGCACGAACACGTGTTTCGCGGGTCTTAAAGGCTCCGGCGCGGGAGAGTTTGGACAGCAGCCGCGGGGTATAGCGGTGGACAACGCTGCGGGGGGATCGTTTGGAGATGTGTTTGCGGTCGATCAGGCGAACAGCCGGGTGGAGAAGTTCGGCGCAGAAGGCGAATTCCTGCTCGCGTTCGGACGTGAAGTGAACGTCTCGAAGGTAGCGAGGCGCAGAGAAGAGGAAGCCAACAAAGAACCGGTGACGGTAACCGTGCAGGAAGAAGACGTCTGCACCGGCGGCACCGGTGGGGAATGTGGAGCGGGAAGCGCGGGGAGCGGCGGAGCGGCGTTCGAATTTGCAGGTAGGGGCGAGCCGATCGCGATCGGCAGCACGGGCGTCGTGTACGTGGGCAGCAATGGGCGGGTGGAGGAGTTCGGTGAAGATGGCGAATTCCTGCGTTCGGTTGCGGTGAAGAATGAAGGAGGCGAACAGCTTGGTGGAATCGAGGCGGTCACCGTCAACGGGTTCGGCGACATCTATGTGATCGCCGAAGGCGTGCCGAAGATCTTCGAGTACGAAGAATCCTCGCCGGGAACGTTGACGTTGGTGCACGCGCTGTCTGCGAGCGCGCCGGAAGCGCTCGCCTTCGATCAACAGATGTCGTCGCTGCTCGTGGAGAACGGCGGAGGTAAAGCGGGGGAACGCCGCATCTTCGAGTATGACGCTGCGGGCGTACGGACGGAGGTGCTTTTCGTCGGCGGCGGGGGTATTGAACCGCTTGGGATGGCGTTGGATGAAGCGAGCGGCGAACTCTATGTGGCGGTGGAACCCGCGATCATCAAGAGCGTCGTGCTGCCACCGCCGGGGCCGCTGGTGGTGGAATACGCGGCGCGGCCGGAACCGCTTGGGCGGGTGACGTTCACGGCGAAGGTGGACCCCGAGGCCAGCAGCACGGAAGTATGGTTCGAATATGAAGCGTCGCCGGGCGTATGGGTCTCGACGCCGGCGCAGCGCATCGCGGGCAAGGTGGGCGGAGAACCGAACTTCAACGAAGAGACGGTCGACGATGAAGGCAACCCGCTGGAAGCGACCGTCGAAGGGCTGGCGACGGGCAAGACTTACAACTACCGTGTGCACGCGGTCAACGGCAATGGTGCCGCTGAGCCGGCCGGCACGTTCACGACGCTGCCTGCGGCGGTGGTGGACAGCGAGTCGGCGACGGCGGTTACGGCGGAAAGCGCGACGCTCGAAGCGCAGATCAATCCACTCGACGCAGCGAGCAGCTACTGGTTTGAATACAAGCCCGAAGGCGCAGCCGAATATGTAAGGACCACAGTGGGCAAACTGCCAGCTGACAGTGATCGCGACTTCACAGTGAGCGCTCATCTGCAGAGCCTAGCTCATGGCGAGACGTATGTCTACAGAGTGACTGTCGTGAACGAATTTGGCGAAGTGCGCGGGCCGCAACGATCGTTCGTGACGCAGCGGGAGGCGGCGCCGTTGCGGTTGATGGACGGTCGCGGTTGGGAAATGGTCTCGCCGGTGAACAAGCAGGGTGCCTCCTTCGAAGCCATTCCGCGGGAAGGCGGCCTGATTCAGGCGGCTGCGGATGGAAGCGCAGTGAGCTACCTGGCTACCGCGAGCAGCGAAGTCTCGCCTCCTGGCGAACCGAGTCCGAACTGGGCGCAGATTCTCTCCAAGCACGGCGGTATCGGCTGGAGCTCGCGCGACATCGCGAGCCCGCATGAACAGGAGTGGGGAGTGGCCGCGGGCCATCTCGCAGAGTTCGTCGCGTTTTCGAACGACCTGTCGGTGGGGCTCGTGGAACCGCAGGGCCGCGTGTTGCTGGATGGCGCGACCGAACGCACGCCGTACCTGCGCCGACAGTCGCAGTGCGAAAGCCCGGCGACTGCGAGCGAATGCTACGTTCCACTTCTGACCATCGAAGATGTCACCAGTGGCGAAAAATGGGGCGGCGATAGCAGTGAACTGAGCAAGGTCCGGTATGCGGCCTCAACGCCCGATCTCGGCCATCTGGTGCTGCAGTCTGGTATCCCGCTGACCGCGGGCGCAGGCGGCGCGGGCAGCTACGAGTGGGCAGCTGGGAAGCTGCAGCTCGTGAGCTTGTTGCCTGGCGAACCGGCGCTGTCGGCCGGCGGCTGCCCGAGGGTGAGCGAATTCCTGGATCGGCATGTGGTCTCGAACGATGGCGATCGGGTGATCTGGGAAAACCCGTGCGAAGGCGAACATCTCTACATGCGTGAGATCGCCAGCGGCCGTACGGTGCAGTTGGATGCGCCGTCGGGAGGGCCGGGAGGCGGCCTTCCAGCGGTGTTCCAGGATGCGAGCGGCGATGGATCGCGGGTGTTCTTCAGCGACGGATCGCGGCTGACCGCCGAATCTCGTGCGAGTGGCGGGGCGCCCGATCTCTACGTGTATGAAGCCAACGCGGACACGAATGCCCAACCGGGCGTGTTGCGCGACATCACGATAGCTGCAAACGGAAGCGAAAGCGCAGACGTGCTCGGCGCGATCGCCGGCGTTTCGGCCGATGGCTCGGTCGCCTATGTGGTAGCCGGAGGCATGCTGAGCGAAGCGGCCAACCAGTACGGCGAAACGGCGCAGGACGGACAGCCGAACCTGTATCGCCTCGAACGCCACGAAGGCGCAGGGGGAGCAGTGAGCTGGACTGCGACGTTCATCGCGACGCTCTCGCGCGATGACGAACCGGACTGGTCTCCGCATTTGACGACCATGACCGCCGGCGTCTCCGCAAACGGGCGGTGGATCGCGTTCATGTCGGACCGCTCGCTGACCGGCTATGACAATCGCGATGCGATCAGCGGCCAGCCTGACGAGCAGGTGTTCCTCTACGACTCCGCATCGAAGCGGCTTGTGTGCGCGTCGTGCGATCCTAGCGGCGCGCGGCCGCATGGCAGGCAACGTGCACTCGGAGGTCTGGGGCCGTTGATCGACCGCGAGGAAATTTGGAGCGGCCGGTGGCTTGCTGGTCTGATCCCGGCCTGGGACACGATGGAACTGGGGCGCGGCGTCTATCGGCCACGCTATCTGTCCGACAGCGGCCGGCTGTTCTTCGACAGCCTCGACGGGCTCGTGCCGCAGGACATAAATGGAACGGCTGACGTGTACGAGTACGAGCCGGCGGGGGTGGGCAGCTGCACAGCCGGATCTGAAACGTACAGCCCCTCCCAGGGCGGCTGTGTGAGCCTGGTCTCATCGGGCGCGTCCTCCGAAGAATCGGTCTTCCTGGATGCGAGCGAAAGCGGCGACGACGTGTTCTTCCTGACGGCGGCGAAACTCGCTCCGCAGGACGCCGACGACGCCTATGACGTCTACGACGCGCACGTTTGCGGCGTGGGCTGGGAATGCCCGCCGTCTCCGCCTCCGCCGTCGTCGCCGTGCGAATCCGCAGGCGCCTGCCAGGGCGCCGGTTCGCCGCCGCCGGTGCCGGCCTCGGCCGCGAGCGCCGTGTTCAAAGGCGCGGGCAACCTGCCGACGGCCAAGGGCAAGGGCCGTTCGCGGGGCCGGCGGGCTCGTTGCCTGGCGCGCGCCCGACGCATCAAAGACGCACGCAGGCGCAGGAAGGCGGTGGCGCGCTGTCGGAGGGTGTCGCGTGGTCATGGTCGACGAGCGGGCCGCTGAGGGGAGGAGAGGAACGATGAGCATCGCAGGCAGGTCGATGATGGTGCGGACCGCGGCCGTGTTGTCCGTCGCGTTGGCGCTCGTGATGGTGAAGGTGGCGTCGGCTTGGGGGACCGAGCCGTGGTGGCATTTGTATGTAGGCGCGCGGCCGACGCTGATCCCGGCCACAGCCAAGAATGCCGAACAGGAAATTACGAGTGTCCCTGAATCAGCCGGCTTTTTCCTGGGGAAGCTGATGGTCGAAGGCCGGCAGGTCGGGTGCCTGGCGAACCCAGCGGTCGTGGAACTCGGAACGGTCGCCGAAGAAGTGTGTGGGTCACCGGAAGTGGATGAGAGCGCCGCACAGCTCCAGGCGACGCTGCAGGAGCAGTTCGGCGCGAGCGTGACGGTCGCGGGCAAGTCGGGCGGCCCTGGCATGGTCGGCGAAGGCGAACCGTTGATCGTGACGGGCCATGAACGGGGGTTGGCGCCGCTCCGGGTCGATACGGAATTCGAAAGCTTGGGGATCCTCGGCGAAACGGAAACGAACGTGCTGAGCGAAGGCGGCAGCGGCAGGATCGTGCTGCAGGCTGTGAATCTCGGCGACGAACCGATCGATGGCGAAGTGGAACCGGTGGTGTTGACCGACAAGCTGCCGCCGGGTCTGGTCGCTGGCGGTCTTGCCGGCGCGACGGGCAAAAACTTCTTTCCCGAGCAGGGCCGGGCGGAAGCGTTGACTTGCTCTGTCTCGACAGTTAGCTGTACGTTCAAGGGCAAGTTGCCGCCCTATGAACGCCTCGAAATCGCGGTGTGGGTAACGCGGACCGGCGCAGCGGGGCGCGAGGAAAACCAGGTGGAAGTGAATGGCGGTGGGGCCGGCCCGGCGAGCACGGTCGCGCCTGTGACGCTCGGGGAAGGGCCGGTGCCGTTTGGGGTCGAATCTTTCGAATTGATGCCCGAAGAAGAAGGCGGCGCGCCTGCGACGCAGGCGGGCTCGCACCCGTTCCAGCTCACGACTATGCTGCGGTTCAACGAGACGGGGGAAATCCCGTTTCAGCCCGCGGAGCCGCGGAATGTGTCGGTGGAGCTGCCGACGGGGTTGGTGGGCAACGCTGTGGCGACGCCGAAGTGCAGTTACGCGACGTTCTCGCGGGAGGAAAACTCGCGCAACGAATGTCCGGCCGACGCGGCGGTCGGCGTCGCGAGCATCGGTACGGTCGCGCTCCCGCCCCCGAAATCTAGCTTCTTCGCTGGGATAGTGCCGGTCTTCAATCTGACGCCGGCGCCGGGGGAGCCGGCTCGGTTCGGGTTCATCGCCGTGAACGTGCCGGTGGTCTTCGATACGCACCTGCGCGCTGGTGGCGACTACGGGGTTACGGTCACGGTGCAGAACCTGACCGAGTCCGCGGCTTCGCTGTCGAGCATCGTGACGTTGTGGGGCGTGCCTGGGGACCCGGCGCACGACCGCTCGCGCGGCTTCGACTGCGTCTTGAACGGAGAGCAGGAAGGCTGCGGCCCCTCGCTCGGCTCCGAGAAGCCGTTCCTGACGTTGCCGAGCGCGTGCGCGCCGTTGCGGAGCTCGGTCGTGGCGCAGTCGTGGGTGCCGAGCGCGAAACCGCTGCTGCCGGTGGAATCCTCCTACAAGGGCGGGGTGGACGGCTGCAACCGCGAGGGCTTCGAACCGAGCCTGGAAGTGCAGTCGAGCACGAGCTCTGCGTTCTCGCCGACCGAACTGCAGGTGCATCTGCACGTGCCGCAGCAGACGAGCGAAGCGCCCGGCGGGGTGAGCGAGGCGGACGTGCGCAACACGACCGTCACGCTGCCACCCGGACTGCAGATCAATCCGGCGGCAGCAGGCCGGCTGCAGGCGTGCAGCGAGGCGCAGATCGGCTATGCGGGCAGCGTCGATCCTCAGACGGGCGAGCTGCTGTTCGCCGAAGAATCGCAAGCCGAACGCGACGGCGAAGCGCCGCACCGGTATGGGTGCCCGGACGCTGCGAAGATCGGCACGGTGCGTGTGAAGACGCCGCTGTTGGAAGAAGAACTGACCGGGGCGGTGTATCAGGCGGCACAGGGCGCGAACCCGTTCGGGTCGCTGCTGGCGGTGTATGTCGTGGCGGAAGCGCCGAAGACGGGGGTGCGGGTCAGGCTGGCGGGGAAGGTGCAGGTCGAACCGGATGGTCAGCTCGTCTCGACGTTCGATGACACGCCGCAGACGCCGTTCGAAGACTTCCAGTTGAAGTTCTTCGGCGGCGGCAAAGCTGCGCTGGCGACGACGGGCTGCGGCAGCTACCAGACATCGAGCGTGTTCGAATCGTGGGCGGGCGGCGCGCCGGTGAGCCCGTTCACGGCGCCGTTCTCGGTCTCGACCAGTCCGGGTGGCGGCGCGTGCGCGAGCCCGGGCTTCGCACCGGCGTTCCTCGCCGGCACGAGCACCAACCAGGCGGGCGGCTTCAGCCCGTTCGTGACGACGTTGACGCGCAAGGACGGCGAACAGACGCTGAGCACGGCGAGCGTGACGTTGCCGCGCGGCCTGCTGGGAATGATCTCGAAGGTGACGCCCTGCAAGGAAGCGCAGGCGAACGTCGGCGCCTGCCCCGCGGCGAGCAAGATCGGGCACGTGATCGCGCAGGCCGGCGTCGGCAACGAACCGCTCGTGCTGCCACAGCCTGGCAGGCTCGAAGATCCGGTCTACATCACCGGCCCCTACAAGGGCGCGCCGTTCGGGATCGCGATCGTCGTCCCCGCTGAAGCGGGGCCGTTCAACCTCGACGAAAACGGGCATCCCGTTGTCGTGCGGGGGCGGATCGAGGTGGATCCGTTCACGGCTCAGATCACGATCGTGACCGACCCGGCGCCGACGCGCCTGCAGGGCATTCCGCTCGACGTGAGGGCAGTCGAAGTCGTGGTCGACAAGCCGGGGTTCACGTTCAACCCGACGAGCTGCGCTGCGACGAAGGTGCTCGGCACGATCGGCTCGAGCGAAGGCGCAAGCGAGAAGGTCTCGACTCCCTTCCAGGCTGCGGACTGCGCGAGCCTGCGCTTCAGGCCGTCGTTCAAGGTCTTCACGCGTGCGCGGCACAGCAAACGACGAGGCGCCTATCTGCAGGTCGTCGTGAGGTCGGGCTCGGGGCAGGCGAACATCGGCAGGGTGCATGTGAGGCTGCCGAAAGTGCTGCCCTCGCGGCTTGCGACGTTGAAACTCGCGTGCAGCGAAGCTCAGTTCGCGAAGAACCCGGCCGGTTGCCCGGCGGCGTCGAAGGTCGGGTTCGCGAAGGCGAGCACGCCGGTACTGCCGGTGCCGTTGACGGGGCCGGCGATCTTCGTCTCGCATGGCGGCGCGGCGTTCCCGAACCTGGACGTCGTGCTGCAGGGTGATCACGTGACGCTCGACCTGGTCGGCAACACGTCGATCAACAAAGGCGTGACGACCTCGACGTTCGCCCAGGTCCCAGACGCGCCCGTGAACCGGTTCGTGCTGACGCTCCCGGAGGGGCCGCATTCGGCGCTCTCGGCGAACGGCAACCTCTGCAAGGAGAAGCCGAGGATGCCGACCGTGATCACCGGCCAGAACGGCGCGGTGATCGAACAGGACACGAAGATCGTCGTGCGGGGCTGCAAGGGCGGGGCGCACAGGCGAGCCCACGTGCGTCATCGCAGGCACGGATAGGTCTTCTCAGCTCCTCCCGAGTCGCCTCCGGGTCTCGCCCTCGGGCGGATGGCGGCGGGCGCCGTCGTCTCGGCTCAGGTCATTCGCCCGCGCGCCGCCACCTTCCACTCGGCGATCGGCGCATCCTGCCTGACCACCGTGATCGCGTCGAAGCAGTTGACGACGGGACAGGCGTGGTTGGGGAGGATCCTCACACGATCGCCGACGCGCAGTTGTGCGCCGTTGGCGAGTCGCAGCCATCCGTGCTCCTCGGAGAGCGCGGAGACGGTGACGCCCGAGGGTCCCTGCACGCGGCCGTAACCGTCCAGCAGGTCGATGCCGTGGACGCCGCGGTCCATCGTGAGCGCCTTCGCGCCGGCGTCGACGATCGCCCGGTCCGGGCCCGCATGGCTGACGACGCTCGTCAGCACGGTGAGCGCGCAGCGATCCTCGGGCACGACGCCGAGCGCGGCCTGCATCGCGTCGTAGAAGACGTAGTTGCCTGGCCTCACCTCTGTCAGTCCCTCGATGTCGAGCACGTCGTGGACGGCTGGCGTCGCGCCGCTGCTCACGACCTCGATCGTGAGACCCTGCTCGCGCAGGCGCTCGGCGATCGCGACCAGCCGGCGCACCTGGCTGCGTGCGAGCGATCGCCTTCTCCTTGGATCGGGCTCCCCGTAGGCGCCCCCCTCGTGGATGCAGAGACCGCGCAGGCGGACGCCCGCCAGCTCCGCGACGCGATGCGCGAGTGCGTCGACGTCGGCATCCTCGACGCCGACACGGTGCATGCCGAGGTCGAGCTTGATGAGGACGTCGATCGTCGTCTCCTGCGCGCGCGCGGCCGCCGCGAGCGCCGCAGCCGCATCCGCGTCGTCCACGATCGTGGAGACGCGCGCACGACGGGCGAGCCGCATCAATCGCCGCAGCTTCAACGCGCCGACGAGCGGATAGCAGACGAACAGGTCCTCGAAGCCGGCCGCCGCGAACACCTCCGCCTCACCGATCTTCGCGGTCGTCAACCCGACGGCGCCGAGCTCACGCTGCCGCGCGGCTATCTCGAGGGTCTTGTGCGACTTCACGTGGGGACGCAGCGCCTTGCCGTGCGCTCTACACGTCTCCGCCATCTCGCTGAGATTGCGCTCGAGCCGGTCGGCGTCGAGCAGCAGCGCGGGCGTGTCGATTTCCTGCGTGCTCACGCTCGGGTCACAGGCCGGTGCGCCGCCCGCGCGGGCGCACCGTCCCCGAGGCGCCGGCAGGCGTCGACGATCGCCTGCGTCGTGAGGCCGTACTTCTGGAACAGGTAGGCCGCCGAGGCGCCCTCCGCGAAGGTGTCGGCGATCCCGACGCGCGCGTAGCGGCACCTGATCCCTGCCTCCGAGAGCGTCTCGGCGACGGCGGATCCGAGGCCGCCGATGATCGAGTGGTTCTCGGCCGTCACGACGTGCCCGGTCTGGGCAGCGATCTCGATGATCAGCTCGCGCTCGAGCGGCTTCAGCGTGGACACGTTGACGACTGCGACGTCGCGCCCTTCGCGCGCGAGCTCCTCGGCGGCGTCGATCGCCAGCGTCACCATCAGGCCGCAGGCGAAGATGACGGCGTCCGAGCCCTCTCGCACGAGATATGCGCGGCCGATCTCGAAGGCTTGGCCGGCGGCGCTGCTCATCACGGGCACCTCGCCGCGCTTCAGGCGCATGTAGACGGGGCCGCGATGGTCGGCGAGAGCATGCACCGCCGCGTGGATCTGGTTGGCGTCGGCGGGCTCGACGACGGCCATGTTCGGCAGCGCTCGCATCAGCGCGAGGTCCTCGATCGCCTGGTGGGTGACGCCGCCGGGCGTCGTCAGCCCCGGCATGAATCCGGCGATCTTCACGTTCGCCTGCGGATAGGCGACCTGCATCGCGATCTGGTCGAAGGCTCTGCGGCTCGCGAAGACGCTGAAGGTGTTGACGAACGGGATCTCGCCCGCGCGCGCCATGCCTGCCGCGACGCCGATCGCGTTCGCCTCCGCCATGCCGATGTTGAAGAAGCGCTCGGGGATCGTGTCGCGGAACAGATCGGTCTCGGTCGGGCCGGTGAGGTCGGCGCCGATGCAGACGATCTCCGGACGTTCGCGAGCGAGCTCGACGAGCGCGCCGCCGTATGCCTTCAGCGCCGTCGGGGTGTTCGTCGCCCAGACCGTCGGGCTCATGCGGGCTCCTTCCGGGGGGAGGGGGTTGTCGATGCGAAGGAGGCGTTGCTCGATGCGGACGCGTCGAGCTCGGCGAGCGCATCCTGCGCCTGCTGCGGGCTGAGCTTCGCGTAGTGCTCGAAGCGACCGCGCAGGAACGAGATCGGATGGCCGGGGATCGTGGTCGCGACGATCGCCGACGGGCGGCCCGCCGTATCGCGCGCGATCGCGAGCGCCCGCAGCAGCTCTCCGACGTCGTGACCGTCGATCTCCTGCACCGCCCAGCCGAAGGCGCGCCACTTCGCGGCGACCTCGCCGAGCGGCAGGACGGAGTCGATCGCTCCCTCGACCTGCATGCCGTTGAGGTCGACGACGAGACAGAGGTTGTCGAGCCGGTAGGCGGCCGCCGCCATCGCCGCCTCCCAGGTCTGTCCCTCCTGCATCTCTCCGTCGCCGAGGATCGCATAGGTGCGCGACCTGGTCTCGCGCAGACGCGCGCTGAGCGCGAATCCGATCGCGACCGAGAGTCCCTGTCCGAGCGAGCCAAAGGTGCCCTCGACTCCTCGCACCTGTTCGGAGCCGATGATCTCGTAGGGGCTGCCGTCCTGGCCGTAGCTCTCGAGCTCCTGCGCCGGGAAGTAGCCGCGCTCGGCGAGCGTCGCGTAGAGGACGACCGAGTTGTGGGCGGTGCAGAGCAGGCAGCGATCGCGCCGGGGATCGTGAGGGTTGGCGGGGTCGAGACGCAGCTCGGAGAAGTAGAGCGCCGCGAAGATGTCGGCCGCTCCGAGCGCCTGCAGCAGATAGCCCTCGCCGACCCTCGCGACGGTGCGCAGCACCTGACGCCTGATCGCATCGGCTCGCCTGCGGACCTCCTCGACGCCCGCGTCGAGTCGCTCGAGGGTCCTCGCGGGAGCCGCCGCCGGTGAGGCCGCCATCGTCAGATCGGCGCCGCTCATCACCTGCTCACCTGCTGAAAGACATAGTGCGCGCGGTTGGAGCCTGCGTCATGCAGGCACTCGAGCAGCACGTAGCCGCGCTCGAACAGATCGAGGAACAGGGGCCGCGTCCTGCTGCGCCAATCGCGAGCAACCGCGGGCGCGTGGTCCACGAGCCACTGGTAGTCCGGCGCCACCTCGACGGCGAGCCGGTCGGCCCGTGGCGGCTCGCCGATCTCCTTCAGCCGCAGCTCGGGAGCCGATCCCTCACAACTGTTGAGGACGGGGATCGAGTCGAGGTCGAGCGCGGGCATCTCTGCGGCCAGCCGCGATCGCACCCGCTGCGAGTCGAGCTGCCAGTCGACGAAGAACTCGTCCAGCGGGACTCCGCCCTCGGTCTGCCAGTCGGTGTGCAGAGCGCCGCGGCAGTCGGGCAGGTACCTGGAGCCGATCCCGCCCAGCCGCGTCAGATAGAGGTGGGCGTTGACGGAGCGCAGCGCACTGAAGCTCCACGTTATGCGGGTGAAGCCCCGTCGCATGGCGTGCTCCCGCTGAGCCAGCTTGATCGCGTAGGCCTGGCCCTTCACACGGTGTCGGGGAAGCACTCCGAGGCCGTCCGAGTGCAGGCTGCGTGACCCGTCCCCGTCGATCGCGGCGATCGCGTAGCTGACCCCGACGGCCTCGTCGCCGTGCCAGAGGCCAAGGGTGAGCCCGCCCGCCCTGTCGGTATCGCCCATCAGCCAAGCCGGCGGGGCGGCACGGTCGGAGAGCTTGAAGACCGCCTGAAAGACGTCGGCGAGCTCCGAGAGCTCCTCGGGGCTTCGCGGCTCGCGAATGGCATAGCCAGAAGCGCCTGCGCCGGTCTCAGCCGGAGCATCTTCGCGCGCAACGGCATCCAGGTTCATGGGGACAGCTCCTTCTCTGAGGCTCATGTTAGGTCCGGCTTCGTGCGGCGCAGCGAGCCGTCGAACGGAATGATGATCGATAGTGATCATAGACTAGGCTATCATGAACGAAACAGATCACGAAGACCGGCTTGGAGGGGTCTTCCGCGGTGATCGATTGCAAGGGGCTGATCCATCTGTTACAGTAGTTGATGACTATCGATCAGTTACGTTCAGCAAGCGTCTCGTGCGCCAACTGGCAGGAGCCGAATCGCTGCCGTCTGAGGGAGACGACAGAGCGGTCGGTCTCGTGCGCGGGACACCGAGGCGTGATGCAGGGGAAAGGGTTTGACATGACGACCAGTACGGCCGAGGGCGCTGAGGTCGCCGCCATCGGCGGCCACGCCGATCTCAAGCGATCCGCATGCTCGATGCGCACGCTTTGCGTTGGAAGCATGCGATTCAGACGTTGGGCGCTCGCCGCGCTCGCTGCGCTCGCGATCCCGGTGGTCGCCGGATGCGGTGGCAGCTCGGCGACCAACAGCTCCGGCAATCCCGGCCTGTCCAATGCGCAATCGAGCATCTACACCCCGGCGACGCCCGGCGGCACGCCGGTGCGCGGCGGGACGGCCGTGATCGACCGGGCCGAAGCACCGGAATCATTTGATCCCGTGAACGCCGGCCCTCCGGGTGAGACGGTGATGGATCTCGCGATCTTCGATCAGCTCGCAGAGACCTTTCCGGGCGCCAACAAAGAACCCCAGCCGGGCTTGGCGAAGTCTTGGACGGTCAGCAAGAACGGGTTGTCGGTCGTCTTTCAGATCCGGCCTGGCGTCGAGTTTTCGAACGGTGAACCGCTCACCGGCGAAGACGTCGTCTTCTCATTGAAGCGCCTCGAAGAACCCGAAGCGGTCTCGCACTTCGCCTCGACGCTCTGGAAGAGGGTCGTGCTCATCGGACCGATGACGGTGGAAGTGCAGCTGAAGAAGCCCTCGCCGGGCCTGATCGGCGACCTGAGCCAGTCGAACACGTCGATCATGCCGAAGAAAGTGTTCCAGAAAGAGGGCGAGAAGGCGTTTGCGCTGCATCCGATCGGCACAGGGCCGTTCATCGTGACGGGCACGACGCCGGGCAATACGACGGTGACGATGGCGCGCAATCCGCACTACTGGCGGCATGGCCGGCCGTATCTCGACAGACTGGTCTGGAATCAGGTGCCAGAAGCGAACTCGCGGGTGCTTGCCGTGCGCAGCGGCGCTGCCACGATCGCGACGGGAACACCGTTCTCACAGGCGGCGAGCTTGAAGAAAACGCCTGGTGTCAGGTTGCTCGTGAGGCCGTTCTCCGGCTCGGCATGGGAGATCGTCAACAACGGCGTTGCGCCGCTCAACGAGGTGAACGTGCGGCGGGCGCTCGCCTACGCGACGCCGCGCGAAGAAATCATCAAATCCGTCTACCACGGACTGGCGGAAATGCCAAACAACGTGTTCGGCAACCAGCTGAAGGACTGGGATCCGAGCGTTCCCACCTTCCGTTACGACATCGCGGAAGCGCGCCGTCTGTTGAAGCATTCCTCGGTGCCGAACGGCTTTGACGTGACGATCGTGATCCCGACCGGCGAACCGGAAGTTGCGTTGACCGCCGCGATCGAGCAGAGCGCGTGGGCTCAGATAGGGGTGCATGTCAAAATCGAAGCGCTGCAGCCATCCTCGGCGATCAACAAGTGGTTCAACCTGAAGTATCAGATAGTGATGCCGCCGCCGGAATTCAGCGTGGTTGAAAATCCCGGCCCGGACCAGGCGGCGCTGGAGTGCGAGGACTACGTCGACTCGGGCATCAACGCGTGCGAGAGCAACTACCACTCGCCAAAGGCGATCGCGTTGATCCGCAAGGCGACGACCGAGCAGAACAGCAGCGTGCGACGCAAGCTCTTTGGCCAGATACAGCGACTGGTCAACTTCGAAGAAGCCGGCTACCTGTCGATCGCGTTCGTGCCAACGCTGACTCTCGTCAGCGACTCGTTGCGGGGGTTCGACAATCCGCCGACAGGCTACTTCAGGATGGAGCAGGCGTGGCTGCAGAGGTGAGCCGGCGGTGATCTGCGCAGGCGTCTGTCGAGTGGAGAAGACTGGTCGGCTGCGATGCTGAAGTACGTCGGTCTGCGGTTGGCGCAAGCGATCCCGATATTGGTGATCATCACGATCGCCAGCTTCTTCCTGATCCATCTCGTGCCGGGCGATCCGGCGCGCATCCAGCTCGGCCCCCAGGCGACCGCGGCGCAGGTGATCGCGCTGCGGCATCGCCTGGGGCTGGATCGCCCGCTACTCAACCAGTACCTGACGTTCGCGACCGGCGCGGTGCAATTGCGCTTCGGTGAATCGCTCGCGCTGCATCAGCCGGTGGGAGACGTGATCATGGCGAAGATCGGCGTGACGGCTCTGCTGGTGGCATACAGCCTGCTGATCAGCGTGCTGCTCACTTACAGCTTCGGCGTGTTGGCCGCCGTCAAGCGCGACCGCCTGGTCGACCACGGCATCCGCATAGTGGGCATGGCGCTGTTCGTGATGCCTCTGTTCTGGCTCGGCCTCGTGCTGATCCTCGTGTTCGGGCTGACGCTCGGATGGTTCCCGACGGGCGGCTACGAGCAGGGCTTCGTCGGCGCGCTGCGCAGCTTGACGCTGCCCGCGACGGCGCTGGCGCTGGGGATGACGCCGCTGTTCGTGCGCTCGCTGCGCGCGAGCGTGATTCAGACGCTCGACAGCGGGTTCGTGGAGGCGGCGCGAGCGCGCGGGCTCTCCGGCCGTCGCGTGCTCGCCCATCACGTGCTGCGCAACGCCTCGATATCGACGGTGACGCTGATGGGGCTGACGATCGGCGCGACCCTCAGTTGGACCGTGCTCGTGGAAAACGTGTTCTCGCTGCCGGGCATAGGCGCACAGCTGGTCTCCTCGGTCTCCGCACGCGACTTCACGATGGTGCAGGGGCTCGTCGTTGTGCTCGCCTCCGCCGTCGTGCTGATCAACCTGCTGACAGACCTCGCCTACGCGGCGATCGATCCTCGCGTGCGGCTGTGAGCGCGGCGGTCGGCATAGAGGATGCGGGCGTCTCTGCGTCCTTCGAGGTGAGGAAGGCAAGCATCGCGAAGGGCGACGTCGGATTCAGGATCGGCATCGTGATCCTCGCGCTCGTGATCATCAGCGCCTTGACGGCGAGCCTCGCCCACATCGGCAGTCCAGACCAGATCGACCTCGGCGACACGCTTGCAAATCCGTCTCTGGAACATCCATTTGGCACCGACGGCCTCGGCCGAGACGTGTTCGTACGCACCGTCTACGCGACCAACCTCGACCTTCAGGTCGGTGTCGTCACGACTGTGATACCGCTTGCGATCGGGATGGTGTTGGGGCTGGTCAGCGGCTTCTTCGGCGGATGGGTCGACGCGGTCATCATGCGCTTCGTCGACGTGCTGCTCGCGTTTCCGTTCATCGTGATGATCATCGCCTTCGTCACGATCTTCGGCGTGGGATTGACCGGCGCCTACGTCGGCCTCACGGTGACGACGATCCCGTTCTTCGCAAGACTGACGAGGGGCGAGATGCTCGTCCTGCGAGAGCAGCAGTTCATGCTCGCCGCGCGCACATTGGGTTATTCCAACGCAAGGATCGTCTTCAAGCATGCCCTGCCGCACCTCGTGCGCCCGAACCTGGTTTTCGTGCCATCCAGCATCCTGCTCAACATTCTGACGCTGGCGGCATTTTCATATCTCGGTCTCGGTGTGCAGCCGCCCACGCCCGAGTGGGGCGCGATCATCGGCGACGGACAGCAGTATCTCCTGAACGCCTGGTGGGTCTCGACGATGCCCGGCCTGTTCGTTGTCCTCGTCGGCATCGGATTCAGCCTCACGGGCGAGGGACTTGCCGAGCGGCTGAGGATCAGATGAGCATGGCAGCGGCGATCCAGGATTTCCTCGCACGCGAGGTCACCGAGCGCGCAGGTCGGCCGGCGCTGACGGTGAGGGGTCTGTACGTGGACTTTCCATCAGAAAGCGGAGTCGTCCATGCCGCGCGCAACGTGCACTTCCAGGTGCCGCAGGGGGGCATACTCGGCATCGTCGGTGAATCCGGCTGCGGCAAGAGCGTGACGCTGCGCGCGGCGTGCGGTCTCGTGCCGGAGCCTGGACGGATGGTGGCAGGGTCGGTCGAGGTCGACGGCATCGCATACCACTCGAGCGACGAGTTGGCGGCATTGCGGGGGGAGAAGCTCGCAATGATCTTCCAGGATCCTGCAACGTGCCTCAATCCGGTGCTGACCGTTGGCGCGCAGCTCGGCGAGGTGCTGCGCGTGAAGCTCGGCCGTTCCCGCCGGGCGGCGCGTGCGGAGGCGATCGATCTGCTCGGCCATGTGGGCATCCCTGAGCCCGCGCGGCGGATTGGGTCCTATCCTCACGAACTGAGCGGCGGGATGCGCCAGCGGGTGATGATCGCGATGGCGATCGCGTGCCGGCCGCAGGTGCTGCTGGCTGACGAGCCGACGACCGCGCTCGATGTGACGACGCAGGAGCAGATCCTCCAGCTGCTGCTCGGCTTGCAGGACGAGTCGGGGATGGCGATCGTGCTGGTGACGCACGATCTCGGCGTGATCGAAGAGGTGTGCGACGAGGTGGTGGTGATGTACGCCGGATACGTCCTGGAGCGCCATCCGGTGAAGACCCTCGCACAGTCCGCGAGACATCCATACACTCGCGGCCTGATTGCGGCTATGCCGCAGATCGACTCTCGGCGGCTGCCCGAGGTGATCGTAGGTCAGCCGCCCGATCTCGCACTGCTCGAGCCTGGCTGTCCGTTCGCGCCGCGATGTCCGATCAAACGAGAGGCGTGCGCGAGCGTCGACATGCAGGCGCTGACCCTGACGGCGTGCGCGTGCCCGTTCGCGCCCGCGCGCGAGCCGGACGCGGGCGAGGTCTACGACAGCTGTGCCGGCTAGGGGCGCACGGGAGAGCGGAGCGATCGTGGGTCGTGATCTTCACATGCAGGCGCCGCAGACGACCGCCGTGCAGGAGCCTGCTCGCAGGGCGCCCGCCTTGAGGATCGAGCGAGTGAGCAAGGAGTTCGTGAAGCGCTCGCTCGGCGATCGGCTCGCGAGGAGGCCGGGCGTGCGCGTCGACGCGCTCGATGGCGTATCGCTGCAGATCGAGGCCGGTGAGGCGCTCGCGCTCGTCGGGGAGTCAGGCAGCGGCAAGACGACGCTTGCGCGCTGCCTCGTCGGTCTCGTGCGGCCGGATCGCGGCGCGATCGAGCTGCACGGACGCGACATCCTGCGGGCCTCGCGCGGCGAGGCGCGCCGCGTGCGACAGCGGATACAGCTCGTCTACCAGGATCCCTACAGCTCGCTGAACCCGGCGATGCAGGTGGGCAAGGCGATCATCGAACCGGCCCTCGTCCACGAGCTCGTGGGCGCCGGCGATGCGCCCGAGCGCATGGCGGCCCTGATGGAGCAGGTGGGTCTGAGCGAGAAGCTGGCTAAGCGTCGTCCGCGGGAGCTGTCCGGCGGCCAACGCCAACGGGTGGCGATCGCGCGCGCGCTCGCGGCTGAGCCCGAGATCCTGATCGCAGACGAGGCGGTGAGCGCGCTCGACGTCTCCGTCCAGGCACAGGTGATCCGGCTGTTCGCGCGGCTGCGATCGGAGCTCGGCCTGACGCTGATCTTCGTATCGCATCAGCTCGCGACCGTCGCGCAGCTGTGCGAGCGCATCGTGATCATGTATCGCGGCAGGATCGTCGAGGTCGGGCCGACCGAGGAGATCTTCTCGCGGCCGCGTCATGGATATACGGCGGCGTTGATCGAGGCGCATCCAGGCGGCCGGAGGATGCGCGAGCGAGCCCTGGGGCCGAGCGCCGCCGCGATCGCCCCCGCTCTCGATGATCCGGGCTGTCCATTCCGCCACAGGTGCGCGTATGCGGCCGAGATCTGCGCGAGAGAGACGCCGCCCGCCGTCGCCGTGGGCGATGCGCACGTCGCGCACTGCCACGTGCTGCCTTACGACGACCGGCTTGCCGAAAGCGCGGGAGTCGGCCGGCGCGCGGCGGCCTGAGGGCTGCACGGCGGCCTGAGGGCTGCGCGACCGCCGCAGGTCAGGGCCGGACGACCACCTTGACAGCCTTGCCGTCTCGCAGCAGCCGCACTGCCTCGGCGACGTCGTCGAGGCTCACCTCGTGGGTGATCAGCTCGTCGGCCGGCAGGCCCGGCAGCAGGCCGACCGCCCGCTGAAACGTGTGCCTGCGCACCCAGCAGGCGCTGATCGTGAGATCGCGACGCTGCAGCGAGACCAGGTCGACGCTGGCGCGGTCGCCTGGCCGACTCGCTCCCACGAGCACGACCCGCCCGCCCGCGCGCACGACTGCGAGCGCGTCCTCGACGGCTCGCGGCAGGCCGACCGCTTCGAAGGCGACGTCGAATCCGCGTCCGCCGGTGAGCGCCCGCCGCGGATGCTCGAAGCCTTCCGCGACGGGGTCGACGGTCAGGTCTGCGCCCAGCCTTCGAGCGAGCTCGCGCTTGGCGGGGTTGGGGTCGGAGACCATCACGCGATCCGCTCCACCGCGACGGGCGAGCAGCAGCAGGAGCAGGCCGATCGACCCTGCGCCGATGATCGCGACGGAGCCGCCGAGGCGAACCGCTCCGCGGTCGAAGGCGTAGAGCGCGCACGAGAGCGGCTCCGCGAGCACCGCCGCCCTGACGTCGCAGCCGTCCGGCAGCCTGTGCAGCGCCCGCGCGGGCACGACCGTGCGCTCCGCGAAGGACCCCGAGATGCGAATGCGGTTCTCGCACAGGTTCGCATCCTCGCCCTCGCGGCAATGGAAGCAGCGCCCACAGGTGACGTTCGGCTCCCATGTGACGGCGTCGCCTGCGGCAAGCGAGCTGACCTTCGAGCCGAGCGCGACGATCGTGCCCGCGGGCTCGTGGCCGAGCACGACCGGCGGCTCGAGGCCGGGGAACTCGCCGCTCAGCACGTGCAGATCGCTGCCGCATACGCCGCAGGCGGAGACCTGCACGAGCGCATCCTCGGGGCCGACCGGCGGCAGCTGCCAGTCGCCGATCTCGAGCCGTTCGTCTCCGCGCCACACGGCGGCGCGCGTCGTCGTTCCTCGGTCGGTCAACTGAGATCACTCCTGGAGAGTCGTGTTCGCGTCGGGATGAGCGAAACTGATTATCCATCATAGTATACTGAACGAGATCGTTCGGCGGCTGTGATACCCGCGCTGAGCCCGCCCCTACGATCGTAGGGGCGGCTGAGGGGCGGCCGTCACCACGCCGATCCGTCCGGCGGTCGTGTACGATATGATTCAGGTCTCAGGTTGAACTGAACGATCCAGATCATGGCCGAGCTCACCCATCACCCGTTGGGCCCCTTCGACGAGGAGTTCGCGTCTCGCGCCGCCGACGCGCGCGCGCGCCTCTCGGGCAACGACGAGCGGATTCTCAAGCATTTGCAGCAGAACCTCGACGAGCTGCCCTTCCACACCTCCGACTCGCTTGCCCAGGCCGTCGGCGTCAGCAGGCCGGCGGTCGTGCGATTCGCAAGCAAACTCGGCTACAAGGGCTTCACCGAGCTGCAGCAGGCCGCCCGCCAGGCGCTGCGGCGCTCCCAGGAATCGCCGCTCTCGCGGTTCTCCGGAGAGGCTTCGAGCTCGCTGCTGGAGCAGAAGGCGATCCAGGACAGCAAGAACCTGCTTGCCACCGAGGCGCTGGTCCGAGAGACGATCGGCCCGGCGGCGCGCACGATCGCGGAGGCCGAGCGCGTCTACGTCGTCGCGGCCCGCAGGTCCTACGGCCTCGCCGTCCACCTCGATCGCATGCTCTCGGGCCTGCGCGACGGCGTGCGCCTGATCGATCCCGGCTTCCCCGACGAGATCGCCGATGCCGGTCGCGGCGACGTGGTCCTCGCCTGCCTCTTTCGCCGCTACTCGCGCCTCACGGTCGATCTGCTGAACATGGCGCGCGCGGCCGGCGCCGCGGTCGTGATGCTGACCGACGGCCGCGGCCACGACTTCGCCACGCAGGCCGACCACGTGCTCGTCGCGGTCGCGACCAGCCCCACCCTCTACGACAGCATGGTCGCGCCGCTGTGGGCGCTCGAATCCCTGATCGCCGAGGTCGCGGCCGTCGACGCCGATCGCAGTCGTGAGCGTCTGAAGGCGATCGAGGACTTCACCGAGCACCATCGGCTGCTGCTGGGATGAGCCTCGGCGACGGCGAACCGAGCGCAGGCAAGCAGGCGGATCGAGCTCTCACACCGCCTGCGCGAGGCGGCCGCTGGTCCGCGGTCGATCGCTGGCGGCCGCAGATCGCGGCCGGCGGCGAGGGCGGATGGCGCGAGCAGGTCGATCCGGGCACGGGAGCGGCGTTCGCAGAGGTGCTCGACATGCGGCCCGAGGAGATCGCCTCGCACCTCGAGCGCGTGCGCGCCGAATACGTCTCGACCCCGACGCCCTCGCTGGAGCAGCGAACGCAGATGCTGCAGCGGATGGCGAGCGCCGTCGAGCGGGCGGCGGAGGACCTCGGCGAGCTCGACGCGCTGTGCACCGGCAAGCGCCGGCCCGACGCGGCGGCGACTGCGCGGGCGGGGGCGGCCGTGCTGCGCCACTACGCCGCGCTGCTCGCCGAGGACCCCTATTCGCAGGAGGTCGAGTCGGGCCTGAGGGACGTCCGCCAGGTGGTCGATCGCGTGCCCGTCGGCGTCGTCGCCTGCATCCTGCCCTGGAACTTCCCGCTCTCCCAGGCATGCGCGCGCCTTGCGATGCTGCTCGCGGCCGGAAACGCCGGAATATTCAAGGGCTCCGAGCTTGCGCAGCCGCCGCTGCTCGCGCTGGAAGAGCTCGCGCACGAGGCGGAGCTGCCGGCCTGGGCCTTCTCGGTGGTGACGGGCGGCCCCGAGGCCGGCCGCGCGCTCACCGAGGCGTCGCAGATCGACGCGGTCTGCTTCACGGGAGGGGTCCCGACCGGCCTCGCCGTCGCCCAGAGCGCGATGCGAAGCCTCAAGCGCGTGATCCTCGAGCTGGGCGGAAAGACGCCATACGTCGTCTTCGCCGACGCCGATCAGGACGCCGCCCTCGAGGGGGCGGTGAAGGCGGCGTTCCACTTTCAGGGCCAGGCGTGCAACGCCGGCTCGCTGCTGATGGTCGAGCGGTCTCTCTACCCGGACTTCCTCGAGCGCTTCGCAGCGCGAACGCGGCGGCTGCGGATCGGTCACCAGCTCGAGGAGGCGACCGAGATCGGCCCGCTGATCTCGGCGGCGCAGCGCGATCGCATCGCGGACATCGTGGAGCAGGCGGTGCAGCGCAGCGCGCGGCTGCATGCCGGAGGCGGCGCGCCCCCCGATCTTCGGAGCGGCTTCTTCTACCGCCCGACGGTGCTCTCCGACGTCCCGGAGGCGACGGCCGCGGGCAGCGAGGAGGTGTTCGGGCCGGTGGTCGTCGCACGTTCGTTCGAGCGCGAGCGCGAGATCGTCGAATGCGTGAACGAGAGCCCCTATGGCCTCGCGGCGTCGATCTGGACGCGCGATCGCGATCGCGCGCAGCGCCTGCGCGCGCAGCTGCGCACCGGGCAGCTCTACGTCAACGCCCACGGCCAGGTGCCGCCGAACGTGCCCTGGGGCGGCTTCCGGCTCAGCGGCCTCGGCCGGCTGTACGGGCGCGACGGCCTGTTTGCGTTCACGGAGGCGCGCTCGACCTACGAGGTGACGTCCTCCTACCGCGCAGCAGAGACCTCGGTGCGCGCGTGAGCGAGCGCCACGTCGTGAGCGGGCCGCTCAGCGAGCGCGCCGAGATACTCGTGGATCGCTGGGGCATTCCGCACATCCACGCGGCCTGCCTGCGCGACGCCTGCTTCGCACAGGGCTTCAATGCGGCCCGAGACCGGCTCTGGCAGATGGACCTCTGGCGGCGTGCGGGCCTCGGGCGACTGGCCGAGGTGCTTGGCCCCGACTACGTCGAGCGCGACCGCGCTGCGCGCCTGTTCCTCTACCGCGGCTCGATGGAGGCGGAGTGGCAGGCCTACGGATGCGAGCTGGATGAGGTGCTGAGCCCATTCGTGAAGGGAGTGAACGAGTACGTACGGCTGCTGGCGACGCGCCCGGAGCTGCTGCCGCGCGAGTTCGAGTTGCTCGGCTATGCGCCCGCACGGTGGTCGACGCACGACATCCTGCGGATCCGGAGTCACGGGCGGTATCGCAACCTGCGCAGCGAGGTCGCGCGCGCCCAGATCCTGCATCGGTTCGGGCCGGCGGCCGAGCGGCTGCGCGTGCGGCTGGAGCCTGAAGTCGAGATCGCCGTGCCGGAGGGGATCGACCTCTCACTGATCACCGCCGATGTGCTGCGCGCCTACGAGCTGGCAACGACGCCGCCGCTCGCCGGGCCGGCATTCGGAGGCCCGCTCGGCGAGGGAAGCAACAACTGGGTCCTTTCCGGCACGCGCACCGCGGAGGGGCGGCCGATACTGGCCAACGACCCCCACCGCGCGCTCTCGTTGCCCTCGCTGCGGTATCTGGTCCAGGTCGCGTGTCCGGAGATGAACGTGATCGGCGGTGGCGAGCCGATGCTGCCCGGAGTCGCCTTCGGTCACAACGGCCGGGTCGCCTTCGGCCTGACGGTGCTGCCGATCGATCAGGAGGACCTCTACGTCTACGAGATCGACGGCGCGGGCCGCGCCCACCGCTACGGCTCGGGCTGGGAGGACATCGCGGTCGAGCGCGAACGGATCGAGGTACGAGACGGCGATCCCGTCGAGGTCGAGCTGAAGTTCACGAGGCATGGGCCGATCGTGCACGAGTGTCCGCAGCAGGGCGCGGCCTTCGCCGTGCGCGCCGCCTGGCTGGCGCCGGGCATGGTCCCCTACCTCGGCAGCCTCGCGTTGCTGCGAGCGCAGAGCTTCGAGCAGTTCCAGGCGGCCGCGCGGCATTGGGGCGGCCCCGGTGAGAACCTCCTCTACGCCGACGTGGAGGGCAACATCGGCTGGCAGCCCGTGGGTCGCGTGCCGATCCGCCCCAACTGGGACGGCCTGCTGCCGGTGCCCGGCGACGGGCGCTTCGAGTGGGACGGGTTCGCCGAGCCGGACAGCCTGCCGCACGCGTGCAACCCGCCCAGCGGATGGCTGGCGACCGCCAACCACTTCAACATCACGCCGGCGGCCGATGGCGGCATCGCCGTCTCGTTCGAATGGGAGCCGCCGTTCCGGCACCGCCGCATCGCCGCGGCGCTCGATCGCGAGCGTCGCTGCACGATCGAGTCGATGGCGGCGTTGCAGAGCGACTACCTCTGCCTGCCGGCGCTGGAGCTGGCGCCGATCCTGAAAGAGCTGAGATCGACGGACGCGCGCGTGCAGCGGGCGCTGGAGCTGCTCGCCGGCTGGGACGGCCGGCTGGAGGCCGATTCGGCCGCGGCCGCGGTGTTCGAGCTGTGGTTCCGGAGGCATCTGCGTCGCGCGCTCTTCGCCCACGCCCTGACGGATCATCTCGACGACGCCGAGCTGCCCGCCGCGATCGACGCGCTGATCGAAGACGAGAGCACGACTCGCGACGCCCGCATCGACATCGAGCTGCTGCACGAATGCCTGGCCGCAGAGCCGCAGGCGGCCGCGGCGATGCTGGAGCGCAGCCTGCGCGCGACGATGCTGCAGCTGGAGCGGTTGCTCGGAGGCGACAGCGAGGGCTGGCGCTGGGGCGCGCTGCACGAGGCGCACTTCGCGCATCCGCTCGCCGGCGCGGGCTCTGAGATGGAGTCCCTCGGCCCGGCGCCGGAGTCCCTCGGCCCGGTGCCGCGTGGCGGAGGCGAGGACACGGTGGGCAACGCCGCCTATGGTCCACGCGGCTTCCTGGAGACCGTCGGAGCCACTCTGCGCCTCGTGATGGACGTCGGCGACTGGGACCGCTCGGTGGCGATGAACGCTCCAGGTCAATCGGGAGAGAGCCGATCCGAGCACTACGCGGATCTGCTGGGGATGTGGGCGAACGATACGAGCTTCCCGCTGCTCTACTCGCGGGAGGCGGTGGAGGCGATGAGCATCCAGAGACTGAGAATCGACCCCACGAGACGACCGCACGCCGCGGGCGCAGCGGCGACGCCGTCCGGCTGGAGCCCGATGCGATGAGCGGGGATCGCAGGACGATCGATGCTCCCGGCGCCCCCGCTGCGGTCGGACCCTACAGCCACGCTGCCAGCGCCGGCGGGCTGCTGTTCTGCTCGGGCCAGATCCCGCTCGACCCGCGCACCGGCGACATCGTCGGTGTGACCGCCGGCGAGCAGGCGGGCCGCTGTCTCGAGAATCTCGCCGCGGTGTGCGCGGCCGCCGGAGCCAGCCTCGG
>JBAIYK010000080.1:0-3172 GCA_037915935.1 Solirubrobacterales bacterium | reverse complement strand
GTGTGGGGGTCTGTCGCCGGCGCCGGCGGCGCGGCGGGCGTGCTGCTCGGTGGCGTGCTGACGAGCGGCCTGTCCTGGCGCTGGGTGCTGTTCGTCAACGTGCCGATCGGCGTGGTCTGTGCGCTGCTCTCGCCGCGCGTGTTGCAGGAGAGCCGATCTCAGGCGGAGACGCGCAACTTCGACGTCCCCGGCGCCGTGACGGTGACCGCGGGGCTCGCGCTGCTCGTCTATGCGCTCGTGAACGCGGTGAACGTCGGCTGGGGATCGACCGAAACGGTGCTCCTGATCGCCGCCGCGCTCGCGCTGCTCGCCTGCTTCGTCGCGATCGAGCTGCGCCAGCGCGCGCCGCTGATGCCGTTCTCGATCTTCCGCCTGCGCACGCTGCGCGGCGCCGACGCGATCGCGCTCTTGATCGGCATGTCGCTGTTCTCGATGTTCTTCTTCATCTCGCTGTACATGCAGCAGGTGCTGCACTACTCGGCGCTGCGCGCCGGCCTCTCCTACCTGCCGCTCGCCGTCGCGATCATCGTCTCAGCCGGGGCGGCCTCGGCGGCCGTGACGCGCTTCGGCTTCAAGCCGGTCCTGTTCGCTGGGCTGCTGCTCGTCGCCGGCGGGCTGCTCTGGTTCTCGCGCGTGCCCGCCACGGGCGGCACGTTCGCCGCCGACATCCTCGGCCCGTCGCTGCTCGCGGCGGTCGGGCTCGGGCTGTCCTTCGTGCCGGTGACGATCGCGGCCGTGACGGGCACCCGCCCGCAGGAAGCGGGGCTCGCGTCGGGGCTCGTCAACACCGCCCAGCAGGTCGGCGGCGCGCTCGGCCTCGCGATCCTCGCGACGATCGCGAACAGCTACACGCAGGACGTGCTGCGCGGCGGCCAGCACGACCTCCCGGCCGCGCTGACGAAGGGCTTCGAGCGCGCTTTCCTCGTCGGCGCGGGCTTCGCGCTCGCCGGCGCGCTGCTGACGCTGCTGCTGATCTCCTCGCGCGACAGCCGCTCGCACGCGCTCGCGGCTCAGGGCGGCGAGGCGATCGCGACTTCGACGGCGGGATAGCTATGCGGTGCGCCTGCGCAGCGTCGCCGCGCCGAGCGCGAGCGCTAGCACCGTCATCGCCACTACGACCGCGACGTCGAGCGCTCCCCGCGTCCCGAGGGAGCCGTGGCTCGTCACGCGCGAGAGGGCCTCGTAGGCGTAGGTGAGCGGCATCGCGTAGGAGATCGCATACAGCACGCTCGCCATGTGATCGCGGGCGACGAACAGGCCGCAGAGGATGAGCTGCGGCGTCACGATCGCAGGGAAGAACTGCACGGCCTGGAACTCCGTGCGCGCGAACGCGCTCACGAACAGGCCGAGCGACATGCCGAGCAGCGCGTTGGCGACGGCGAGCGCGAGCACGAGCGCGGTCGAGCCTGCGACCTTCACGTCGAGCAGCCCGAACGCGACGCCCCCGGTGATGAGCGCCTGCACGGTCGCGACGAGCGCGAACGCCAGCCCGTAGCCGGCGAGCAGGTCGAGCTTGCCGAGCGGCAGCGTCATCAGCCGTTCGAGCGTCCCGGTCGTTCTCTCTCGCAGCATCGTAATCGAGGTGACGACGAACATCGTGATGAAGGGGAAGAGCCCGATCAGCGGGCCGCCGACGTGCTGGAAGGTCGCGGGGCGCTGCTGCAGGGCGTACTTCAGCACGAGTAGCAGGAACGGCGGCACGCCGAACAGCAGCACGACCGTCCGGGGGTCGCGCCGCAGTTGCGTCAGCACCCGCGCCGCGGTCGCGTATACGACGCGCGGGCTCACCGATCATCCTCCTTGACGCCGGCGCCCTGCTCGATCAGCGACAGGAAGGCGTCGTCGAGGTCGCTCTCGCCGGTGCGCCTGCGCAGGCCCTCCGGGGTGTCCTGCGCGAGGATCGTGCCCTCGCGCATCAGCAGCAGCCGCTCGCAGTGCTCCGCCTCGTCCATCACGTGGCTCGAGACGAGCAGCGTCGCCCCGTCCTTCGCGAGCGCTGAGAACGTCGCCCAGAGCTCGCGCCGCAGGAGCGGGTCGAGACCGACCGTCGGCTCGTCGAGCACGAGCACGCGCGGCCCGCCGAGCAGCGCGGTCGCGAGCGAGGCGCGCGCCTGCTCTCCGCCGGACAGGTCGCGGACGACTCGATCGGCGTGCTGCTGCAGCGCGACCGTCTCGATCACGCGGTCGATCTCGGCGGACTCGGCGCCGAGCACGCGCGCGAAGTAGCGCAGGTTCTCGCGCACGCTGAGGTCGGCATAGATCGAAGGGGCCTGCGTGACGTAGCCGACGAGGTGGCGCAGGGCGCGTGAGCCGGCCGGCTTGCCGAGCACCCTCACCTCGCCGGACGCGATCGCCTGCACGCCGACGATCGCCCGCATCAGCGTCGTCTTGCCGCATCCGCTCGGGCCGAGCAGGCCGGTCAAGCATCCAGGCCGCACCGCGAGCGAGACGCCGTGCAGGACCTCCCTGCCGCCACGCCGCACGGTGAGCGAGTCGACCGCGATGCTCGCCGCGAGATCCACGCCGACGATGATCCTGAGCGGCCCGGCGGAAGGCGAGGACGATGGGGCCTGATCAGGTCACGGCATCCGCGGATGAGCTGCGCAGCTTCGCGCTCACGAGCCCCTGCACGCACAGCGCGATCGCCGTGGCGAGCGCGAACGCCGCCGCGGTGTCCAGCTGCCGCAGCGTCACCGCGAGCGTGAGGCAGAACAGGGCGAACGCGCCGAAGCCGCTGATCAGCCCGTGCAGCAGGCGGCGCAGCTCGTCGGTTCCGCGCTGCGCGTGCGTAAATGTCGCGAGCACTGTCGCGATGATCGGGAACGGCGCGAGCAGACCGCTGAGCTGGGGACCGAGCCAGCCGGAGATCGCTGTGAGGCTCAACACGAGCGCCGCCGCACACGCCGCGCGCAGCGGCAGGTCCCACACGGGTGCCGTAGCGTGCTCGCGCCCGACGTTTCGCTCCGGGCGCGGGAGCGTGGCGAGCCCCAGCGCGATCGCGAGCGCGACGAGGCCAAGCGCGAGCGGCAGCGGAGGCGCGAGCGCGCTGAACGCCGCGGTCGCCGCCGCGAACGCGAGCCAGCCGCCGAGCATGCTCGCGCCCCAGAAGGCCCGGCCGGCGAGGTGCGCGTAGACGACGACGAACGCGATCAGCGAGACGAGCCCGAGCAGC
>JBAIYK010000146.1:0-23580 GCA_037915935.1 Solirubrobacterales bacterium | reverse complement strand
CGGCGACGATGTCGCTGCGCACCGAAAGGACGCTCCTGCGCGCGTGGGTGGGGGCGGCGGCGCTGTTCGCGATCCTCGTGCTGATGATCGTCGCGAAGCCGTTCTGGGACGGCATGCCCTTCCCCTTCAACACGATCCAGTTCCCATTCAGGCTGAACACGTATGTGTTCTACGCGGTGAGCGCGCTCGTGCTCGTGAGCGCGCTCGCGCTACAGCGATCTGCGCGCGAGCCGCGGATGCGCGCAACCGTGAAGCGACTGCGCGTCGGGCTCGCCGCCGCCTGCGTGATCAGCGTCGGGCTCTGCATCTGGCAGGAGTGGGTGCCGAGCACGCTGTACAAGACCTCTTACAAGGACCGGAACGCGGTGCTCGCGAGCGCGACGACGACGCCGCGCAGCTGGTACGACCAGGGCTCCTACAACGACGTGAGCGCGCCGGTCGTCGGCGCGAGCAGGCCGCTGTACTTCAACGCGAGCGAAGTCCACGGCGATCGCTTCGACAAATGGGTGAACGTGCCGGCCGGACTCGCGCCGCTGCAGACGAACATCGTCGGCGGTCCCTACCTCGTGCACATCTCCGGCCTGACGCGGCTTGGCAGGAACGAATACGGCTTCATGGTCGTGCGGCGCACGAAGAACGGCAGCGGCCCCGTCCACGTCGTGATCGAAGCGAGCCACAGCGGCACGATCGCCTTCGGCTGGGTCCTCAGCATCCTCGCGGGCCTGACTGTGATCGCCGTCGTCCTCTGGACGATCGCGCGCGAGCTTCGTGCGCGCGGCGGTGACGCTCGCGGCTCTCGGAAGGCGGAGGCATGAGGACGATGCCCGCTGGACGCCCCGAATCGAGGGCCCGATGCTAGATCGGACCCCCGTCTCCTCAGGGCTGGCGGGCGGCCGGGCGGCCGAGACGCCGACCGGCGAGCCCTTCCTCAGCGCAGTGCGAGACGGATACGAGGTGAACTGGTCGGAGCGGCTCGAGGCGCTGCACGAGCACAGCACGAGGACCCACTTCATCGACGTCTGGACTCGCAGGGCGATGCTCGCGCGGATCGGCAGCCTGCCGGCGACGCCGACGATCCTCGATGTCGGCTGCTCGACGGGTCACCTGCTCGTCGATCTGCGGGCCCGGCTTGCCGACGCGAGGCTGATCGGCGTCGATCTCGTCGCGGAGGGACTGCGCAATGCGCACCGGCAGGTGCCCGACGCGCTGCTGCTGCAAGCCGACGCCTGCGCGCTCCCGCTCGAAGAGGCATCCGCCGACGCCGCCCTCAGCGCGAACCTGCTCGAGCACGTGCCCGATGACGAGCGGGCGCTCGCGGAGATGTTCCGCGTGCTGCGTCCTCGCGGACGAGCGGTGATCGTCGTGCCCGTCGATCCCCGTCTCTACGACTGCTATGACCGGCTGCTCGGCCACGAGCGCCGCTACGACCGCGGCGAGCTGGCGCGCAAGGCGCGCGCCGCCGGCTTCGCGGTGCTGCAGGACGTCCACCTCGGCGCCCCCCTGTATCCGGCGTTCTGGGCGGTGAAGCAGTACAACCGCCGGCGGCGCAAGGAGCTGACCGGAGCCGCGCTCGAGCGTGCGGTCCAGGGCGAGATCGAGGGCACCGGCGATTCGGCGCTCGGCCGTCTCGCCTGCCGCCTCGAGGAGTTGCTGCTCGCCGCCGGCGTGAGGCTGCCGTTCGGCATCCGCGGGCTGACCGTGCTCGAGCGTCCTGCGGGGCAGGAGCGCACCGACGCAGGCGAGCGGCCCGCCGGGGACGGACACCCTGGAGCGGACGGGCATCGAGGAGCGGCGAGATGAGCACGACCGGCTACACGCGGGTCTCGACGACACGCACGTTCGCCGTCGCCGGCGAGCGTTCGCGCACGCTCGACCGCCGCCGCCGCGGCGCGCCGCCCACGGGACCTGCCGCGCCGGCGGCGGGTGCGGCCGGCGATGCGGAGAGCCCCGCCGGCAAGGAGGCGAGGCCGAAGCTCAGCATCGTCGTGCCCGCCTACAACGAGCAGGACAACGTCTCGCGCATGTACGGGCGACTCGTGCGTGCGCTCGAGGGCCTGCACCTGCAGTGGGAGCTGATCTTCAGCGTCGATCCCTGCGCCGATCGCACCGAGGAGCTGATCCTCGGCCTCGGCGCAGAGGACGATCGCGTGAAGATGCTGCGCTTCTCGCGCCGGTTCGGCCAGCCGATGGCGACGATCGCCGGACTCGAGGCGGCCTCCGGAGAGGCGGTCGTCGTGATCGACTGCGATCTCCAGGACCCGCCTGAGCTGATCCCGGAGCTCGTCGAGCGCTGGCGCGAGGGCTACGACGTCGTCTACGCCCAGCGCCGCAGCCGCGCCGGCGAGACGCTGCCGAAGCGGGTCGTCTCCGCGATCGCCTACCGCGTGATCGAGCACATCGCCGACGTCCACATACCGCCGAACACGGGCGACTTCCGCCTCATGAGCCGCAGGGTCGTCGACAACGTCGTCGCCCTGAAGGAGGGCCACGGCTTCCTGCGGGGCCTCGTCGGCCTCGTCGGATTCCCTCAGACGAGCGTCTTATACGACCGCGAGGAGCGTGCCGCAGGGAACAGCAAGTACAACCGCTTCCTCGGATCGCTGCTGATCGGCCTCAACGGCATCGTCGGGTTCTCGCGCTACCCGCTGCAGCTCATCTCGATGATCGGCATGGCACTCGCCGGGCTCGCGTTCGCGCTCGCGCTCGCCTACCTCGGGATGAAGCTCGGCGGCGTCCCGTTTCCGGTCGGCAACCCGACGATCGTGATCGTGATCGCGTTCTTCAGCGGCATCCAGCTGCTCTCGCTTGGCATCATAGGCGAGTACGTCGGGCGCATCTACGACGAATCGCGGGATCGCCCGAAGTACATCGTCGAGTCCCGGCACGGATGGGAGAGGCAGGACTGAGGAGTCTCAGCCTGCGGCGCGATCGGAGACGGGGTGGAAGACCCGCGTCTTGAAGATCGCGAAGTTGACGAGCGCAAGCGCGAAGATCGTGACGAGGTAGACGGACTCGACCGGGGCCGAGAGCAGCCTTGGCAGCTTTGCGGTCGCAACCGCCGTCAGCGCATATTGGCTGACCGAGACGCACAGATAGCGGACGAGCTGGCTGCGCGCGCGCAGCGCGAACTCCTCGTCGTGGCGCCACACGAACAGCCGTTGCAGGGTGTAGTGGACGGCGACGCTGAGCAGGTAGCCGAGCACGAGCGCGAGCTGGAAGGGCAGGCCGAGCGCTGCGTGCAGCAGGGTCGTCGTCGCCGCGGAGGCGAGCGCGACGACGCCGCCGGACATCACGAAGCGAAGGCTCTGGCCCGCAAGGCCCCAGCGCGGAGAGCGGATGTCGCGCAGGAACTCGCGTCCGGTTCGCACGCGGGTGAGCACGCTCGCGGCTCTCACGTGTACTCGCCCGCGTAGGCGCCGCCGAACTCGAAGTCGAACGCGAGCTCGTACGCCCCCTCGGAGTGCATCGCGTTCCTCACGTCTTCGGGATGGCTCGCGTACACGAGCAGGAATCCGCCGCCACCGGCCCCCACGAGCTTGCCGCCGATCACGCCGCTGCGCCGCGCGACCGTGTAGAGCCGGTCGATCCGCCCGTTCGCCATCCCGGACGAGCGCCTGCGCTTGTTCTCCCAGTGCTCGTGCATCAGTTCCGCGTAGGCCTCGAGATCGCCCTGCTTCAGCAGCTCACAGCTCTGCCGCCCCATCTCCTTCGTGCGGTCGAGGTTCGCGATCATCTCCTCGTCGCCCGTCTTCGAGCGCTCGTCCTGATCGCTCAGCATCTGCGAGGCGGAGCGCGCTTCGCCCGTGTAGAACAGCAGCAGGTGGTCGCGCAGCCGCCTCAGCACGTCGTCTTCGAGCTGCAGCGGCTCGACGTTCACAGTGTCGTCCTCGTTGAAGGTGAAGGCGCAGATGCCGCCGTGAGCGGCGACGTAGGGGTCCTGCTTGCCGACCGGCTCGCTGAGCACGTCGATCTCGATCTCGCACGCCGCCTCCGCGAGGTCTCCAGGCGCGATCGAGGTGTGCCTCGCGTGTGCGAGACCCTTCAGCAGGCACACCGTGTAGGCGCCCGAGGAGCCCATGCCGGTACCTGCTGGGACGTCTGCGACGGAAGCTATCTCGAGCGGATTGCCGCACCAGTGGCGCACGAGGCTCTCGCGCAGGATCGGGTGGCGGATTTCGTTCGCCTGCTCGACCTCCTCGAGCTCTGAGTACTTCATCCGGTAGCGCCGCTGGAAGACCGTGTGGGTGAGCATGTAGACGTACTTGTCGATCGCGCCAGAGACGGTGAAGCCTCCATGCTCGCGGTAGTAGGACGGCAGGTCGGTCCCGCCGCCGCCGAGCGTCACGCGCAAGGGCGCACGAGAGAAGATCACGCTCACCGGCTCGAGCGCCAGCTGACGGTGCGAGACGAGGGCGTGCGAGAGGCGTTGCGAGCAGTCGAGAGCCCTCGACCGGCTCTCACGCTCAGTCTCGAGGTCGACTCGGCTGAGGACGGCGCTGCATGGAAGATCGCGTAGCGCATGACGAGGAAGTTGACGAGCGCTGAGAGCGCAAGCATCGTCACGTAGACGACCTCGGTCGGAATCCCAAGCGCGGATGGAAGCAGAAGGGTCGCAATCGCCGTCGCCCCGTACTGCGTCCCGTACCAGAGCAGGTAGCGGCCGGCCTGGTGATGGAGTGGTAGGCGGTATCGCTCACGTTTGACCCACACGAATCGACGTTGAGATGAGAAGCTGACGCTGATCGCGGCGCAGAAGCCCATGATGAGCGCGATCTGGAATGGCAGACCGATCACATCCGCCGACACGATCGTGATCAGCAGATAGACGGTCGTCGCGAGGCCGCCGGCGAGGACGAAGCGCACGCACACGCCGGGCAGGCCGGAATCCGGCCCGAGCAGCAGTTGGACCGCATCCCGGGCGCGACTCGCGCGGGAGCGCACGGGCGTCGCCTTGAGGTCGAACACGTGCGCACCGTAGAGCACATCTCGAGCAAGCGCATCAGCCTTCGTCGAGCGCGCGATCGCGGGTTCGACGCTTCGGAGTCCCGGCCTGACGCCGGCTGAGACGCACCGCCGCAGCAGATCGCGCTGGATGTCTCCAGCATCGTCTCGATGGCGCAACGGCCCGCCGCCGCGCGCGGCGTACACGTCTTCGCTCCGGCGGGCGCCCGAGGCTCGGCCGACGGCGCCCGAGACGCGGCTGCCTGACCAGAACCTGTCACGCTGTCGCGATGGACGCGTCCCTGCCCGACGGACCACGAGAGCCGCCGATCGTGCAGACGATGTGGTGGCTCTCCCGTCCGATCTCGTTCATGGAGCACTGCCGGCGACGCTGCGGCGACGCGTTCAGCGTGCGCTTCGTCGGCTTCGAGCGCCCAACGGTGTTCCTCTCCGATCCGGCCGTGATCCGGGCCCTGTACGTCGAGCAGGCCCATGGGCTGCCGCCTGGGCGCGTGGTCGCGCTGCGGCCGGTGCTCGGCCCTCACTCGCTGCTGCTGCTTGAGGGCCGCGAGCACATCGCGCGACGGCGGCTGATGCTGCCCCCGTTCCACGGCGAGCGGATGCGCTCCTACGAGTCGATCGTGCAGGAGGTGGCGCAGCGCGAGATCGCGAGCTGGCCGGCGGGGCGCACGTTCGCCCTGCACCCGCGCATGCAGGCGATCACGCTCGAGGTGATCATCAGGGCGGTCTTCGGCGTCGTCGACGAGGACCGCCGCGAGCGGCTGCGCGCCCGCCTGCCGCAGCTGCTAGGCGAAAGCTCATCGATCTGGCTGCAGCTGCGGGTGCTGCTCTCGCGGCGCGCCTCCTCACGCGATCCGATGGAGCGCCTGCAGCGGCTGATCGGCGAGATCGACGAGCTGCTGCTCGCCGAGATCGCCGAGCGCCGCGAGGATCCGGGGCTCGACTCGCGCGAGGACATCCTCTCGCTGCTGCTCGCGGCGCGCTTCGAGGACGGCTCGCAGATGGACGACCGCGAGCTGCGCGACCAGCTGCTGACGCTGCTGCTCGCCGGCCACGAGACGACCGCGACGGCGCTCGCCTGGACGCTCGACCTGCTGCTGCGCAATCCGCCCACCTTGCGACGGCTGACGGCAGAGGTCGACTCCGGGGCGGGGGACGATTACGCGCGCGCGTGCGTGACCGAGGCGCTGCGCCTGCGGCCGGTCGTGCCGCTCGCAGGGCGTCGGCTGACGGTCGACCTCGAGGTCGGCGGCCTGAAGCTGCCGGCGGAGACCGACGTGACGCCGGCGATCTGGCTTACGCACACGCGCCCCGACCTGTACCCACGGCCCTACGAGTTCGAGCCGGAGCGCTTTCTCGACCAGCCGCCGGCGACGTACGGCTGGATTCCGTTCGGCGGCGGCGTCCGCCGCTGCCTCGGCGCCGCGTTCGCGGAGTTCGAGATGCGGATCGTGCTGCAGAGCATCCTGCGCGACTGCACGCTGCAGGCGGCGGGCAGGCGCCCCGAACGGGTCGCGCGGCGCAACGTCACCTTCTCGCCGCGGCGAGGGACCCGCGTGCGCGTCGAGCACCGGCGCCGGCCCCCGGCCGCGCGGCGCCCTTCGGGCGTCCCAGCCGCCGCGCGGTAGGCGCGCCGCTCATGAGGCGGCTGCCGTTAGTGTGGCCTGATGGCGCAGGTACCGACGGCAGAGAGTCCGCAGCAGTCGCGCCGGCGCGATCGGCTGCTGCCGTGGATCGCCGCCGAGCGCGGCGTACGGGCGCTCTTCCTGCTTGGCCTCGGCGTCGTGCTGCTCACGCACCCCAATACGAACTGGGCGCTCGAAGTGAAGCACCTCGCCCGCTCGTGGGGGCTCGATCCGAGCGGCAACGTCGTGCACAAGATCATCGACGTCGTGCGCCACGTCCCGGCGCGTGAGAACGTCGTCTTCGGTGTGATCGCGCTCGGCTATGGCGCGCTCGAGGGCGCCGAGTCCTACGGCCTCGCGCGCCGCCGGCGCTGGGGCGAGTGGCTGACGCTTGTCGCGACCTCGATCCTGCTCGTGCCAGAGGTGTGGGAGCTGGCCCGCAAGGCGACCCCGCTGAAGGTCGGCGCCCTGGTGGTGAACCTGCTCGTCGTCGCCTACCTTTACTGGCGACTGCGCCGCCGCCGCTGAACGGCGCCAGCGGGGGGCGGCTGCGCCGCAGGCGCGATTGAGCGGCGGCCGGCGTGGGCGCGGCTGCGCCGTCAGCGCCGTTGAGCGGGCGCCGATATCGACGCGCCTGCGCGGCAGGGCAGGTGAGCGCCGACCGGCGCTAGGCGGAGCTGCCGACCTGCTCGGGCTGCCCGGCCGCAAGCCCGGGCGCTCCCTCCTGCGCCGCGGCGCCCGCCTCCGCTTCGTGCGGCGCGGGCATCCCGGTGCTGCGCAGCAGCGCCGCGCCGATCGTCGCCGCGAGCGCCGAGAAGATCGCACCGACTACGAACGCGAGGTGGTAGCCGCCGTCGAGGGACGCGAGCTGGCCGTGGCCCGCGGCGAGCAGGCTCGAGGTGCGCGAGGCGGCGAGGCTCGCGAGGATCGCGAGGCCGAGCCCGCCGCCCATCATGAACGAGGTGTTGACGATGCCCGAAGCAAGCCCCGACTCGCTCGGCTCGACGTCGCCCATCGCGGCCATCAGCATCGGGTTGAACGCCATGCCGGCGCCGAAGCCGAGCAGCACCATGCTCGGCAGCACGTCGGGCAGGAAGCTGCCGTGGACGGGCGCCCGCGCGAACAGCGCGAGGCCGGCGGCCGCGAGCGCGAGGCCGATGCCGAGCGGCCGCCTGAATCCGTAGCGCATCACGAGCTGCGCCGAGAGCCCGATCGAGAAGGCGCCCATGATCAGGTTCGCGGGCAGGAACGCGAGCCCGACCTGCAGCGGGCTGTAGTGGAGCACCTGCTGCATGTAGAGGGCGGAGAGGAAGAACCAGGCGAACATCGCCGCCGCCCACATCACCGCCACCACGTTCGCGGTCGCAAGGTTGCGCAGCCTGAAGGTCGAGAGCGGCATCAGCGGCGAGCGCACGCGGGACTCGACCGTGACGAACGCGAGCAGCAGCGCCGCGGAGCCGCCGAGCAGGCCGAGCGTCTGTGCCGAGGTCCAGCCGGCCTGGTTGCCGTTCACGATCGCGTAGACGGCAAGCATGAGAGCGGCGGTGACGAGCACGGCGCCGGCGACGTCGAGACGCGCGCCGCCGCGCTCGCCTGTGCGCCCAGGCAGCAGCCGCAGCGAGAGCAGGCAGACGGCGATCCCGATCGGCACGTTGACGAGGAAGATCCAGTGCCAGTCCAGCAGGTCGGTGATGATCCCGCCGAGCAGCACGCCGAGGCTGCCGCCGCCGGCGGCGACGAAGCCGAACACGCCCATCGCCTTCGCGCGCTCGGTCGGCTCGACGAACAGCGACATCATCAGCGACAGCGAGACCGCCGAGACGACCGCGCCGCCGAAGCCCTGGATCGCGCGCGCGCCGACGAGCAGGCCCTGGGAGCCCGCGAGGCCGCAGGCGAGCGAGGCGAGCGTGAACAGCGCGATCCCGCCGATGAACAGCCTGCGATGGCCGAACAGGTCGCCGAGCCTGCCCCCGAGCAGCAGGAAGCCGCCGAACGTCAGCATGTAGCCGTTCATCACCCACGCGAGCGATGTCTGGGAGAAGCCGAGGTCGGCCCTGATCGAGGGCAGCGCGACGTTCACGATCGTCGCGTCGAGCACGATCATCAGCGAGCCGAGGCAGAGCACGACGAGGGCGATCCAGCGGGTGCGGCTTGAAGCGTTCATGCGTCGCCTGACTTTAGCTGTCAAGACGGCTCGGCAGGCCGAAGAGCGGGAACAGCCTCGCGGTGTCGAGGAAGAACGTCAGCTCTCCGATCGCGCCGTCCTGCAGCTCGAGCACCTGCAGCGCCCACGGCTCGCGGCCGCCGCCGGACTCGCTCGGCTTGTACTGGCCGAAGGCGATCGCGCCGTTCGCGGTTGGCGCCGGCAGCAGGCGCGAGTCGCGGCAGCCGATCCCGGGGCCGAGCCACCAGGCGAAGATGTCCTCGCGTCCGCTCAGCCACATGTCGTATGGGGGCATCGACTGCGAGGCGTCCTCGCGGATCAGCGCCGTCAGCGCATCGATGTCATACGCCTCGAAGGCCTCGACGTAGCGGCTGAGGAGCTCGCGCTGCTGCAGGTCGAGCGCCGGCGCGGGGTCGCTCGAGCTCACCTCGCTCGCCTCGATGCCGCTGCGCGCCCGCTGCAGCGCGCTGTTCACGGCCGCGACGCTCATGTCGAGCAGGTCGGCGGCCTCGGCCGCCTTCCAGTGCAGCACCTCGCAGAGGATGAGGACGGCGCGCTGGCGCGCGGGCAGGCGCTGCAGCGCGGCGACGAACGCGAGCTTGATCGTCTCGTGCCTCACCGCCTGCTCGGCGGGATCGGTCGCGGTCGCGAGCATCGTGTCCGGGATCGGCTCGATCCAGGTCACCTCCGGCAGCGTGTTGAGGTTCGCCTCTTCGGGCGCGCTCGCGGGCCCGAAGTCCATCGGCGTCGCGCGCCGGCCACGGCCGCGCAGGGAGTCGAGGCATACGTTCGTCGCGATCTTGTAGAGCCACGAGCGCAGCGCCGAGCGGCCCTCGAAGCGGTCGAGCGAGCGCCAGGCGCGCAGCAGCGTCTCCTGCACGGCGTCCTCCGCCTCGAACGGCGAGCCGAGCATCCTGTAGCAGTAGCCGGTGAGCTCCTTGCGGTGCCGCTCGAGCCGCTCTCCCTGCGGTCCGGACGGGACGGCCAGCGCTGAGCTCTCCATGTCCTCATCGTAGGGGGACTCCGCCTATGATCGCGCGATGGGCAACGTCGAGGAGATGCTGACGGTCGCGGCCGACCGCGCCGACCGGCTCGCCGCGCCTGGGCTGAGCCCGCGCCCCCGCCGCAGGGTCGCGGTGCTCTCCTGCATGGACACCCGGATCGACCTCTTCCCGATGCTCGGCATCGAGCGCGGCGACGCGCACATCGTCCGCAACGCCGGCGGCCTCGTCACCGACGACGCGATCAGGTCGCTCGCCGTCTCCCAACGCCTGCTCGGCACGCAGGAGATCGTCGTCGTGATGCACGAGAATTGCGGGCTGCTCGGCGCGTCGGAGGACGAGTTCGCGCAGGCGCTCGCCGCGGACGGGGCGAAGCCAACCTGGACGCTCGGCGCCTTCGACGAGCTCGAGACGGCTCTGCGCAAGGGCCTCTCGCGCCTGCGCGCGAGTCGAGAGCTGCCGTCGCGCGATCACATCAGAGGCCTGATCTTCGATCCCGAGACGGGTCTCCTGCGCGAGGTCGAGGGGTAGGGCCGTCCCTCTGCGGGTGGACCGTCTCGCCGCGGGCGAGCATCGCGACGAACTGCTCGATCCGGCGTGTGCGGGTCTCAGGCCGCTTCGCGGTTGCGATCCGGTAGAGGATCGCGTAACGGTTCTGGCCGCTGAGCGCCTCGAAGGTCGCCCGAGCCGCCGGCAGGCGGGCGAGGGCCTTAGCGAGCTCGTCCGGCACCTCGATGCTCGCCGGCCCGGCGTAGGCGAGCTCCCAGCGGCCGTCGGTCTTCGCGCGCTCGACCTCGGCGAGTCCCCGCGGCTGCATCCTGTCTTCCGCGATCAGTTGCTCGACGATCCCCACGTTGCGCTTCGACCAGGAGCTGCGCGGGCGTCTGCGGGTGAAGCGCTGCTTGAACGTCGCCTCGTCGCGGCGGCGCACCTGGCCGTCGATCCAGCCATGACAGAGCGCCTCCTGCAGCGCCTCGTCGTAGGTGAGGCTCGTCGGCTCGAGAGTCCCCTTCTTTGCGAGCACGAGCCAGACGGCCGCGATCCCGTCATCTGTCGCGGCCAGCCAGGCTCGCCAGGCGGCGGCGTCGACCATCACGAGCTCTTCGATCGCATCCATACGAGCGGTCCTGTGATCGGTGATGATCGAGATCGGCGCAGACGGGGCGCGCGAGTCGCGGCGCCTCAGCTCGCTGCCGCCTCGCCCTTGCGCAGGTCGCGCAGCACTGTCAGCTCGTCCACTTCGAGCCTGCCGACCTTCAGATCCTCGATCCTCAGCGACCCGATCGTCCCCCGCTTGATCGCGAGCCGCCCGATCGCGATCGCGCCGATCGCGCCCGCCCCGACGGCGCCCGCTCCGACCGACAGCGCCCCGATCGCAAGCGCTCCGACCGAGCCCGCCGGGTGGGAGCCGGATCTGCCGAGGGCGCGGGCGCCGCGAGATCGTGCGCAGCGTTCCCGGCGTGCCGACGTCGGGCCGATCTGATGCTGCAACGTGCGAAGCGCGAGCAACGCGAGCGCCTTCTTCGCCTTGCGCCGCTTCGCGGCCTGCTTGTCACCTCGAGCCATGCGAGCCTCCTTCGTCGTGTCCTGAGCAGCTCCGCGACGAGCGGATGGCGCCCTCAGGACGATCCTCCGGATCAGAACGATGCTAGCCCGCGACGTCGCACACTCTGGTAAACCCGAAGAACGTGCTTCGGGGAGGCTGCCCTCCGCTTGGTGGCGAGCCGCAGCGACAACCCGCCTCGTCTCCGGCACGCTGTCGGCATGAGCGCGGTCGCGCCCGAGGCTGACGTCGCAGCCCGCCCAGTCGCCTCGCCCGACGGCGAGGTCGCGCCGGACTCGCCGCTCGCCGTCGGCGCGGGGCCGATCGTCGTCGGCAACCTCGACCGGTTCCTGATGGTGCTCATCACCGCACTGCCGATGCTGCTGCTCGGCGTCGCCGCCCTGCGCGCCTGGAACAGCGAGCTGCACTGGCGCGACGTCGCGATCTTCGCCGCGATGTACCTCGCCTGCGGCCTCGGCGTCACGGTCGGATTCCACCGCCTGCTCACGCACCGCAGCTTCAAGACGAGGGGATGGCTGCGCGGACTCTTCGCGGTCCTCGGCACGATGTCGATCGAGGGCCCTGTGATCGACTGGGTGGCGACGCATCGCCAGCACCACGCCTACTCCGACCGCCTCGGTGACCCGCACAGCCCGCACGTCGGCGACCGCGAGGGCTGGCGCGGAGCGCTCGCCGGCCTCGCCCATGCCCACATCGGCTGGCTGTTCGAGCGCACGGAGGTGAGCGCGCACGAACGCTATGCGCCCGACTTGGTCGCCGACCCGGTGATCAAGCTCGTCAACGACACGTTCGTGCTCTGGTCGCTGCTCGGCCTCGCGATCCCGTTCGGGCTCGGCATGCTGCTCGGCGGCACGTTGAGCGCCGGCCTCGACGGCCTGCTCTGGGGCGGGGCGGTGAGGATGGTCGTGCTCCACCACGTCACCTACTCGATCAACTCGCTCTGCCACTTCTTCGGCCGCCGCCGCTTCGCGACCGGCGACCACTCCCGCAACCTGATGTGGCTCGCGCCGCTCTCGCTCGGCGAGTCCTGGCACAACAACCACCACGCCTTCCCGACCTCCGCGTTCCACGGCATGCGCCGCTTCGAGCTCGACGTCTCCGGACTGCTGATCGGGGCGCTCGAGCGCGTCGGCCTCGCCTGGGACGTGCAGCGCGCAGCCGCCAGCCGCCAGGCGGCGAAGGCGCTGCCCTGATCGTCGCCGAGCGTCTCCTCGCGCGCAGGCGCCTCGACGAAGTACAGCCGCTTCCCTGGGGAAGGTCCTGGGCAGATCGAGCAGACCCCGAGCCGATCCGCTCGTGCCGCGCGCGCGGCCTCGTTCGTGCGACGATCCGCGCATGCACGAACAGCCGCGCCCGCCGGCGCTCGCTGCCTCGCTCCCTCGCCATCGAGCGCGGCGATGGATGCCGACGCTCGCGGCCGGGCTTTCGATCGGCGAGTACCTGAGCCATCTGATGCGCAGGATGGCGGCGCTGGTCGCGCTGCTGCTGATCGGCATCTGGGCGCTCGAGGGTGAGGGCTACTTCTGGCCTGCATGGGTCTGGCTCGGGCTCGCGGTGCCCGTCACGCTCGACATCGCCGCCCGCTGGGCCTGGCGCCACGAGCGCGGCGCCTCGAGGCGCGTCGCCTGCGTGTGGGCGGTGATCCTCGTCGCGGTCGGAATCCTCGTCTTCACCTGGATCCTCACCCGTCTGCTCGACGGGGTGACGGCGTTCTGGCCCGCCTGGGCGCTGCTCGGCCTCGGCACCGCCGGCAGCGGCTACTCGCTGATCGCGCTGCACGACCGCGTGCTCGTCGCGCGAGGCAGGCGCGCGCTGAAGGCGCGGGTCGAGCTGCTGACGCGCACGCGCCGCGAGGCGGTCGACGCCCAGACCGCGCAGCTCGCCCAGATCGAGCGCGACCTGCACGACGGCGCCCAGGCGCGTCTCGTCGCGCTCACCCTGCAGCTCGGGAGAGCCGAGTTGAAGCTCGAGGACCGCCCTGAGGTGCTGACGCTGATCCACCAAGCTCGCCGCGAAGCGCACAGCGCGATCGCGGAGCTGCGCGACCTCGCGCGCGGGATCGTGCCGCCTCTGCTCGCCGAGCGCGGTCTGCTCGCGGCGGTGCGCTCGCTCGCGGCTCGACTGGGGCTTGGCACCGTCGTGCACGCCGACATGCCGCTCGCGCTCGCCCCCGCGGTCGAGAGCGCGGCCTACTTCGTGATCGCCGAGGCGCTCACGAACACCGCGAAGCACGCGGAGTCGACGCGCAGCTGGGTGGAGATCGCAGGCGAGGGCGGGGAGCTGGCGATCCTCGTCGGCGACGACGGCCGCGGCGGCGCCGACCTCGGCGGAGCGGGCCTCGCCGGCCTGCGCGCCCGCGTCGCCGCGCTCGACGGCACGATGCGGCTCGACAGCCCGCCTGGCGAGGGCACGCTCGTGCACGTGAGGCTGCCGGTGGCGTCCGCGGCGGGCTTGCGAGGATGACGGCCCCGACCTGCTCGTTGCGATGAGGGTCGTGATCGCGGAGGACCTCGCGCTGCTGCGAGAGGGCATCGTCGCGCTGCTGCGCGAGAACGAGATCGAGGTCGTCGCCCAGGTGCAGGACGGCCCCGGCCTGCTGCGCGCGATCGCCGGCCACCACCCCGACCTCGCGATCGTCGACGTCCGCCTGCCGCCGACGTTCACCGACGAGGGCCTGCGCGCGGCGATCGAGGCGCGTCGGCGCCAGCCGGAGCTCGGCGTGCTCGTGCTCTCGCAGTACGTCGAGACCGCATACGCGCGCGAGCTGATCGGCGAGAACAGCGCCGGCATCGGCTACCTCCTGAAGGAGCGGATCGGCGACGTGCGGGCGTTCCTCGATGCGCTCGAAAGCGTCGCGGCGGGGGGCACGGTGCTCGACAGGCAGGTCGTCACCCAGCTGCTCGCCCCCCAGGACGGCTCAGACGACGCGCTCAGCGGCCTCACCGCACGCGAGCGCGAGGTGCTCGAGCTGATGGCGGAGGGGCGCTCGAACGCCGCGATCGCGGAGGCGCTCGTCGTCACTCCGGGAGCGGTCGAGAAGCACATCACGAACATCTACGCGAAGCTCGACCTGCCTGCCTGCGAGGTCGACCATCGCCGGGTGCTCGCGGTGCTCGCCTTCCTGCGGCTCGCGCGTTGAGCATACCATCGCGCACGCAGTTAAAATTTGAATGCACAACACCCGCCCCTCGGCGGCCGCCTCCTTCGCCGCGGGGCCTACTTGGCCGCCTCCTCGCCGCGGCGCTAACCTCGGCCGGTGCTCGCCCTCGCTGTCGACGCCTCCACGCCTGGCCGCCTTCGGCTGCGCGAGAAGCCCGATCCGCAGCCGCTGCCCTCTCAGGCGCTCGTGCGCGTAAGTGCCTTCTCGCTCAACCGCGGCGAGTGCAGGCGGCTGCAGGAGCTGCCGGGCGGCTCGCTCACCGGCTGGGACCTTGCCGGCGTCGTCGAACGCGCGGCGATCGATGGCACAGGGCCGCCGCAGGGCGCGCGGGTCGTCGGGCTCGTCTCCGCCGGCGCCTGGGCGCAGCTCGCGGCGGTCGACACCGAGACGCTCGCGCAACTGCCCGAGGCGGTCTCCTTCGCTCAGGCTGCGACGCTGCCGGTCGCGGGCCTGACGGCGCTGCTGTCGCTCGAGCGGATCGGCTGCGTGATCGGCAAGCGCGTGCTCGTGACGGCCGCCTCCGGCGGCGTCGGCCGCTTCGCCGTGCAGCTCGCGCGCCTCGGCGGCGCCCACGTCACCGCGGTTTCCGCGAACGCGGAGCGCGCCCGCGGCCTGCGCGAGCTCGGCGCGGACGAGGTGATCCATGAGCTCTCCCGCGAGGGCGAGAGCTTCGATGCGATCGTCGAGGGCGTCGGCGGCGCAAGCCTCGGCGCGGCGATTCAGCGGATCGCGCCGCGTGGCACGATCGTCTCCTTCGCATCGAGCGACGCCGCGCCGGTGCGCTATCCCGCCCGCGACCTCTTCGCGCGCGCTCCGGGGGCGATCGTTTACGGCTTCTACCTGTTCGCGGAGCTTGCCCACCGCCGTTCCGGCACACGCGATCTCGAGCGCCTCGCAGCGCTCGTCGCGGCCTCCGCGCTGGAGTGCTCGATCGACCACGAGGGCTCCTGGCGCGAGGCGGCTGCCGCGATCGAGGCGCTGATGGAGCGCCGGATCGCGGGCAAGGCCGTCCTCGTCATCGACTGATTCTTACGTAATCGTCAGGTTGCTAGGGTGGCTGCATGGGCCGCTTCGTCGCCTCCGCGCCTTCGATCGCAACCCGTCGCGGCGGCCATCGCGGCATGGGCTCCTGGCAGGGCGACGGCGAGCAGAGCCGCGGCGAGCACGGCGGCGCCGATCGCTACAAGTGGATCGCGCTCTCGAACACGACGCTTGGCGTGCTGCTCGCGACGCTCGACGCCTCGATCACGCTGGTCGCGATGCCGTCGATCTTCAGGGGCATCCACCTCGATCCGCTGCAGCCTGGCAACAGCTTCTACCTGCTGTGGACGATCCTCGGCTTCCTCGTCGTGACGAGCGTGCTCGTCGTATCGCTCGGCCGCCTCGGGGACATGTACGGCAGGGTGAGGATGTACAACCTAGGCTTCGTCGTCTACACGCTCGCCTCACTCGCGCTCGCCGTCGACTGGATGACGGGCAGGGCCGGCGCGGTCTTCCTCATCGTCTTCCGCGTCGTGCAGGGCGTCGGCGCGGCCTTCCTGCTCGCGAACGCGGCCGCGATCGTCACCGACGCCTTCCCGGCCAACCAGCGTGGCATGGCGCTTGGCATCAACAACATCGTCGGCGTCTCAGGCATGTTCGTCGGCCTGCTGCTCGGCGGCGTGCTCGCCCCGATCAACTGGCGGCTCGTGTTCCTGATCTCCGTCCCGGTCGGCCTGTTCGGGACGGTCTGGGCCTACCTGAAGCTGCAGGAGCGCAGCGTGCCGAGGCGCGCGCGGATCGACTGGCCGGGCAACGTCCTGTTCGCCGCCGGCCTGATCATGCTGATGGTCGCCGTCACCTATGGGATCAGGCCCTATCGCGACGCCGCGACCGGCTGGGGCAACCCCGTCACGGTCGCGCTGCTGATCGCCGGCGGCGCTTCGCTCATCGGCTTCGCAGTCGTCGAGCGCAGGGTGCGAGAACCGATGTTCAAGCTACCGCTGTTCAGGATCAGGGCGTTCACGTTCGGCACGCTCTCGACCTTCCTCTCCGCGGTCGCGCGCGGTGGCCTGATGTTCATGCTGATCATCTGGCTGCAGGGCATCTGGCTGCCGCTGCACGGCTACGACTTCACGCAGACGCCGCTGTGGGCCGGCGTCTACATGCTGCCGCTCACCTTCGGGATGCTGCTCGCAGGGCCGACCTCCGGTTACCTCTCCGACCGCTTCGGGGCGAGGCCATTCGCGACCGGCGGCATGATCGGCGCTGCGCTCAGCTTCGGCCTGCTGATGCTGCTGCCGATCGACTTCTCCTATCTCGCGTTCGCGGCGGTGCTCGCCCTCAACGGTCTGACGATGGGGATGTTCGCATCGCCGAACAGGGCGGCGGTGATGAACAGCCTGCCCCCCGGCGACCGCGGCGCCGGCGGCGGCATGAACCAGACCTTCCAGAACTCCGCCCAGGTGCTCTCGGTCGGCGTCTTCTTCACGCTGATGATCCTCGGACTCTCGAGCGGGCTGCCGCACGTGCTCGCCCGCGGCCTGCGCGCGCACGGCATGGCGAGCGCGGCCGCGCACCACGTCGCGCGCCTGCCGCCGATCTCGATCCTGTTCGCGTCCTTCCTCGGCTACAACCCGATCGCCCATCTCGCCGGCGGCCGCGCGCTCGCGGGAGTCGGCGCCTCGAGCAGGGCGGTTCTGACCGGCCGCGCGTTCCTGCCACGGCTGATCTCGACGCCGTTTCAGAAAGGCCTGCACGAGGCGTTCACGTTCGCGATCGCCGCCTGCCTGATCGCCGCGCTCGCCTCGCTGATGCGCGGCGGGCGCTATCACCACGACGAGCGCGGCTCAGATCAGCGCTCAGACGAGCGCGGCTCAGATCAGCGCTCGCGCAGCTGCTCGAGGACTTCGGCGGCGTGAGCGGCGGAACCGCCGATCCGCCCGTGCAGCCACTCGACGACCTCGGCTGCGTGGGCGGCAGGGTCGGCGATCGGGTAGAAGACCTTCTCGACGCGGCCGTCCCATACGACGAGCGTCAGCCGCTCGTAGACGCGCACGCCGTCGATCTCGACGGTCGGCAAGTCCATCTCCTCGGCGAGCTCGAGGCGCTCGTCGCTCAGCATCACGTGCGGAAGGGCCTCCTGCGTCGCCATCTCGAGCTGGCGCACCGAGCCCTGCGCGCTGACGCCGACGACCCGATGGCTCATCGCCGCCAGCTCGAGGCCGCGCTCGGCGAACGCGCGCGACTCCGCAGCGTCGGCCTCGATCGTCCGATCGTCCGCGCCCCGCCCGCCGAGAAACGCGCCCTCGTCGAGCCCCGGCTGGCAGTAGAGCACGAGCGGCTTCGAGCCGAGCGCCCTGATGTCGAGCCACTCGCCGGGCATCCACTGCAGCTCGAGCGCCGGCAGCCGTTTGCCGAGCAGCCCCTCGACGACCGCGGCCTGACGCTCGACGTCCACCTCGGGCGCGCATGAGGCACGCGCGCCGACACACGCCCTCACGAGCACGATCTCGTCGATCCCCGCCAGCCCCTCGAGCTCGGCGGACCTCAGCTCGAGCTCGGCGTCGTGCCCATGCGGCTCGCCGCGCAGCCGCCGCTGCGACCCGCTGACCGCGGTGCGCTGGCGCTTGGCCGTGTAACCCTTCGTCGGACGGCGCAGCCGCCGCTTCACGCTCTGCGTCTGTCGCGCGCCGTACTGATCGTGGCGAGCGGCGGAGAACGTCGCCGGTTTGCGACGGCGCCTCGACATCATGCCGTCTCCCTCCGCAGGCAGGCGCTCGAACAGGGCTGCTCGCCCGACCGCGCTCCGGGCATGCGGGCCGCGCGGCCTGTACCCAAAGCGGAGACGATCGTCGTGACCTTCTCGTGAACCGATGCCATGGACGTCATGATCCCCTGCGGCTACCCGCATCGATAGTCGTCCAAGGATTACTCTGGGCGTGAATACCCGTAAAGAGGTATTTCCACCACAATGGGTATGAAACACACGGCATTTTCGGTCTGAAAAAACGTATGCGCATTGAGCCCGATTGTCTCTGACTCCGTCGCGGCCCGTCTCTGGCCTCGCGCGAGCTCATGCGGAGCGCGGCAGCCAGACGGCCGTCCGTGGCCGTCCGACTGCCGGTGCTCACGCCTTCGTCCCCGCCCGGGGTCGAAGTCGATGAGGCGATGTCGCTCTGGTCGTGCTGACTAGGTCGTCGTCGTGCTCGTCGAGGTCGTCGTGGTCGTCGTCGAGCTGCTCGTGCTCGTCGAGGTCGTCGTCGTGGTCGTGGTCTCAGAGGACTGCGGGCCGTGGAAGACGAGTTTGCGGACCGTCAGCTTCGATTCCCCGGCCTTGCACTTCTTCGCGACCTTCGTCAACTTGCCGATCACCTTCACCCGGTCGCCGGCTGCGAGGTCGTCGACCGCGACCGTGCCGTCTTTGTCGCTGTCAGGCACCACGAGCTTGACGTGCGCGTTTTCGACCGAGTAGGTCTTCGTCGTGCCCTTGTCCGCGCGGGCGTGGTGGTTGGTGTGCAGCACTTCGACGGTCACTTCGCCGCTCACAGTGCCGTTCGCGTTTTCGGTCAGCGTGTCGCTGACGAGCGTGCCAGAGGCGACGTAGGCGACGCCGTGGGGCATGCACTTGTGCGACTTGCCCTTGCCCTTGCCTTCGCCCTTGCCTTTGCGTTCGGCTCCGCCCGCGTGTTTGTCGCCCGATTCGGAGCGCTTCGAGCTGCCGGGATTCGATTTGTCGTTCGGGGTGCTCGTCGAATGGTGGCTGCCTTTGTGGGCGTGTTCGTTGCTGGGCAGCGCCCACGCCGGTGTGCTCGCAAGCGCCATCGCGGCGCCGAGCAGCATCGCCTTCTTGAGGATCATCGTGCCTCCTGGTTCGGTGTCTTTGGCATTTGATGCGCGGCCCGTCACGCCCGGCTCGCACGGCGCTCTCGCCGAGCCCGCCGCCGTTCGCGAAACGAGTCCTGGCGCTAGAACGCTTTACTTCGGCAAAGGTCAGGCGTGACCTTTGGCGTGTGCCGATGGCGGTCCTGCAGGTTCAAGCGCATCAGCCGCCCGTTTGTTGCGGTGTGAGCGTCGGTTAGGGCGCGATCGCGGCGCCCGACGCGGTGGACGTGGTCGTCGTCGTCGTGGTCGTCGTCTTCGACTTCGGAGCGCTCCCGCCGTCGGCGGCGGATTCCGTTCCCGCACCCTGAGAGCCCTGCGAGCGCGCCGGCCTGCTCGCGCCGACCGTGCCGCCGCCTCGCGGGCGCGATGGCCGCACGCGCACGTGGGGGCGGCGCTGGGCTTCGCCGTCCCGGCGTCGAGAGCCTTCGCCGCGTCTGCCGCGAAGGGCGCCTTCGCGCCGCGAGCGGCCTTCCGCAGATGCGCGCTGCCCTGCACTGCCGCGGGCTCTCGTCCCTTCGTGAGCGGCGCCGGTTTCGGCGCGACCGCGGAGGCGTTCGCCGATGGCGCCGGCAGCCGTGCCGCGCCCGCCGCTCGCAGCCGCGTTCGCGGCGCCACCTCGAAGCGCGCCGCCCTCGCGCGCTCGCGCGTTCGAGGCGTGATGACCGGTCCCGTTCGTCCCGTCGGCCCCGCCCGGCTTGCCGGTCCCTCCCGCCCCGCCGGCGCCGTGGTTGCCGGGGGCCCGTCGCGTAATGCTCGGGCCTCCGTGCGAGCTCGATTTCGAGAGCGCGACGTGGGTCGCTCCGGCGGCCGCGCTCGCGACGAGCACGACCGCGGCGATCGACTTCATAGAAGTCGCGACGCCGATGCCCGCGCCAGCGCCGGAGCTCGCGCCTACGCCGCCGCCTGCAGCCGTCGTGCCCGCGCCGCCGAGCGCGGCGGCCGAGGCGTGCGGCGTCGCAGACCCCGAGAGCAGGCGTGCGAGCAGCACGCTCGCTGCCGCCGCCGGCAGCGGGGGAGCGAGCGCGTGCAGGTCGGTGCTGCGCGCCGCGATCGCCTGCTCGAACTCGCGGCAGGAGGCGCATGAGCGCAGATGGCTGCGCACGAGGCGGCGTCGCAGGATGCGCCCGTCGCGCTCGTCGATGATCGCCCGGATCGACTCGCAGTCCACCGCTCGGCCCTCAGCCAGCTCCCTCAGCGCGCTGCGCGCTTCGAAGAGCGTCTGCTTCGCCGCGCCCGCGCTGATCGAGAGCGCCGCCCCGATCTCCTCGATCGAGAGGCCGCTCAGCTCGCGCATCAGCAGCGCCGCGCGCTGGCGCTCGGCGAGCGTTCCCAGATCCTGCAACAGCGCCGCGATCCGCTCGCGTTGCTGCAGCGCCTGCTCTGGCATGCTCGCCTGCGGGGCCGCGAGCGCAGCCTCCCCGACCTCGACGTCCTGGGGGCGGCGCTTGCGCAGCAGGCTGATCGCCTCGTTGTGGGCGATCCGGAACAGCCACGGCCGCACGGCGAGGTCGCGCTCGCCTGCCCGCAGAGCCGCGAACGCGCGCGTCATAGCGCTCTGGAGCGCATCCTGCGCCTCGTTGCCGTCCCGCAGGATCGAGCGGCAGTAGCGGTAGAGGGCCTGGTGATGGCGGGCGTAGAGCTCGGCGAAGGCGTCCTCGTCGCCACGGGAGACGAGCCGGGCTAGGCGCTCGTCGCTGCCCCGCGCGCGCAGCAGCGCGCGCGTTCGCCGGCTGCTCACGGCACGGTTCGGCAGAGCGGCTGATTCGCCCATAGGTCACATATCGGCAACGCAGCCGATGAGTGAAGGTTAGGGGCGATCTGATGAGCTCTTGTCGACTGCGATCGGAACGGCGCCCGCCCGCGCCGCTGCAGCGTCTCAGGCGACGCGCTCGCCGGTCCGCTCGTCGACCACCGCGATCGCCTCCGTCGGGCAGCCCTCCGCGGCCGCCCGCAGCTCCTCCAGCGAGGCGCTGCCGATCACGACCGAGACGTCGCCCTGCAGCGAGAACACCTGCGGCAGGGCCTCGACGCAGTCGCCCTGGGCGACGCAGCAAGACTCGTCTACGACGGCGATGTATGCCATCCGAGCGCTCCTTCGATCGAGCCATTTTCATTTTTTGATCTCGAGGTTGGACTTCCGGTAACGGCGCGCGAGCGACCGCCCGCCATGCTCTGCAGAATGCGCAGCACCGTCAGGTAGAGGATCGGCACGCCGGTGAGCGCGACCAACGCCCGCATCCAGGGCGTGCTCGCGTCGCTGCCGGCGCCGAGCGTGTGGGTCACGCCGAGCATCCAGACGACGACGGTCGCCCTGTGCATGCGCCGCCAGAGCCTCGCGCCGATCCTGCGGCGCAGGTAGAAGCTCAGGCCGAGCAGCGCGGCGAGGTACCCGCCGAGGATGCCGAGGCCGGTGAAGAGCGGCCTGTAGGACATCGCGAACGGGATCGCGATCCCGGCGAGGCCGGGGCGCAGCCAGCGATCGCCGAGCAGCGAGAGGCCGTGCACCGAGATCGCGATCAGGCCGATGATCGCGACGTGCTCGTGCAGGCGCATCAGCGCCCGCTTCGCGGCTGGCCGGGAGACGCTCTTCGTCGACATCGCAAGCCCGATCAGGACCGCGAGGCAGACGAGCCCGAGCGCGAGGATCCCGGAGGCCCTGCTGATCAGCCACCAGATGTAGGGGAGCGGGTCGACCCTGCTCATCAGGCCGCGTCTCCAAGCAGCGCCCGCGCGCCGTGGACGCGATCGAGCGCGCCGATCTCCTCCACGTCGCCGCTGTCGTAGACGATCAAGCCGCCGTGCTCTGCAAGCACCCCGCGGGCGCCGAGCGGCCCGAGCAGCAGCGCGGTCTTCGAGAGCGTCTCGGCCTCGAGCGCGCTGCCGCCGAGCGCGGTGACGCCGATCAGCCCTGTCCACGCGGGCGCGCCGCTTTCGGGGTCGAGCAGATGGTGAGCGAAGCCGCCCTCAGCGGTCCGCCACAGGCGCACGTTCAGGCCCGAGGTCGCGACTCCGCCGGCGCTCACCCGAATCGTCCTCACCGTCTCGCCCGTGAGCGGATGCTCGACCTCGACCTCGTATGGCTGCAGCTGCGCGCCGACGCCGCCGATCGCGAGGTCCCCGCCGCAGTCGACGACGCAGCGGCTGTAGCCGCTGAGCCGGTGTGCGACCGCGTCCGCGCACAGGCCCTTGCCGACGCCGCCGGTGTCGATCGCGAGACGAGGGGGGCGCCGCACGATCCGCTCCGTGACCGTCACCTGCCGCCATCGGCGGTCCGGGCGCGGTCGCGCGGGCCGGCGCGCAGGCGCCGCCGCGAGCGCCTCTTCGAGGCTCGGCGGCGTCTCGCCGTCGAGCGAGCGCGAGTAGCCGACCTGCGCGATCGCATCGCCGAGCGTCGGGTCGACGAGCCCGCCGCTGCGCTGCGCGGCCCAGAGGCCCGCCTGCACGGCGGCTGCGAGCAGCGGCGAGACGGACACCGCCTCGCGCGGGTCCGCGTTCAGCGCGCAGAGCTCGCTGTCCTGCCTGAAGCGGGACAGCCTGACCGCGAAGTCCTGCACGTAGCGGCGCTCGCGCTCGGCGGCCTCGCCAGGCGTTGGCGCCTGCCGCATCAATGGGGCGCCGACCATCAGCCGCACGTCGCTTCCCATCGCGTGGAACAGGAGGTCGTGTTCGAAGCTCATCGCGAGCTCCCAGTCATCGCGAGCCCCCACTCATCGCGAGCTCCCCGTCACAGGTCCTGCCGTCGCGTAGGGGGAGGAGCTCGACTGCGTCACCGACGTGCCGCCGCTCGCGCCTGGGGGCGCGCGTTCGACCACGGTCGTCTCGTATACGCGCCGCAGCAGCACGGTCTTCGGCGCGCGCCTCGCCGCGCTGCTCAGCTGCAGCGCGAGGAACGCGAACAGCAGCACGAAGGCGGCGCTCGCGAACAGCGCGACCGTCACGCGGTCCGGGCCTCGGCGCTCAGTCATCGCGCCTGCCCCCGCCGCTCGCGCGGGTGAGCAGCGGCGCATGGCCGGCGCTCGGCCCGGTCGTCGCCTGAGCGTTGGTCGCTTCGCCGCCCGCCGCGGTCGTCAGGATGCTGCGCCCGCTCGCGGTCGTGCGCATGACGACTCGGCGGGAGCCGCCCGTCGCCGTCGTGACGGCGGGCGCGAGGGCCGCCTGTCGCAGCGCGGGGTCGTGGCCTGTGCTGAGGCGCGCGAGCAGCAGCGCGAGCACGACGAGGAAGACCGTGATCGCCGCCGCGA
>JBAIYK010000025.1:0-2364 GCA_037915935.1 Solirubrobacterales bacterium | reverse complement strand
GCGCGCGCGACGATGATCGGCGTGCTCGGCTCGGCGGTGTTCCCAGGCCGGCTCGGCGAGCCCTCGCGCGTGATCGTGATCGCCCGCCGGCTGCCCGGCTCGACGCGGCGGATGCTCGCGGTCGTCGCGGGCACCGTGTTCTCGCAGACGCTCATAAACCTGCTCGCGCTCGCGATCCTCGCCGCGATCACGTTCACGAGCGTGCCGCTGCTGCAGAGCAAAGCCTCCGCGTTCGCGGCGGCGATCGCCGCCCCGCTCGCGATCGCCGCGCTCGTGCTCGCCCTCCCCCCGCTGCTGCGCTTTGCGACGCGCTCGCGCTCACGGCGGCTGCGGCAGGGCGCGCTCGCGCTCACGCGGCTGCTGCGGCTCGCCCGCCAGGGCCTCACCGTGTTCGCGCGCCCCCGCCACGGGGCGCCCGCCGTGCTCGCGCAGCTGCTCGCCTGGGCGCTGCAGTGGTGCTCCTGCTACCTCGTGCTGCTCGCGCTGCACCTGCAGTCCCACGACGGCCTCGCGGCCGCGGCGGCGGTGCTGCTCGCGGTGAACGTGAGCGCGGCCGTGCCCGCGACGCCGTCGAACGTCGGCGTCTTCCAGGCCGTCTGCATCGCGGTGCTCGCCTTCTACGGCGTAGCCTACGGCCCCGCGCTCGCCTACGGCATCCTGCTGCAGGCGGTCGAGGTGATCACCGCGCTCGCGCTCGGCATGCCGGCGCTGCTCAGCGAGGGCATGACCTGGCAGGACATCCGCAGCGCGCGGGAGCAGCTCGCCCCGGACGAGCCTCAGGAGACGAGCGCGCGCAGCGACTCTCTGACCGAGCGCGTCGTCTGAAGCACCGCGGTCGGCTCGTAGCCGCAGGAGGCCATGCAGTTCTCGCAGCGCGGGTCCCTGCCGCGGCCGTAGGCGCTCCAGTCCGTCGTCTCGACCAGCTCCCTGTAGGTCTGCGCGTAGCCGTCGGACATCAGGTAGCAGGGCCGCTGCCAGCCGAACAGCGAGTAGCTCGGGATGCCCCAGGCGGTGCAGTCGAAGTCGGCCTTGCCTTCGAGGAAGTCGAGATACAGAGGCGTGTGGTTCAGGCGCCAGCGCTTGCGTCTGCCTTCGCCAAACGCCTCCGCGAACAGCTTGCGCGTCTGCTGCACGCCGAGGAAGTGCTCCTGGTCTGGCGCCTTCTCGTAGGCGTAGGCGGGCGAGATCTCCATGTGGTCGACCTGCAGCTCGTCGTTCAGGAAGTCGAGCACGTCCCTGATCGTCTTCGGCGAGTCGTGGGTGAAGAAGGTCGTGTTCGTCGTCACCCTGAACCCGGCCGCCTTCGCCGCCCTGATCGCGCTCACCGCCTTCTCGAAGACGCCCTTCCGTTCGACGGACGCGTCGTGGCGCTCCTTCAGGCCGTCGATGTGGATCGCCCAGGAGAAGTAGGGGCTCGGCTGGAAGTTCGAGAGCTTGCGCTCCAGCAGCAGCGCGTTCGTGCAGAGGTAGACGAACTTCTTGCGCCTGATCAACTCGGCCGCGATCAGGTGGATCTCGGGATGGATCAGCGGCTCGCCGCCGGCGATCGAGACCATCGGCGCGCCGGATTCCTCGATCGCGCCGACCGCCTGCTCGACAGGCATGCGCCTGCGCAGCACGTGCTCGGGGTGCTGGATCTTGCCGCAGCCGGCGCAGGCGAGGTTGCACTGGAACAGCGGCTCCAGCTCGACGAGCAGCGGGAACTTCTCGCGTTTGGCGAGCCGCTGCTGCGCGAGGTACCACCCGATGCGCGCGCGCTGCCTGACAGAGATCGACATGAGACGCCTATACCTTGCTTTCGCCGCCGTAATCGGCGTGATCCGCCTCCACCGGCGCGCCGCCCGCCAACAGTCTATGCAACCGCCGCTGCATCGCGAGTCTCTCGATCGCGGCCGCGGTGCGGCGCAGCGCCGCCCCCGCGCGCAGCGCGAGCGGCAGCATCCGCGGCCGCAGCAGCTCCCGCTCTGGCGTGTCGAGCACGACCCTCACGACCGCGAACGGACGCTCGAGCGCGCCGCCTGCGAGCCAGACCGACTCCATGTCGACCGCGGCGGCGCCTTCGCGTCGCAGCTGCTCGCGGCGCTCGCCGAGCGCGAGCCTGCCGACGGAGACGATCGGCGCCGTGCTCGCGCGAAAGCCGGCCTCCCTCAGCGCGCCGGCGAGCTGCGCGGCGCCGGCGCAGGCGAGGTCGAGCTCGGCATGGCCTTCGTCGGCGGCGGCGTAGACGCGCTCTGCGACGACGACCTCCCCGACCCGCATGCCGCGCTGCAGCGCCCCGCAGAAGCCGAGCACGAGCAGCGCCCCGCCGGGCAGCTCCGCGAGCGCCCTCGCCGCCTGCGCCGCGCGCCGCGGCCCCATGCCCGT
>JBAIYK010000114.1:0-1698 GCA_037915935.1 Solirubrobacterales bacterium | reverse complement strand
GTCGCGGCTGAGCGCGGCGAGCGCCCGCGCGAGCGCCCTGCTGAGCGCGGGCGCCCGGGGCGGATCGCCTGCGGGTTCGCCGGCGTCGAGGGGGACGGTGCGCGGGTCGGCGGCCGCTCCGTCCGCGGCCTGCGCGAGGGTCGCCTCGCGCTCGCGTCGCCGCCGCTGCAGCACCTCGGCGCCGAGTGCGCCTGCGAGGCTGCCGGCGTGGCGGGCGGCGATGCCCAGCAGCTCCGGCAGGTGGCGCAGGACGCCGCTGACGGCCGAACGCGCGATCGCCGAGCGCGAGTAGAAGCGGCGCATCGCCTCGAGCGTCGAGAGCTGCAGCTCGAGCGGGGTCATCCGCTGCGGACGCAGCACCGCGTGGTGCCCGTCGAAGAGCGTCCAGTCGGAGGCGATCAGGCGGCCCTCCGCCTGCATCCGGTCCCACAGGCGCGTGCCCGGCGCGGGCGTCACCATCATCAGCTGGAAGGTGTCGATGCCGAGCCGGCGCGCGAAGGCGGCCGTCGCCTGCGCGCTCGCGGCCTCGTCGAAGTCGAGTCCGACGACGAACATGCCGTGCACGGCGATCCCGTGCCGGTGGAAGGCGTCGACGGCCCGTTCGCTCACGCCCACGCTGCTGCGCTTGCCGATGCTCTCGAGGTTGCGCTGCGAGATGCTCTCGAAGCCGACCATCGCCATCCTGCAGCCGGCGCGCGCGAGCAGCTGCAGGAACTCGTGATCGATCTCGGTCGTCGACCTGCGCGAGCGCAGCACGGTGTCGGCGCGCATCTGCGCGGAGAAGAGCGGCGTGAGGCCGGCGTCCACCATCGCGCGCAGCAGCTCCGCCGTGCGGCGCTTGTTCACGACGAAGTTGTCGTCGTGGAAGAAGAGCGCGTCGGCCGAGAGCCCCGCGAGCTCGGCGAGCACCTGATCGGCGCGGCGGTGGCGCACGAGCCGCGAGAACTGCGCCGTCACCGAGCAGAACTCGCAGTCGTAGGGGCAGCCCCACTGCGTCATCGCGGGCTTCACCTGCATCAGTTGATGCCCGCGGATCAGCGAGAGGTCTGGAATCGGCAGACCTTCGAACTCCGCCTGGGAGCAGTGCAGGCGCGCCGGATTGTGGTGCGCCTCGCCGTGACGGTCGCGCCAGGAGAGGCCCGCGATCCCATCCAGCGGCGCGCCGGACTCGAGCGCGGCGACGAGCTCGAGGATCGTCTGCTGTCCCTCTCCGCGCACGACGTAGGGGGCGTGCCGCAGCGCCTCCTCGGCGCAGAAGCTGACGTGCGAGCCGCCGAGCACGACCGGCACCCCGGCGGCGCAGAGCTCGTCCGCGAGCGCGTAGCCGGCCGGCTGGGTCGCGGTCGTGCCCGAGATGCCGACGAGGTCGGCGGCGAGGCACTCGCCGAGGTCGATCGGCGCGAGCGTCTCGCAGCAGACGGTCGCGTCGTGGCCGGCTTCACTCAGCATCGTCGCCATCAGCGGCAGCCCGAGGCGCGGCAGCAGCACGTGGTCGTAGACGTTGTGGCCAGGCGGGCGCGGCTCGACGAAGCGGATGCTGAGGCTCATCGTCCCTCCTGCTGTGGTCTGCGGCTCATCGTCTCTCACCTTTCGCTTGGGGGCTGATCGTGCTCCTGGGGCGGCTTGCGCGCGGAGACGAACTGGGCGAGGCCGACGACGCGCTGCTCGACCTCGAGGAGGCCGCGGGCGCGCAGCGCG
>JBAIYK010000122.1:0-22449 GCA_037915935.1 Solirubrobacterales bacterium | reverse complement strand
CGCATCAGAAAGCCGATCTGAACCGTTCGCCCCGATATTTCGACGGGCCTCCCACCCTAGAAAGGTCGTCTCGGGGGCCGTTACGGGACAAATCTGTTGGCCCTGGTCGATCTGAGGCGAATGAAGGCGATCGGCGCGAATCAGTCACGCTCACGAGGCCCGGTCAGCGACTACGTGGCTGATGTGTCTCAGAGGGAGAGCCGTAGCGCTCGCGCAGCCGACCTCTGAGATGTGGGCAGCGGCTCACGGATCGCCTTGGCGGAGGTGTCCGGCACGAGGGTCAACTCGCTCTTGGGGCGCCGCTCGGTCACGAGGTAGCGGCCGTCGATGTCGCCGCTTCGTGACATGCGCCTGCTCGGCCATGCTGCACGACGGGTCACGACGGTTCGCCCCGGACATGACGCGGGCGCCAATAGGAACTATCGCACAGAACTGTGCGATAGTTGTACGCTTCGCGGATGACCGATGGGCGCGTGACTCTCACCGGACGGCCAGCGCGTTTTCCCGGCGGCTTGCGCGAGGTGGCGTCGGGCACCTTCGCCTGGATTCAGCCCAACGGCGCTTGGGGGGAAGCGAACGCCGGCCTGGTGATCGGCCGCGATGCGTCGCTGTTGATCGACACCCTCTGGGATGAGTCGCTCGCGCGCGGCATGCTCGCGGCGATGGCGCCACAGCTCGACGGGGCGCCGATCCGGACGGTGCTGAACACCCACCAGGACGGCGATCATTGGTGGGGCAACGGGGAAAAGCAATGGCCGACACCACCTGCCACATGTCGATCTCGCTCGACGGCTTCGTCGCCGGGCCGGATCAGAGCCGCGAACACCCGCTCGGGAAGCGGGGCCGCGAGCTTCATTCCTGGCACCTAGGCGACGAGCGCGCGAACGAGGCGGACGCCACTGCCGAGCGTCGTTTGCTGCGCCCCCGCGGCGCCTACGTCATGGGCCGCAACATGTTCGGTCCGATCCGCGGCGAGTGGGACGAGGAGTGGTCGGGCTGGTGGGGGCCCGAGCCGCCTTACCACGCGCCCGTGTTCGTCCTGACCCATCATGCTCACGCGCCGATCGAGATGCAGGGCGGGACGACGTTTCACTTCGTCACCGACGGCTTCGACGCCGCCTACGCCCAGGCCCGCGAGACTGCCGGCGCAGACGGTGTCGACATCGCGGGCGGCGCCTCAACCGTCCGCCAAGCGCTGCGGGCGGGCGTCATCGACGAGCTCTGGCTCGATATCGTCCCCGTTCTGCTCGGGTCCGGCGAGCGGATGTTCGACGGCGTCGCCGAGTTCGATTTCGAGCCCGTCGAGGTCCTCCATTCGCCACTGGCGACGCACATCTGCTACCGCCGCCGGGCGTGACCGGTTGGCGGCGGACGGGCCGTCAGCCAATCTGTTCCGCCAGCTCGATGACGATCCCCTCGGGTCCGCGGACGCAGCAGAGCTTCGGACCCATCACCACCACCTGCTCTCGAGCGCCTCGTCCGTCCCGCCGGTCGAGTCGAGGGCGTCGAGCGCGGCCATGTCGTGGTCTGAGAGCTCGAAGTCGAATGTTTCTCCGTTCTCCTGGATCCGCTCGCGATGCGTCGACTTCGGCAGCACGATCGCCTCACGCTGCAGACACCACCGCACGAGCACTTGCGCAGGGCTGCGACCAACCTGATCCGCGATCTTCGCGATTGCGGCGTCGCCAAGGTGGCGGCCGGTGCCAAGCGGGCTGTAAGCCTCGATCGCGATCCGCTCGCGCTCACCGGGGTAGAACTTCGTCGTGACGAAGACCTGCTCGCGCGGCACACCACTGTCGCGGATGGCCCTGCCGACGCTCTCCTCATTGCCATACGCCTGGGCTGTGTCGATGCGACGGTAGCCGAGCTCGAGCGCCCACCGGACTGCGTCCTCGCATTCGGTGCCGCTGTCGACCTGCCACACCCCGAGGCCGAGCAGAGGGATCTCGGTGCCATCATGGAGCACCCGGACTGCGAGTCCGCCATGTGACGTTGCTGCCTGGTCCATGGGATCGATTCTCCTTCGCGGTTATCTCGCGTGAGCTGGGCATCGACCTCGCCGAGCGACGCTCAGTCAGCCCACCAGTCTCGCCGACCCTCCACGTCCAGCCGCGGGTTCTCGCCGAGGTGCGGCGCGCCGAAGACGAGGAGCTCGAGGCCAGCCGGTCCCGCCTCGTACCCTCGCCATGTACCGGGCGGAACGCGCATGACGTCCCACTTCCTCACCTCGACGATCTCCTCGTCGAGCTTCATCCGCCCGCTCCCGCCGATGACGACGAACACCTCCTCCTGCTCCCTGTGCGTGTGGCCGTACGGGAACCGGTAGTTGGGCGGGATCCGCTGATAGCTCAGGCCGGACTGCTCGAGCTCGAGCGCCTTGCCCGCGAGACGGAACTCGAGGTCCGGCGCGCCGTCGAAGTTCGACCCGACGTCCGCCAGATCCTCTCTCAGGTTCCTGAGCGTGAACGGCATCGCCGCGATTCTATGTCGAGGCTGCACGCGCTCACCGCTCGTTTCCCCGTGCGCGCCTGGGGTAGGCCAGCGAGTCTCGCCACGGCCGCGAGCACCGCGAGAAGGTCATGCAACTCGTGAGCTGAGACGCTCGGGTGCGCGCCTGCGGCCGGCACGCCGCGGCGGCCGAGGCGCTGCCCCGCTCAGGAGCGCGGCAGCGCCAGCCGGTGCGAGTCGGCGATCCGCTGCCCGAGCTGCTCGTCGACGCCGACCTCCTCGGCCACCGATCGCCAGCCGGCGACGACGTCGGTGATCTCGGCGAGGATGCTCTCCCCACGCCCGCGCGGGAGGCCCGCGAGCTCCGCGACCGCGCGCAGGTCGGCGACCGTGAAGCCGTCGCGCTTGCCGTTGATCGTCATCTGATGGGTGTCGAGCCAGCGGTTGCCTGGGCTGAAGGCCCAGGTCACATCGTAGGCGGGGGCGAGCCGCCAGCCGCCGTCGCGGTCCATCAGGAACGCGACGTTCTTCACGTGATCGTCCTGGTTGCGTGCGACGACGTTGAAGACCATGCGCCGGAACTGCTGCTGGACGACCGGGGTGCCGAGCCCAAGCCGACGGATCAGCAGCATCAGCTGCTCGTAGCTGTAGCTGCCGGGCTCGTTGTAGCTGATGTGCTCCAGCGCGCCGACTGTTTGCATGTGAAGCTTGCCGCCGCCGTCGGGGCGATCGAAGCGCCGGGTCATGAAGTGGCGCCGCCCGTTCTCCTGCAGCAGTCGGCAATCGGTCATCTCGATGCCTGCGGCGCGCGCGAGCTTCGAGTAGGCGTACTCGACCGCGCCCCATCCCTGCGGGTCGGTGAGGCCGTGATCGCCGGCCTTCCGTACGCCGTCGAACTTCAGCACCCATTGGCGGAAGCCGTCGCGCGCGTCGAGTTGACCCGAGCGAACCTGGGCGGTCACCTCGTTGTAGGCGATGAACGCCTTCGGGCGCGCTCCCCCCGCGGAGCTGCCGACGGCGAGGATCGCCTTCATCGCCTCCTCGTTCGGGTTCTCTCGAAGCTCCGTCACGAACTCTTCGCGGTCGGCGAGCACCTCGCTTGCGAGGCGCACGAGCGCCTCGACCTCGAGCTCGGCGGCCGGGGCGGCGTCCGGCTCGTGCGCCGGCTGGAACTCGAGCGCTCCAGCTCCGCGTGTGCCGACGTAGCAGAGGCGCTCCACGACGTCGAAGCTCGACTCGTCGCGGCCCTGGGAGGCGAGCCATGCGTTGACGAGAGCCGTGCCCCAGCGGTCGGGCAGGGAGTCGGCGAGCAGGCCCGGCAGGCCGCCGAACGCGTCCTGCGGCAGTCCGGGAAAGCGGTAGGGCTGCTCGCGGAGCGGCATGCGGGTCGGTGCGATCTCGACGCCGCTGCGCGCGAAGGCGGGGTCGTACTGGAAGGTCGAGCAGCGCTCGCCCTGCTCGATGGAGACCGCGGCGACGCGCGTCCCCCACAGCGTCACTTCGGCGACGGTCATCAGGTCCCGTGCGACTCGTCGCCCCAGGTCCACCGCTTCGGGCGCGGCTGCTCTCGGGCCTCCTGCCGCGACTCCTCTGCGGCCTTGCGCCGCGCGCGGGCCCGGCGGCGCGTTCTGCGCTGCTCGCGTTCGAGCTCCGCGATCGGCAGCCGCACCGACTCGGGGATCGCGACATCGAGCGCTTCGAGCAGCCCGAGGGTCCGCAGCAGCTTGATCATCGAAGTCATCTGCACCGATCTGCCGCTCTCGACGCGCTGCACGGTCGCCTGGCCGACTCCGGCCTCGCGGGCGAGGTTGGCCTGAGTCCAGTTGCGCTCGAGACGGTGGCGAGCGATCCTCAGGCCGAGCTCGGTGAGCACGGCGGCGTCGGTATGGATATCAGCTAGGCGCATCAATATTGATGTTTTAAGCTTAGAAATAACTATGACACATCATTTAGGATGCCTAGAATAGCACGTCCGATACCGATACCTAAAGATAGCGCATCAGTTTTGACGCCCTAACGCTGCTCATCGCGATAATACATCGCTATTGATGGCACGGTCCCGGCCAGGGCCAGAGGCCGAAGAGGCTAGCTAGGAGAACCGCTCCGCGAGCATCCCCCCGGCGTCGCTGAAGCCGATGGCGGTGCAGAGGGAGCTCGACGCGCAGGAGACGCTCTTCAGGTCGCTGAAGAAGGTCGCGGCGGCGGGATTGGGGGTCGCTTGGATCGACCAGCGCCCGTCGCTCCAGCGCTCCGCCAGCGTCCGCGAGACGCTGACGCCGTTCAGGTAGTGGCCGACCGCGGTGCAAACGGTCTTCGACGGGCAGGACACGCTCGCCAGGACATCCACCTGTCCGCGGCTCGGCGTCCGCTGGATCGACCACCTCCTGCCGTTCCAGCGCTCGGCCAGCGTCACTGCCCTGCCGGCGCGGTCGAGGTACGTGCCGACGGCGGTGCAGGTCGCCGCCGTCGCGCACGAGACTCCGTCGAGTTCGACGATCGACGCGCCGGCGGGCCGCGGCGTCCGCTCGATCGCCCACCTCCTGCCGTTCCAGCGCTCGACGAGCGGCCGTGATCCCGATGTCAGCTCCGCGGCGCCGCCGTCGAACGTGCCGACCGCGGTGCACGTGCTCGGCGAAGCGCACGAGACGCTCTTCAGGAAGCCGCTGCTCGCGCCCTTCGGGTTCGGCGTCGGTTGGAGTGACCACTTCGCGCCGTTCCAGCGCTCGGCGAGCGTCACCTGCCGGCCCCTGTGGTTCTCGAAGCTGCCGACCGCGGTGCACACCCTCGCCGACGCGCAGGACACGCCGAGGAGAACGCCGCCGTACGTCGCGGTGGGCGGTTCCTGGATCGGCTCGGTCGTCCAGCCGACGCCGTCCCAGCGCTCCGTCTGCGTCCCGACGGCGATGCAGGTGGAGGCGGAGGCGCAGGACACGCCGACCGCGAAGACCGGGCTCTGCTCGACTGCCCAACCGGTCGTGCTGCTCCAGCTTGGCGCGAGCGTCACGTCCGCCGAGGAGCCGTTCATGTAGTCCCCGACGGCGGTGCAGGCGTTCGGCGAGGGGCAGGAGACGCCGTACAGCGCCGAGAGCTTCGCGCCCGCGGGCGCGGGCGTCGCCTGGATCGACCAGCCCGCGGCGAGAGCCGCCTCGGTCGGAGCCGCGCACAGCGCCAGCGCCGACGCGCAGATCACCGTTGCCCACCTCACGATGACCTCACGACTCGTGATCGATCGATGGTGACCGGGTACGCAGCGATCGCCGCCCACTGCGGCGGAACCTCAGCACGCGGCTACGATACCAACGTGCGGTCGAGCCCTCATCACTCCGGCCGGAGAGGAGCTGAGCTCGCGGCGCGCGCCCGCATGCAGCCTCGGCTTGCGAGCGCGCTCCTCGCCGCCGTGGTCGCCGGACTCGCCGTAGCGACCGGCGCTGCACATGCCGCAGCCGTGCCGGCCAGGCGCGCGGCGCGGATTCCCTGTCGGCCTGCGCCCGGCACGACGACCATCGCTCAGAGCCGACGGGCGCGGGTCTTCTCAGACGACCGCAACGGCAACGACTACGCATGCCTCTACAGCGACGGGCGCGCGCGTTATCTGTCGAGCTCCGAGCATTACGAATACCGGCTCGTCCGCTTCGCCGGCGCGTACGTCGCGTTCGTCGTCAACGTCGAGGCGAGCGACGACCACGTCGGCGTGATGAACCTGCGTACTGGACGCCTTCAGAGCCTGCAAGCGGTGAGCCCCACTGCGCAGACGGGCCTCGCGCAGTGTCCGATCGCCACCTTGCCGATCTGTTACGTAGTCGGCTTGCAGGTCGATGCGCTCGTGCTGAAGGCGACTGGAGCAGCGGCGTGGATCGCAACGAACAGCGCCACCCCCACGATCGAGGTCCGCCGCCACGACCGCCGGGGACTTCGCATCCTCGACCACGGCACGGCGATCCTCCCAAGCTCGCTGCGGCTCTCCGGGTCGGCTCTGCACTGGACCGACGCCGGCACGGAACGGACTGCGACGTTGCTCTGACGCTAGGCGTCGGCTCCGCCCTCGAACGCGTGTCCGAAGGTGACGACAGGCAGCGCCCTTCGCGCCCAGCGCGGCAGGTACCAAGCCTTCTCGCCCATCACGCGCAGCAGGACCGGGAGCAGCAGCAGTCGGATCAGCGCCGCGTCGAGCAGCACGGCGACGCCGAGGATGATGCCCATCTCCTTCGGCGGCAGCGGCCCTGAGAGGGCGAAGGTGAAGAACACCGCGACCATCACCGCCGCGGCGGCGAAGATCACGCGACCGGAGTGCGCGACCCCGCCGACCATCGCCTCGCGGGCGTCGTGGCTGCGGTCCCAGTGCTCCTTCGCGCTCGAGAGCAGGAACACGGTGTAGTCCATCGAGATCGCGAACACCATCGCGAAGAAGAACACCGGCCCCCACGCGTCGAGGAAGCCCTGCGGCTGGAAGCCGAGCAGCGAGTGCAGCGCTCCGTTCTGGAATATCCACTTCGCGATCCCGAAGGCGGCCCCGGTCGCAAGCAGGTTCGTCAGTACGCCTGCGGCGGCGATCAGCGGGGCCTGCAGCGCGAACAGCAGCAGCAGGAAGCCGAGCGCGATCACGACGCCGATCACGAGCCACGTCTTCTGTGTGAGCAGCTTCTGCAGATCGTGGTTTTCGGCCGCCGCGCCGCCGAGGAGAGCGCCTGCGGGCAGCTCGGCGCGCAGGCGGTCGATCGTCGCCCCGACGGCCGGATTGGACGGGTCCGCGCGCGGGATCGCCGTCACGACCGCGAGCCCGCCGCCGCCGCGCTGCGCCGGCAGCACCTGCGCGATGCCGGGATCGGTGCTCGCGAGGCGCGCCACCGTCGGAGCCGCCGCCGCTGAGGTCACGATCTGCAGCGGACCTGTCGCTCCTGGTCCCATCGCGGCCTGCACCCGGTCGTAGCCGACGCGCGAGGAGTCGCGTTCCGGCACGACCTTTATCGACGGCATCGAGGTCTTCAGCTGCGTGACGGGGAACGCGAGCACCAGCAGGAGCGCGAGCGCGGGGACGCCGAACAGCGCGGGCCGTCGCCACAGCCGCTCCCCCCAGGCGGCGAAGCGCGGGGAGCGGTGCAGCGCGGGCGGGCTCGACCTGTCCCAGGGCAGCGCGAGCCTGTCCACCTTCGGGCCGATCCTCGCGAGCACGGCCGGCAGCAGCGTCAGCGTCGCGGCGAGGACGAATATCACCGCGAGCATGATCCCGAGGCTCATGCTGCGGAAAGCGGGGCTCGGCACGAGCATCACCGCGGTCAGCGAGATCAACACGGTCACGCCGCTGAACAGCACCGCCTTGCCCGCCGGGTCCATCGTCACGGCGGTCGCCTCCTCAGGGGCGAGGCGCGAGCCGAACAGGGCGCCGCGGAAGCGGTGGACGATGAACAGCGCGTAGTCGATGCCGAGCGCGAGCGCGAACATCAGCGCGAAGTTCATCGCCCAGATCGAGATCGGGCTGATCAGCGTGCCGAGGTAGAGCAGGCCGGCCGCGGACAGCAGCCCGACCATCGTCAGCATCAGCGGCAGCCCGGCGGCGACGAGCGAGCCGAACGCGAGCAGCATGATCCCGAGCGTCACCGGCCAAGAGATCACCTCGGACCTCAGCATCGCCGAGCGATTCGCGGCGTTGAAGTCCGACCACATGCCAGGAGCGCCGGTGAGGTCGACGACGGCCGCGCTCGTCGAGAGCGCGTGCAGCCTGCCCTTCAGCTCGTCCGCCGCGGCGACCATGCCGTTCGGGTCCTTCGCGGCGCCGCCCTGCACGATCGCGGTGTGCCCGTCGGGGGAGATCGAGACGCCTCGCGCCGGAGCGATCACCGTTCGGACCGCCGAGCTCGAGCGCAGCGTGCTCTCGACCTTCGCCACCACGGCCTCGAAGCCGCGGTCGGAGGCGGTTTCCCGCGGCGAGTAGACGACCGTCGTCAGCCCATAGCCGCCGAGGCCGCGAAAGTCGCGTTCGATCAGCTTGCGCGCCTGCGTCGACTGCGATCCGCTCGCTTCCCAACCCGCCCCGGACAGCGCCGTCTCGACCTTCGGCGCGAAGAAGCCGAGCAGGACGGCGATCGCAAGCCATGCGCCGAGCACCGCCCGGAAGTGCGTCGCCGTCCAGCGGCCGAGGCGGCCGATCGGCCCGACGTCTGGCCGGCGCCCCGCCGACGGCGGCAGGACCTCGGCGGTGGCGGCCGCGACCGCGCTCACGAGCGTCCCTCCACGCGCGCCCCGTACACGACCGAGCGCAGCGAGAACACACGCCTCAGGATGAGCGACGCAGGGCAGGCGCCGACGAGCACGTACAGCCACTGGTTGACGCCCACGAACGCAGTCAGCAGCAGGAACCACGGCGAGACGAGGGCGGCGAGTCCGGCGGAGAGGAGCGTCATCGTCCCGGCGAGGGCGAAAAGGACGCGCTCGAGCGGCCAGCCCGCAGCCCGACGCGCGCTCCGTCTCGCCGCTGCTCGACCAGGCCGTTCCGCTGCTCGGCTGGGCTGCTCCGCTGCTCGACTGGGCTGTTCGATCGACGCCATTCTTCCTCCTAACATCTCTACAACTGTGCTGTTGTGCGCTGCTGTCGTGCGAGCGTAGCGCAAAGGAGCACGTTCGTCAACTGCACAACTGTTTGCTTGTGCTAGCTTGGGAGCATGAGCGACAGCCCGCCCGTGCCGCATCCCCTTCCTGAGCCGCTGATCGAGCTCGTCGCGCAGCGATTCCGAGTGCTTGGCGAGCCGATGCGGATCAAGCTGCTCGACCGACTGCGCGAGGGCGAGGCGACCGTCAGCGAGCTGCAACGGTCGCTCGGCGCTTCACAGCAGAACGTCTCGAAGCATCTCGGCATCCTCCACGCCGCCGGCATGGTCAGCCGCAGCAAGCACGGCAACCACACCCGCTACGCGATCGGCGACCCCGCGATCTTCGACCTCTGCGACCAGGTGTGCGGCGGCGTACGCCGCCAGCTGCAGGAGCTCGACACGATCCTGCAAGGCGATCAGCCGGCCGCTGCCTCTGCATAGCCCGATCGGGCGCCGGTCAGGTCCGCCCGGCGGCGGGCGTGCCTGGGTGACGGCGGCGCAGCTTCGACAGCGCGAACGCGAGCGCGCCTGCGAGCAGCAGGACGCCGAGGACCGCGAGGAAGACGATCGCGCCGGCCGGCCAGCCACCGGAGCTCGACTTGCCTTCAACGCCGTAGCCGCCCATCATGCCGCCGCCTCCCATCATCGGGTAAGCGCCGCTTCCGCCGCCCTGCCCGCGGAGGTAGCGGCCCATCATGCCGGCGTAGGGCATGTGGCCGCGGTAGGCGCCCATCATGCTCGCCATCCACCCGTACATCGGCAACGAGCGGCTGTCGGGACGGACGTCCCTGCCGAGGTAGCGTTCGCCGAGGTAGCGGTACATCTGCCCGGCGGCCGATTCGCCCATCATGCGATCCATCAGCGAGTCCATCGCCGCATAGGTCTCAGTCGAGCCGAGCGCGCGGCCCATCAGGTACTGGCCGATGTGCTCGTACTGCGCGCTCGTGAGGCTCGTGCCATTCAGCTTGCCGGCCTGCACTTCGCTCAGCGCCTGAGCGCCCTGCTGCTGCTCGCCGGCCGGCGAGGCCGCCGCGACCGCGGCGCCGAGCGCGAGCAGGCCGATCGCCAGGGCGACGATCACCTTCACTGCCGTTGTCTGCTTGATCGAGGTGGTCATCGTCGCCTCCGGCGTCGGTTCGTCGTTGTCAGGATGCGGCGGGGAGCGCCCCATGCGGAGCGTCCGCGCGCGGCGCGGCCGCCTTGTGTTCGCGGCGGATCTTCGTCAGCAGGTAGCCGCAGAAGACCATGAAGCCGATCTGGATCATCGCGAGCACGCTGTCGACGTCGACCGTCTCGTCGAACCCGTCCTTCGGGATCAGCCAGGGATGGTTGCCGCCGCTCGCGAGATGGAAGTTGACCGCCATGAACGTCGCGGCGAGCGCGGCGGCCATGATCGCGCCGAGCAGCGAGACGCGCAGGCGATCCGAGAGCTGCGACCAGCGCGCGAGCCAGAGCACGCCGCCGAGGATGAACACCAGTCCGATCGTGATCTCGCCGACCTCGATCAGCACGCCGAAGGTGTGGGCGTTGGGGATGATCGAGCCGTCGAGGAAGCTGCGGTACCAGCCCGCCGCGTCACGTGACTTTTCATGCAGATCGCTCGCGAGCCCTGAGGCGAACGTGCCGCTTGCGACCTTCGTGATTCCCGAAGCAAGCCACTCCCACCCGATGATGATCTGCACCGCGAGCAACGTGACGAGGGCGGCGCCCGCGCAGATGTTGCCTTGTCTCTGGGATGAGCCGTTCGTGCTCATAGCCATCCTCCAATCGAGTGCTGCACCGATGAGGTGGATTGATTGATCTGTCAATCAACATTGTCAGGCGGCCGGCGTCGCTCCGCATCGGGGGCCGTTACCGATCTCGATCGGTAGAACCCCGCTGGGGTATTCGGGTACTCACGCGTCCATTTCACCCCGTCGATTCAGCCCGTCAATCCAGCCCATCTTTCAGCCCGCCGGCAAGGGCCGCATGCCGGGTGTCCGGGTGTGAGTCGCCGTCAGGCTCTGCTGGCAACGCCGAGGATGTGTGGGATCGCGGGCAGCAGCGGGCTCGGCTTGAACGCGATCCGCTCCTCGCGCTCGACCTGGAAGCCGGCCTCGCGGATCGCCTGCCCGGTGTCGCGGGCTGCGTGGCAGCCTCCCGCGAGCGGCGGGTAGAAGGTGGCGTCGAGGAACCTCTGGACCCGCGCTGGGAACGGCTGGTGTGAGACGACGTGCTCGTAGTAGCGAAGCTCGCCGCGAGGGCGCAGCACACGGCGAATCTCCGCGAGCGCGGCTCGCTGATCCTCGACGGAGCAGAGCACGAGCGAGGCGACCGCCGCGTCGAACGCGCCGTCCTCGAACGGCAGCGCCTCTGCGGCGCCTTTAGAGACCGTGACCGGCACCGGCGCCCTCCAGGCGGCCTGCCTCGCGAGCTCGCGCAGGTGCGGCTCGGGCTCGACCGCGACCACCTCGCTGACGGTCTGCGGGTAGTAGGGGAAGTTCAGGCCGTGGCCTGAGCCGACCTCGACGACGCGGCCTTGCAGGCCGGCGAGCAGGCTGCGGCGGTGATCTGCCGCGCCCCGCTCCTCGGCGGCATGGCTGATGTGCGGGTAGACCCGCGCGAACAGCGGATGACGATGCGCGGACCCGGCTTGCGTGCTCGCAGGGCTCATGGCTCGTGACCTCACCCCGACGCCGCGCCGGCCGCTCGCGGTGGCGGCGTCTGCGGCTCCCGAGGCGCAGGGGCCGACGGCTGTCCCGGCCCGTCGAGCGTGTCGTGCAGCTGCCGGTACTGCTCGACGGTCAGCTCCCCGCTCGCCAAGCGCCGGTCGAGGATTTCCTTCGGCGGGTCCCGCGTGTCGGAGCGTTGGCTGCCGCCGTTTGTCGCCGCAGACAGCAGCCAGTAGACGAGGGCGGCTATCAGCGCGAGGAAGACGATCGTGGCGAGGACCGAGAAGATCCAACCGCCGGTGCTCATGTGTTCGCCCCAGTACATCATCGTCAGGAACCTCCCTGGTCGTGGTGGCCATCGCCGTCGTCGCCGCCGCCTGACATCGCGCCCATCATCATCGCCATCATCAAGCTGCACATGATCGCGGCGAACAGGAACGCGACGCTCGCGACGCCTGTCGATACGAGCACGATCGCGATCACGAGCATCCCCACGCAGCAGACGACCATCATCCAGCCGTGACCGTGGTGGCCATGCCCGCCGTAGCGGCGGCCTGCCGGCTTGTCGGTGGCTCGAGTGCTCATGGCGCCCTCCTGAGCGAGACGCGGTGCGGGGTGTCTGGATCGAACGCTAGACCCGTGGAGGGCCGTTTGCATTGGGGTGAACTACTCCAGCTCCGCACGGAAAAATACCTATGGGGGGTATGCTAGCCTGACGTCATGGAGAAGGCGCTGCCGCGTGGATACACAGCCAGCAAGGACCAGTTGAAGAACCGCCTCGCGCGCGTGGAAGGACAGGTGCGCGGCGTCGCGAGGATGGTCGAGGAGGACCGCTACTGCATCGACGTGCTGACGCAGATCGCGGCGATCCAGGCGGCGCTCGACAAGATCGCGCTCGGCCTCGTCGACGGGCACGTGCGCGTGTGCATGCTGGGCGAGGGCCACGCACCGGACAGTCCTGACGAGCAGGTGGGCGAGCTGATGGCGGCGGTTGGGCGACTGGTCAAGCGATGAGCGCGCACACTGCCACCCCTGCGCGAGAGAGCCCGCCGACGACGCGCGCGCCGGACGCCTCTGAGGGCCAGGCGGCTGAGACGGTCCGGCTCGGCGTCGCGGGGATGCACTGCGCCTCCTGCGTGACGAAGCTCGAGCGCGAGCTTTCCCAGGTGCCTGGCGTGGTCGACGCCACAGTGAATCTCACGACCGCCGAGGCGACCGTCCGCCGCCGCCCGCAGGCCGCCGATGTCGCCGAGCTGGAGCGGGCGGTGCAGCGCGCCGGCTACACGCCGCACCGACAGACGAGCGACGATCAGGAAGCGGTCGACCGTCAGGAGCGCGACCGCGAACGCGAATACAGGGCCCTCATGCGCAAGTTCTGGTTCGCCGCGGTCATCGCTGTACCGGTCGTGATCCTGTCCTATCCCGATGTGCTCGGCCTGGATCGCTGGTCGTTCTTCGCGAAGGGCTCGGACTCCCTCTGGTGGACGTGGCGCGCGCTCGGCCTCGTCACGCTGCCGGTGCTCGCGTGGGCGGGCGCCCAGTTCTACGAGGGCGCCTGGCGCGCCCTGCGCCGCCGCGACGCGGACATGCACACCCTCATCGCGCTCGGGATCACCGCCGCCTGGCTCTATTCGACCGTCGCGGTGACGTCGCCGAGCATCTTCCCGAACGCCGACCTCGCGCAGGAGTACTACGACGTCAGCGTCGTCGTCGTCGCGCTCGTCACGCTCGGGATGGCGCTCGAGGTGAAGGCGAAGGGCCGCTCCTCGGAGGCGATCCGCAAGCTGATCGGCCTGCAGGCGAAGACCGCGCGCGTCATCCGCGACGGCGAGGAGCTCGACGTTCCGATCGCCGACGTCCATGTCGGCGACGTCATCGCCGTCCGCCCGGGCGAGAAGGTCCCGGTCGACGGCACGATCGTCGACGGCGCCTCCAGCGTCGACGAGTCGATGGTCACGGGCGAGTCGATGCCTGTGGACAAGACGGTCGGCGACGAGGTGATCGGCGCGACGATCAACGAGACGGGCGCGTTCCGTTTCGAGGCGACGAAGGTGGGCGCGGACACCGCGCTCGCGAGCATCGTGCGGATGGTGCAGGACGCGCAGGCGAGCAAGCTCCCGATCCAGCGCGTCGTCGATCGCGTCGCCGGCGTGTTCGTGCCGGCGGTGATCATCGTCGCGATCGCCGCGTTCGTTGTCTGGTTCGACCTCGGGCCGGCGCCCGTGCTCGCCTATGCCGTCATCGTCGCGGTGACGGTCCTGATCATCGCCTGCCCCTGCGCGCTCGGCCTCGCCACCCCCACCTCCCTCACGGTCGGGATGGGCAAGGGCGCCGAGCAGGGCGTCCTCTTCCGCGGCGGCGACGCGCTCCAGGCCGCCCGCGATCTCGACGTGATCGTGCTCGACAAGACCGGCACGATCACCCACGGCCAGCCGGCGCTCACCGACGTGATCGCGGCCGGCGACGCGGGCGAGCAGGAGGTCTTGCGCTTCGCGGCGGCGGTCGAGCGCGACTCGGAGCACCCGCTCGCGCGGGCGATCGTCGCCGGGGCGCGCGAGCGCGGGGTCGCGCTCCCCTCACCCGAGAAGTTCGCCGCCATGCCTGGTCACGGCGTCAGCGCACAGGTCGACGGGCGAAGCGTGCTGCTCGGCAACCGCAAGCTGATGGAGGAGAACGGGATCGCCACCTCGGACCTTGACGCCTCGGTGCGGCGGCTGGCCGGCGAAGGCAAGACCGCGACGTACCTCGCGCTCGACGGCCGGCCCGCCGGCGTCGTCGCCGTCGCGGACACGATCAAGCCGGACTCCCCGGCCGCGATCCAGCGGCTGCGCCGCGCCGGCCTGCAGGTCGTAATGCTCACCGGCGACAGCGAGCAGACCGCTCAGGCGATAGCGCGCGAGGTCGGCGTGCAGCGCGTGTTGGCCGAAGTCCTGCCCGCCGAGAAGGCGCACGAGGTCCTCGAGCTGCAACTGGAGGGCAAGCGCGTCGGAATGGTCGGCGACGGGATCAACGACGCGCCCGCGCTCACGCAGGCCGACGTCGGCTTCGCGATCGGGACGGGGACCGACGTCGCGATCGAGGCATCCGACGTCACCCTCGTCGGCGGCAGTCTACAGAGCGTCGCGACCGCGATCGAGATATCGCACGCGACGATGCGCAACGTGAAGCAGAACCTGCTCGGCGCCTTCGTCTACAACAGCGCCGGGCTGCCGATCGCCGCCGGCGTCCTCTATCCCTTCACGGGGCTGTTGCTCTCGCCGCTGATCGCCGCGACGGCGATGGCGTTCAGCTCCGTCACCGTCGTATCGAACGCGAACCGGCTGCGTCACTGGCAGCCACGGGAGGCCCACGCATGAGCGCCGCCCAGATCGTCGTCACCGTCGCCGGACTGCTCGCGATCGCGGGCGTCGTCTGGTTCTTCTGGGGACAACGCAGCTAGGCCCGATGCCTCATGGGCGTCCCGACGACACGCGCCCCGAGTTCGACGAGACCCGCTCCAGGGCTCACCCGCGCGCAGCGGGCACGCGCTCTCGGCGAGTGCCCTGCCCGCGGGCACTGCGTACTGCGCGCGGAGGAGCTTCGCAAGAGCTTCCATCGCGGCATCTGGCCGAGACGCCGCACCGTCGCGGTGTTGAGAGGCGCGAGCCTCGAGGTGTGCGCAGGCGAACTCGTAGGGCTCGTCGGCGAGAACGGCTCGGGCAAGAGCACGCTCATGCAGATCGCCGTCGGCCTGCTCGGCGCCGACCGTGGCAGCGTGTGGCAGCCTGGACGGCTCGGCTACTGCCCGCAGCTGCCGATGCTGTGGGACAAGCTCACGGTCGATGAGCACTTCGAGCTGTTCGCCCGCGCCTACGGCCAGGACGACGGCGAGCGCGACCGTGCTGTCGCGGGTCTGCTGGAGGAGCTGCAGTTCGAGCGCTACCGCGGCTATCGCGTCGAGGAGCTTTCAGGCGGCACGCGCCAGAAGCTCAACCTCGCGCTCGCGCTCATGCACGACCCTGACCTGCTGCTCCTCGACGAGCCCTACTCCGGGTTCGACTGGGAGACCTACGTGCGCTTCTGGGATATGTCAGAGCGCCGCCGCGACCGAGGCATGGGCATCCTCATCGTCTCGCACCTGCTGGCCGAGCGCGAGCGGCTCGACCGCGTATACGAGCTGCACGACGGCAGGACGAGCGAAGGCTGATGAGCGCGTTCGCGCAAAGCACCGGGAGCTTCGTACGCGAGCAGCTGCGCGCACCCCTGACGCTGGTGCTGCTCGTCGTGATCCCGGTGTTCTTCGTGCTCATCTTCGCCTCGGTGCTCGGCGACTTCTCCAAAGCGCTCGGCGGCACGCTCCAACAGCAGTCCGCGACCGCGATCAGCGCCGGGTGGGCGACCGCGTTCCTCGCCGGCACGCTCGCGTTCTTCCAGGTCGCCTCCTCCCGTGGAGCAGACCGACGCCTCGCCGCTGCCGGCTTCGGCGCGCTGCGCGTCGCTCTGTCCCGGATCGCGGCCTCGATCGCGCTCGGCGTGAGCGTCGGCGCCGTCGCCTTCCTCACGCTCTGGCTGCGGAGCGGGATCGGACACCCCTGGCACGCCGCCGTCGCGGTGCTCGCGTTCGCCGCCATCTACATCGGCATCGGCGCGATCGTCGGCGCGCTCGTCGCAGCGCCGTTGGAGGGATCGCTGCTCGTCATCCTCATCTTCTCCGTCGACGCCTTCTCCGGCCCGCAGATGACGAGCTCCGGCGGGATCGGCGCGTTCTTCACGCCCACGCGCCATGCCGCCAGCCTCCTGATCGCAGCCGGCGGCGGACACGGCTCGCCGAGCGTCGACTGGCTGAACACCGCAGGCGTCGCCCTCGCAGCCCTCGCCGTCGCCCTCGCGGCGTTCTGGCTCACCGCCCGCACGAGGGGCCGAGCATGAGCGCCCCCGCGGCCACCGCGACCACCGCGACCAGGATGGCGTTCCGCGACCAGCGCCGCCGCCCCCTCGTGGCGATCCTGCTCGTCATCTTCCCCGCCTACATCATCACGAAGAGCATCGCCGAGACACAGCCAACCCCCCGCCAGATCGAGCTGCCCGGCGGCGAGACGATCACCACGACGATGAAGGCGCTGCACGGCCCCGAGATGGCGAAGATCAGCGTCGCGTTCGCCGCCGCCCTCGTCGGCGTGTTCGTCATGCAGTCCGCCCTCCAAGCCGACCGCCGGCTCGTGCTCGCCGGCCTGCGCGCCGGCCAGGCCGTCCTCGCGCGCCTGACCGTGCTGCTCGCCGCGACCGCGCTCGTCGTCGCCGTCGCGGCGATCGTCACCGCCCTGTTCTTCACCCCCGTCTCCTGGCCGGCGGTGATCGTCGCGCTCGCGCTCGTCGGCCTCATCTACGCCCTGGTCGGCGCGCTCGCGGGAGCCCTGCTCGACAAGCTGCCCGCCACCTACCTGATCCTGTTCCTCGTGATGACCGACCTCGGCGTCGTACAGACGCCGATGTTCCACGCCACGCCGCCGCGCCTCGCGTTCCTGCTCCCCGGCTACGCACCCACCCGCGTAATGCTCGACGGCGCCTTCGCCCACACCTTCCAAGCCACCGGCGACCTGCTGCTCGCCGTCGCCTGGCTCGCCTCGCTCGCGATCGTCGTCTACCTCCTGCTGCGCCGCGCAGTGGGAGGGCGAACACGACCCTCTGCGAAAGCTCAGGCGCTCAGGACTTACGGTCGCTAATCGAGATCTCGAATCCTGTCTGCCCCAGAGTTCCGCCTGATCGTTCAGTACGATCAACGGCCGTCGAAAGGATTCGAGGAGGAGATGCGCTCGCACAAGGAAGTCACCCATCGCGACGAGATCCATGGCGATGTCGCCTACGATCCGCTCGCGGTAGCGCTGCTCGACACCGCCGCTCTTCAGCGGCTCGGGCGCGTGTACCAGCTCGGCTACAGCCATCTCGTCTATCGCGGCGGAACCCACACACGGCTCAGCCATTGCATGGGGGCGTATGCCACCGCCGATCGCCTCGTCACTGCTCTCGCGCGCAACTACGAAGGCGAGCGGTCCCGCCCTCCCGGGGCGATCGAGCCCAGCGACTTCTTGCCCACGCCACCGTCCCAGGCGGCAGGACGCGCTGGGCAGCCAACGCTCGACCTGGGCCTCGAGCCCACAATCGGCTGCGGGCAAGAGCTGGCAGACAGATGGGCGGTCCTGCGACATCTCGTCCGCTGGGCGGCGCTCCTGCACGACATCGGGCACGTGCCGCTGGGACACACGCTGGAGGACGAGTTCGAGGGCATCTACGAGCGGCACGACAGCTTCAGCTCGCCCCGCCTGCATCACCTGTGGATCTCCGACGCCTCCGGTGGCGTACCGGAAGTGGCGGCCGTGCTTCGCCGCAAGGACCTCTATCCGGATGCGTTCGAGCGGGTCGGCATCGTCGACGGCAAATACGTATGGGGCGCGGTACTGCTGATCTGCACCTGGAAGGAGGAGGTGGCGAACGGCAGGCGCACCACGTTTGAGGAGATACTCGAGACGGCCAACCAGAGGGCGCGCAGCCCCGCGAGACAGACGATCGAACGCCTGCAGGAGGAGATGGGCCGGCTGTCGGGCTCACTGTTCCACCCTTACATGGCCGACATAGTCGCCAACACGATCTCGGCCGACTATCTCGACTACCTGCAGCGCGATCCGCACAACCTCGGACTCGACGTGCTCAAAGACGACCGCGTGGTGTCACGCTTCTACGTCGGGCACGACCACCGCAGGCAGGCGCGCATGGCTCTGTCGCTCGTCGACGGGCGCGGCAAGCCCAAACTCGACACCTGCACTGGTGTCGTGGAACTCGTCAGGCAACGCTACAGGTTCGCGGAGATCGTCTATTACCACAAGGCGAAGGTCTCGGCATCGGCGATGCTCGCCAAGGTGTTCCACCTCGTGGGCGTTCCGCCCGACCTCCCCGAACCGCGAGACGCAGTAGATGCCGGCGAGATCGACGGCCGCGTGAACGAGCTGCTGTCGGCCTCTCCATCGCGACGGCGAAGCAGTGTTGCGTGCCTGCGTCGCTCTGCGTTCCCCGAGTCGCTGCTCGATCCTGACGTGGGAGACGAGACGCTGAACCTGCTCATGCGCATGAACGCATGGCACAAGTTGGAGAATGCGCTTGCCAAGAAGGACCAGCATGGGGCCCGTGACGCTTTGCACGGCATCGCGCTGCTCGACGCGATCGCGCGCCGCGAGCTCTACAAGGTCGCGTTCAGCATGAACGCAGAGACCTATCCTGCGCTGAGCGGCAAGCGACAGTCTCCCGAGAACGAGCGCGAACGCTCGTTGAGAGAAGTGATCGACGGCCTGCGCAACGACGCGCAGCGACGGGCAGAGCTGGAGTCGCAGATGATCGAAGCGGCGGGCTGGCATGCGAACTCGCTGCTGCTCTACGTCCCCCCGCGCTTCAGCCAGGCGAAGGGCATCGAGACAGGAGCCTTGACAGACCACACGGTCGTCACGCTTGGCGACCATCCAGCCGTTCAGGACCAGGTAAGAGACCTGAGCCGCCACTACGCCGCCCTCTGGCGGCTGATGGTGCTCGTGCACCCCAAGCGCTCCGATGACGCGATAGGACTGTCGCACGCCGTCGACGCATTCCTGCATGGCCTGTTTCCCCGAGTCGATCCCGAGGAGCACACCGTTGCCGGCGCGCTCAAGGAGTGCTGCTGGTTCCGCTACCTGCCAAGGAGCGAGCGGCCTTCTGCCAAGCGTTATGCAGCGCTGCTCGACAGGGTGGCTTGGGGCGAGATCGACTGGGCGCCGCTGCAAGCGTTCGAGAAGATGCTCGACGGTGGAACGACAGACGAGGAGCGCGCGCTCGGTGCGGCGCTGTACTGGCGGATCGCCCCCGAAGGGGACCAGCATGCGGCCAAGACACGGTTGGCCGACAGGTTCTCGACTCCCGGCTCGCTTCAAGGCCAGGTCGCATCGAAGCGCAAGGCGCTGCTCGCATCGGCGTCGCGCGACGGCGCCAAGGATGTTGACGCCGAGCGGCGCGTCACAATCCAGGCGTTGGATGAGATCGCCAAGGAGCTTGGGCAGTGATTGCCTTGGGACAGCCTGACGTCGTGCGTGAAGCGCCTCCCCGCCCGCGTGACGCCCAAGCGCCCCTACGCAGGCGCGAGGTCATCGGCGCCGCGCGCGCGATCGTGCGCCACGTCGAGGCGCACGCTCCTGCCGCCACGGACTTGCGCGTGCCCGTGATGGAGCTCGCACGTCGGCTCGGCATCGTGATCCACAGACGTTCGGAGCTGGGCGCCACAGCGCGCTGGCACCGGCGTCTGCTCTGCGAGAACCGAGCGGCCCCGCGCCTGTGGGACAGCGGGCCCACCATCGTCGACATCGTCGAGCTGCGCCGGGGCTTGCGCTACAGCGCCCAGCGCTTCGCGATTGCCCACGAGATCGGCCACATCCTGCTTCACCGCCATCATCCGGAGCTGGCCGCGCGCCTGCCGCTCGAGAGCGAGGAGCTGTTCGCCCACACGTTCGCCGCCGAGCTGCTCGTGCCGCGCAGAGCACGACACGAGCTGGCCAACCGCGTCCGGAGGATGGAGCAGCCGAGCGAGCTGCTGCGACTGGCCGACGCGCTCGGAGTCTCGCCGAGCGTCGTCCTGCGCTTCGCTCGCGAGGAAGCGTGGCTCGCCGAGACCGATCGAGTGTGGCTCGACATTCGCCACATCCCCAACCGCTATACGCACCGCGAAAGACGTTTGCGCATACACGACGCCGTTTTCGATCGCAGGCGCTGGTACGTGCCCACCAACCGCAGCGTCGCAGGAGTGTTTGGGAGCGATATCTGGCTCGCGGCCCTCGGCAGGAAGGCCAGGACCATGACCTGCTCTATGGCGATATCGCGCCGGAACAGCGTGGCGCGGCCACGCTATGTGTCTTGCCAGACGCCGGTCACGGTGACGGCTGTAGGGCTGCAACGCCTCGGTCCCGACCGTGGCATGGAGTTGCTTGCCGTCGCAACTATCCGGGGCGGTCACGCCAGGCCCGCCAAAGGCGACGCTAGCAGCTGACGGCGCCGGCACCACGACACAGCGATGCCCGATCCCGATCTGACTTGTTGAATCGACAGATCAGAGCGTATATGCTCTTGCCATGCCAATAGAGCGCCCGCTGCTCTCAAAGCAGGACATCCTCACCGCGCTGGACCCGACCGGCAATGCGGGCGAAAGCGCCTTTCGTCGTCTCAAGCGCGACGGTTTCATATCGAGTGGCATCCAAATCAAGCCGCGGCGCAAAGGGCATGTCGAGGGCACGCTCGTAGTGTTTTGCTCGCTGAATCGCGACGCCGCAACGGCGTATCGCAAGGAAATGCCCGAGCTGGCGCTCCGGATCGCGGCACGTGCGCGCAAGGTCGAGTCGAGCAGGGCGGCGAGGCGGCTGGCAAAGTTGGTCAGCCTCGAGTCCCAGGACGATTCCAGGCGGCTCGATCTGGATGGCCTCTACGGGTGGCTTGCGACAGTCGATCCCAGGCCGGCCGACGAACTGGCGTACAGCGTTCAAGCGGCGCGAGACTCGTGGGAGAAGGCGCTGCGCGAGCTGCGCGTGATGACCGTAACCGGCATCCTGACGAAGCTGCACGGAGAGACTGCCGAGATCGACACTCCTGACGGTCGCCGGTATTACATGCCGATCTATGTGACCTCCAACTGGGACCGCATGCTCGAGGCTGCTGTGAGCATCAGGCAGGAGCAGCTTGGCGACGGATCGCTGTGGACGCTGGTCGAGCGCGCGTGGTCGGATATCGCCGAGCACAGACATTCGCGGCTTCCCGAGCTGAAGTCCCCCGATCCTTTCGCGGTCCTAAGGCCCCACTTGCCCGATAACCTCGAGCAGGTGCTTGACGAGGCTCCAAGCCCGCGTCCGCTGGCTCTGATCGGTCCACGACTGGCCTGGCAGTAGCCCATGGCCCACCGGCGTCTGCGGCCGCCGACGGTTCGCCTTGCCCAGCCGCAGGATGCTGGGGCAATCAGCCGCCTCAGCTGTGGGCACACGCCCTGGTACGTGCGCGACGCCGTCAAGGTCGTCCACAAGGCCGCGTCTCTGCTCGACAAGGCGCCCCCTGGGTTGAGAGTGCTGCTGTTCGAGCACACAGGCGAGCTTGCCGCGGCATCCGTCCTGCAGCCGGCCTCGGCGCCGCGCACCGTCGATCTCGTCGTGCTTGCCGTTGACGTCCACTTCCAGGGAGCGGTTCTGAACGAGAAGCCGCCGCGCCCGCTGTGCGTGGCCGTGTTGGAAGAGACCGCCAGGTTCGCTGCGCGCGAAGGATATGAGCGGATCGTTGCGATGGCAGCCAACCAAAATGAGAAGTCGGTGCGACTGATCACGCGAGCGGGATTCGTCGCGACCAGGAAGCTGGATGGCGACTACACGCTGTATGCGGCCACGCTTGCGACGGATGTCGATCGTCGATCTTGACTTAGGTGGCAGAACGCGAGCCTGCCCAAGCGCATCACCCTGACGGGGATGAGCTGATGAGATCCCGCTCTCGGGGACGCACAGCTGCGAACAGCGCGGCTTGCTGGATCATGTGCGCGTGCTCTCGCTCGCCGTCAAGCTGCTGCTCGCGCCGAGCTTCGTCGTCGGCGCCTCGCTCACGGCGAGGCGCTTCGGCGCGCGCGTCGGCGGGCTGATCGGCGGGCTGCCGGTCGTCGCCGGCCCGATCCTGCTCGCCTACGCGCTGCAGCACGGCCGCGCCTTCGCCGCGAGCGCGGCCGCCGGGACGCTGCTCGGGCTCGTCTC